>CAYOFY010000015.1:0-25731 GCA_964403465.1 uncultured bacterium
TGTCAATCCGTATCTTGTTTTCTTTCAGCAAATTCTCTTCAACATTCGCGGGGGCCCCTGTCAGAGGACATGTGCCCTTTTGTGTTTTGGGGAAGGCAATCGTGTCCCTTATGCTGTCTTCACCGCTCAATAGCATTATCAGCCGGTCAAGTCCAAAAGCAATACCTCCGTGGGGAGGAGCTCCGTACTCAAGCGCTTCCAGGAGAAAACCGAATCTCTCCAGATATACATCCCTGGCGACTCCGATGGTTTTGAAAACCTTCTCCTGGATTTGCCGCGAGTTTATTCTTATGCTTCCTCCTCCGATTTCTGTTCCGTTAAGCACGATATCGTAAGCCCTTGATTTCATTGCCTGAGGGTCGGTTTCAAATTTCGCGATATCTTCTTCCCTGGGTGAGGTAAAAGGGTGGTGTACCGACTGTAATTTCCTTTCAGCTGCGTCGTATTCAAAGAGGGGGAAATCTGTGACCCATGTGAACATGAAAACGTCAGGCCGCGACTTGAAGACCTTTCCTGCGACAGACTTCTTTATCAGATTGAGGTTCTCGTTCACCTGCTTGAATTTTCCTCCCAGGAACAGAAGAATAGAATTCCCTGACTCGCCCGCTGGCTTCAGCCGGACCACTGTTTTTTCATCCAGCAATTTTTTGAAAGGGCTCTGGATGTCATTTCCCTTGAATCTTATCCATCCCAGTCCTCCACCACCTGCCTCCCTGACGAGCCTGTCAAGATTTTCTACATCTTTCAGCGATATACCTTCGGCATCTGTAACTGTGAAGCCCCTTATGATACCGCCCTTTTCAATGATATCCTTGAGAATCGTTATGTTTGTCTTCCCGAAAATATCCGTAAGGTCTTTGTATTCAAATGGTATTCGCATATCCGGAGTATCGCTGCCGTATCTTGATATGGCCGCATCGTAGGTCATTCTGGGGAAAGGTATGGGGATATCAATACTGAAGGTTCCCTTTATCGCATATTTCAACATCCTTTCAGTCAATTCAATCACATCGTCCTCCGCGATAAAGGACATCTCCATGTCTATCTGGGTAAATTCCGGCTGCCTGTCCGCGCGCAGGTCTTCGTCCCTGAAGCACTTCGCAATCTGGAAATACCTGTCAAGTCCCCCGACCATCAGAAGTTGTTTGAAGAGCTGGGGGGACTGAGGGAGAGCGTAAAAATTCCCAGGATTCAATCTTGACGGCACTATAAAATCCCGTGCGCCCTCCGGCGTGCTTTTCGTGAGTACCGGGGTTTCCACTTCCACGAAAAGCTCATTTATCAAGAACTCCCTCACCCTATGGCAGAAGAGAGCTCTCTTGCAGAGGTTTCCGTTCATCCTGGCATTGCGTATGTCAAGATACCTGTATTTCAATTTCAGTGTTTCGTCTATCCTGTCCGATTCATTTATCTCAAAGGGCAGGGGCAGGGAAGGGTTTAAAATCCTCAGGTTCTTTATTCTGACCTCTATCTCGCCTGTCGGTATCCTTGGATTTGCCGTTTCCTCCGGTCTTTCCGAAACCACTCCCTCTATCCTGACCACCCATTCGCTCCTGAGCAATTTTATTTCTTCAAGGATTTTCCCGTCCGCGTCTTCCGGAGAACAGACCGCCTGGGTGATTCCATACCTGTCACGTATGTCAAAAAAAGTTACTCCGCCATG
This sequence comes from uncultured bacterium, assembly GCA_964403465.1. Classification (GTDB taxonomy): domain Bacteria; phylum Ratteibacteria; class UBA8468; order B48-G9; family JAFGKM01; genus JAFGKM01. The sequence goes on from CAYOFY010000015.1 coordinate 1,664, forward strand.
GTCCCTTATGGAATTCACCCATCCGCAAAGTGTCACTCTTTCACCGAGATTATTCTTGTTCAGCTGTCCGCACGTGTGACTTCTCAGCATTTTACCAGTTCCCTTATCCTTTCCATGTAATTATGCACTTTCAGATTTTCCTGTTCTCCGGTCAGCATATTTCTCAGGATGAACTCTCCTTTTTCAATTTCCCTCTCCCCGATTATGATGCACCACTTCGCTCCGGAACGGTCGGCTGTTTTCAGGTGAGCCCTGAGCCCTTTTTCCTCGTAGTCCGTTTCCACGATGAATCCATTTTCCCTCAATGTGGCCATGACGGAAATGCCTTCAATCCTTGCATTTTCTCCCATGGCCGCAAAGTAGATTGTTTCAGGCCTGACAGGATTGAAATTGACCAGTGACATCAGACGTTCCATGCCTATGGCAAAACCCACTGAAGGTATATCCGGCCCGCCCAGGTCCCGAACGAGCGAATCGTATCTGCCTCCTGCGGCAACGGCATTTTCTTCGTCCTTTGTGTACAGTTCAAAAACGGTTCTCGTGTAGTAATCAAGTCCGCGGACGAGGTACGGCTGTTTCTTGCATGGCACACCGGCTTTTTTCAGATAGTCCTCAAACTGCGCGAAGTGGCTCAGGCATTCCCCGCACAGGAATTCCGCTATCGCCGGGATGCCCGACACTGTTTCCCTGCATCCCGCGTTCTTGCAGTCAAATACTCTCAACGGCGAAGTTCTTATTCTTATCCTGCAGTCTTCGCAGAGAGTTGCTTCTTTTCGGGAAATCATCTTCCTTACCGTTTCCGTATACGCGGATTTGCATTTCAGACAACCGAGCGTGTTTATGCTGAAATGATAATCCGATATGCCCAGTTTTTTGACCATAAAGTCAAGCAATGCGACCGTTTCGCCGTCAAAAAATGGGTGGGTTCCGCCCAGCAGTTCAACTCCAAACTGGTAGAACTGCCTGTATCTCCCTTTCTGGGGTCTGTCGTACCTGAACATCGGGCCGTAATAGTAAAGTCTCGTAATCCTTCCACCAGCAGCCAGCTCTGATTCTATGAATGCCCTGACGACCGAGGCGGTTCCCTCGGGTCTGAGGGCAAGATTTCTTCCCTTCCTGTCCTGAAAAGCATAAATTTCCTTGGAAATGATATCGGAAGAAATACCTATGCTTCTTTCAAAAAGCGCGCGATCCTCTATCACGGGGGGGCGTATTTCCCTGTAGCCGTAAAGTTCGGCCGAATTCCTCAGTATATCCTCGGCAGATTGCCATTTTCCAGTTTCGTCGGGCATTATGTCATGTATGCCCCTGACCCTTTTATACCTGTCCATAATTTCATATAATTTACCATAAAATACCTTGTTGACAAAAATATTTGGGGATTGTATAATCTAACAAAGATGAGTATTGCCACCCTCTTCTGAGAGAGGGATGCGCATATTGCCGCGCAAAAAACCCCGCGGAACGGGGCAAGCCGCTCGCAATGACAAAAACGTAGAATCAGGGTAAAGGAGATTAAAATGTTAGTAACGGAAAAGAAACAGGAGATAGTGAAAAATTTCGGAAGACACGCGAAGGACACGGGTTCGCCGGAGGTGCAGATTGTTCTCATGACAGGAAGGATAGAGGCCCTGAACGAACATTTCAGAAAGTTCAAGAAAGACACCAATTCAAGACGCGGTTTCCTGAAACTCATTGGACAGAGACGAAAACTTCTCAAGTACCTGCAGATAAGCGACCCCGCCAAATATCAGGAAGTTATCAAGAAACTGAATCTGAGAAAATAAGAAAATGGTCAAAAAAATGGAAATTCCTTTCGGCAGAAACAGTCTATCCCTTGAAACAGGAATTATCGCCAAACAGAGCGACGGTTCAATATGGGCAAGGATGGGTGACGTTATCGTGCTCGCCACCGTCGTAAGTTCCAGGGAATCCCGCGAGGATCTGGGATATTTCCCTCTCAGTTGCGATTACAGGGAACATATCTCGGCGGCAGGCAAGATCCCCGGAGGTTTCTTCAAGAGAGAAGGCAGGCCCAGCGAGCGGGAGATACTGGTGAGCCGTCTCATTGACCGCTCAATCAGACCTCTCTTTCCGGAGGACTATTTCAAGGAGGTGCAGGTAATTGTAAATGTTTTTTCTGCCGACATGGAGAACAATCCCGACCTTCTTTCCATTATTGCGGTTTCTTCGGCGCTTACCGCTTCTAAAATTCCGTTCAAAGGGCCCATCGCGGCCGTGAGAGTGGGTTATATTGACAACGATTATCTGCTTAACCCGACCTTCAAGGAGATGGAAAGGAGTTCCATGGACCTGGTTATCTCGGGTACGGAGGATTCAATAGTGATGGTGGAAGGCTCGGGTCTGGAATTCCCCGAGGAACAATTCATGAAGGGACTGGAAATCGGACACAGTGAGATAAGAAAGGTCATAGAAAGGGAGAGGGAATTTGTTGCCGAGAAGGAGGGGTTTGTCGCTCCGGAAGAAGACGAGGAAACAAGGAACAATGCCGACGGTTTTATTTCTTCCAGGATAGAGAAGGCATACGAATTCCCTGAAAAAAAATCAAGGGAGGAATTCTACAAGTCCATGGAAGAAGAATTCCTCTCCACTTTTGAGGAAGAAAAGAAGCCGGAAGCAAAAAAAATCTTTGCAAAGATACTGGCGGACAGGATAAGAAAACTGATACTGGGGACGGGAAAACGCCTGGACGGCAGGGGACCGAAAGAGATAAGGCCGCTGGAATGTTCTGTGGGCCCTCTGCCGCGAACACACGGTTCAGCGCTCTTTACCAGGGGGCAGACGCAGTGCCTTGCATCCTTGACTCTTGGAACCAGCAGGGATGAGCAAAGGATAGAGGGTCTGCATGAAGAGATGACCAAGAGATTCATGCTTCACTACAATTTTCCGCCATTCTCGGTAGGAGAGGTTTCTTCCCTCAGGGGAACTTCCAGGCGGGAGATAGGTCACGGAGCCCTTGCTGAAAGGTCGCTGGTTCTGCTGATTCCGTCCGAGGAAAATTTTTCCTACACCGTGAGAATAGTTGCCAACATACTTGAATCAAATGGTTCGTCCTCCATGGCTACCGTTTGTGCGGGGAGCCTTGCATTGATGGATGCCGGAGTACCGGTGAAAAAACATGTGGCAGGGATTTCTCTCGGTATCATAAAGGAAGGAGAAAAATATATACTTCTTACGGATATTGCGGGGGAGGAGGACCATTTCGGAAATCTGGACCTCAAAATCGCCGGGACGGAAGAGGGAATCACGGGATTCCAGATGGATGTCAAGGAATCAGGGATGACAGCTGAGATATTCAGAGAGGCGCTCCAGCAGGCGAAGGAAGCGAGAAAGGAGATACTGCAAAAAATGTATGCCACAATATCCTCACCGCGCGCATGCATTTCAACCTACGCACCGAGGATAATCGCTCTGAAAATCAAGACTGATAAGATAGGGCTGGTGATAGGTCCTGGCGGCAAGACGATAAAGAAGATCATAGAAGACACAGGGGCCGAGATAGACATATCGGACGACGGGACTGTCAGGATATATTCTCCCGACAGTGCGGCATGCGAAGCGGCGGCAGAAGTCATAAGAGGCATGACAGAGGAGCCCGAGGCGGGGCGAATTTACGAAGGCACGGTTGTCAAGATAATGGACTTTGGAGCATTTGTGCAGTTTTTGCCCGGAAAAGAAGGGCTGGTGCATATCTCGGAACTTGCACCGCATCGTGTGAACAAGGTGGAAGACGTGATAAAAGAAGGAGACAAGATACTCGTCAAGTTCATAGGTCTGGACAACCAGGGAAGGATCAAGTTGAGCAGGAAACAGGCTCTAGGAAACGGGGAAACCGGACAGAAAAAGCAGACTCTGAGAAAACGCGCGGAAGGGAGGCGCCAATGAAGGCCGTGAAACTCAGTTCCAGGTCCGTTTCAGTTACAGCAGAACCGGTCATAGGCGTTTTTGCTCCGTGCGACCCGAGGATTGACCGGGATTCAAGGGCAAGGGCGGTTAATATTGTCAGGATGGCCGCTGATACGGTGGCCGGAAGAATCAGGAAGGTTGACGGGTCACCCGTAAGGGTTGTTTACAGCGATATGCTCATAGACGGGGAAAAACAGGCTGACATCGTTGCGGGGCAGTTCAGGGATGCGCAGGTCAATATCCTGGTTGGGGTTCCGGATACGTGGGCTTTCCCCCAACTTACGCTGATATCTTTCCTGCAGCAGTTCGCCAAGGATACTCCCATAAATCTGACCTGCGGCAACAGCGGTCCGAAACCTGGCGTTGTTTACACCCATGCATGCAGCGGGGCGGTTTCCCAGTACGGGAAACTCATACACATAAACATTGGCACATGGCCGGATACCGGACAGAATCCCGTGATGACGGACAGCACTGCGGATACGCTTGAAGACTGGTGCTATGCCGCCCTGGCTTTCAAATCCCTTCAGGGCAGAAGGGCGGTTGTTTTCGGGCATGACTCCATGGGCATGGAAACGGCACTCGCCCACATTATACCAACGAGAAACATCTTCGGGATTGAGATAACCCGTCTGGACATGAAACTCCTTGCCGACATGCTGAAGAAAAATGCCTATGACAGGAACGAACTGAAAGAGATGAGAAACTGGCTTGATAGGCTCTGCAAGGGCAGGATAGCGCTGAGAAACAACGAAGACAACGAGAGGTTCAACATTTCCCTGGCAATGTACCTGATAATAAGGGATCTTATGAAGGATATAAATGCCGTGGGCGGCGGGTTCATGAGCCAGCTTGAATGGGGTTCTGATTCAAGAGGAATACCTCTGCCGGTTGCCGACGTCATGGAATCGCTTTTCAATTCAACATTTGATCACGCGGGTAAGAAGGCGCCACTCGCCTATGCAACGGAGGCGGATGTCCAGGGTATGCTCACGATGCTGTTTTTCACGCATCTCACGGCCGGCAATCCTCCGCTATTCATGGATTTTCGCAAGGTGTGGGAACCGTGGGAAATAGAAAAACTTGCTGCGCGGAAAGGTATCAAACTCTCGGGAAAAACGATATGGGAGAAAAAGGGATTTGTTGACGGAGACAATTCCGGAAGCGCCTCGTTTGACTGGGCGGCAAAACCCGGCGCTTCGGTAAAAGAAATCATGTCAAAGGTGTCGTTACCCATCGCCGATGAGGGATACTTTCCCGGCCTCGGCAATTCCGTTACCTTCGTGTCTCCGGCTGGAATAAAGGGCATAGCAGGAAGAATTGCCTACAGCAGCGTAACAAATACGTTTTCTCTCGTATGGGATGAGGCGCAGACCATTGAACTGCCGGCGAAACTTGCCGATGCCGTATGCCGTACCTCCACATATACGTGGCCTCATACGTTCGTAGTACCTGAATATGCAACGATGGTTGAGTACAAACAGTTCACTCCTGCAAACCACTTCCACATGGTGTGGGGGCTCAAGCCGGCGCGTCTTGAGTACTGGATGGACCTTGCCAACGTACTCTCCGTTACGCCCTGGCAGGCACGGCCGTCTTTTGTTGAAGGGGTGGATAGACCCATGCCCCTGCTGTACCTTATCAACGGCGGGGAAACGCAGGCCAAATTGAAACTCGCCTCCAGGTCTATTTAACCGATAAAAATGAACCCAGAAGGCGGCACGGTAAGATTCCCTCTCGTGTCTGAAATAAGAAGAATGACAGACTTGAAAAGGGAATATCTCGTGGCGAGTTACTACGGGATAAATCCTTTCAGCGCCTCGCAGAAATATATAGTCGTTCTTGCCACCGATATAAAATACTCTCTCCCGACCCTTGGCGAGGCCGCCACGATCGGTATTATTGATACCGAGGCTGGTAAGTTTGTCCCACTGGCGCAGACAAGAACGTGGAATTTCCAGGAAGGATGCATGGCGCACTGGCTCGGCACGGCACCTGATTCCCAGATCATCTTCAACGATTTCATGGATGGCGGTTACGTCGCAAGGGTTCTGGACATCCGCACGGTAAAGGAGAGGATAATCTGCCGTCCTGTGAGTTCTGTTTCCCCTGACGGCACGAAGGCCGTGAGCCTGAACTATGCAAGGCGGCGTCTGACAAGGCCTGATTACGGATACGACGGCAGGGGAGAAGACCCGCGCGAACGCATCCCGTTCCCGGATGATGACGGGCTGTACCTTGTGGACATTGAAAAGAACACATCAAGACTGATACTGACGATTGCAGAGGTCAGGAAACTCATAGGTGTGCCGGAGATGCAGGACAAGAACGCGCTTATGTGGTTTGCACACACGCTTTTCAACAAGGATGCGAGCCGGATATTTTTCCTTGCGCGTATGAGGGAGAAGGACACAAGAATCCAGCAGCGAACGGCTTCCCTGACGATTGATGCGGACGGAAAGAACCTCAGACCGTGTTTCCCGGAGCCGTGGGAATGGGGAGGGTCCCATTATGACTGGTATTCCAGGGACATGTTAATGGTCACGGCCGCCTATGAAGGTAAGGAATGGGGACCGGTCATTTTCACCGTCGGGAAAGGCGACTACAGGATGGTGGGAAAAGGACTGTTTGAGGACGGGCACGGGACGTTCTCCCGCGACGGAAGATATATGGCAATGGATACATATCCCGATGGAACCGGCATGCAGGGTTTGTATCTTGTGGATATGGAAACCGACGCAGTGCTTCCTGTCGCAAGATTTTATGAACCCGTTGAATTTTACAGGCCGCTATCCCACTGGAGATGCGACCTGCACCCCCGATGGAGTCCCCGCGGCAATATCCTCCTCGTAAACTCAACCCATGAGAATACCAGGCAGGTTTACGGAATCAGTCTGGAATACTAATGGTATGATACGGAAGCGGAACCCGGGTACAAAGAGATAATCCTGTCAACAACCTGCTGAATTGTGATACCTGTCGTATCAATGTAAATGGCATCCGGCAGTCTCAAAAGCGGTGAGATGCTTCTATTCTCATCCTTCTTGTCCCTCTGCACTATATCTTTTTCTATGTCTTCAATGTTTGCATCAATGCCCATTTCCTTCAATTGCAGGTATCTTCTTCTGGCCCGCTCCCTGACGCTTGCGTCAAGAAAAACCTTCAACTGTGCGTCGGGGAAGACCTTGCTTCCTATGTCCCTGCCTTCCATGACCATATCGTATTTTTCCCTGAATTCCCTCTGCATCTTCCAGAGAATTTCCCTTATAGCGAGTACGGAAGCGACGAAATGACTCTCCTTGCTGACTCGCTCCGTCCTTATCTCCCCGCTCACGTCCTTCCCGTCAAGGAAAACATTGTATCCGGTATCGCCGCTGAAAAGTTCTATCCTTGAATTCCTTGCCATCTCCACAAGTTTTTTTTCATCGGAGAACGGTATATTCTCCTTGATTGCCTTCAGCGTGAGCGCACGGTACATTGCTCCCGTATCAACATACAGGAACCCCAGTTTTTTCGCAATGATTTTTGCCACGGTGCTTTTCCCGGAACCCGCAGGGCCGTCTATCGCTATCACGAATCTTTTTTCCATCAGTCCATAATCTCTTTTGTTTTCTCTTCCACACGCCTGTCTATCTCTTTTATGGCCTTATCCGTTATTTCCTGTATCTCGTCAATACCCTTGTACATATCATCCTCGGATATTGTTTTTTCCTTTTCGCCTTTCTTCAGTTCCTCGTTTCCCTTCCGCCGTATTTCCCTTATTTCAACCTTGGCTTCTTCCCCCATCTTATGCAGTATCTTCACGAGTTCCTGTCGTCTCTCTTCGCTTATCGGCGGGACAGGCACCTTTATAACGGTTGCGTCCGCCACGGGATTGAGCCCGAGGCTGCTGCTCTGTATGGCCCTTGTTATGTCGCCAATGACGTTCTTGTCCCAGGGCTGTATGACAATCAACTGCGGCTGCGGAATTGTTATTGTGGCAATCTGGTTCACCGGCATCTTTGAACCGTAGTATTCAACGGTTATACCCTCGAGGAGGGCCAGGGATGCTCTCCCTGCCCGCAGACCGCCAACCTCTTTCTTGAAGAAATTTACGACCCCTTCCATCTTCTTTTCCGCTTCACCGAAAATCCTGGCTTTCATATGGTTCTCTCCTTCGCTCCCGTTTGAAACCAGTGGATAGTGGTCAGTGTTAGGGGTATGAATCCCTGCTTACTATCCCTGTTTACTACATACAGGGACAGGTTCCGCAGGGATGACACAAGACGTCACTTACCACTTATCACTAACCACTCTCCTTTAGTGAGGGGGCTTATGATTTATCGCTTTTCATCTGTTTACCTTACGATTGTCTTTCTGCCTCTGCCGAGGACTATTTTTTTAAGATTGCCTTTCTCAAAAAGGTTGAAAACGACGATGGGAATCTTGTTCTCCATGCACAGAGAGATTGCGGAAGCATCCATTATCTTCAGTCGTTTTTGAAGGATGTCTATGTACGAGAGCTTCTCATATCTCTTTGCCGATGGGTCCAGAACCGGATCCGATGAATATATGCCGTCAACCTTTGTTGCCTTGAGAACGGCTTCCGCCCCTGTCTCTATCGCTTTCAGGGCAGCCGCCGTGTCCGTTGTGAAATAGGGGTTTCCCGTGCCTCCGACAAAGATGACGATCCTCTTCTTTTCCAGGTGCCTGATGGCCCGTCTCCTTATGTACATCTCACAAAATTGTTTCATGTCAAAGGCGCTCTGCACCCTCGTATCCAGCCCGGTTTTTTCCAGGGTGTTCTGCAGGGCGAGGCCGTTCATGACCGTTGCGAGCATCCCCATGTAATCCGCGGTAACCGGGTCAATTATCTTCTTGTCCCTGGCGTTCCCCCGGTATATATTGCCTCCGCCGAGCACTATTCCTATTTCGCAACCCATATCCCACACTTCCCGTATTTCTTTTCCGATTGAAATCAAGGCATCGGAATTTATCCCGAAACCGCGTTGCCCCTGCAGCGCTTCACCTGACAATTTGAGTATGAACCTCTTATATATTGGTTTCATTTTTTCCTCGGGAAAAGGATTTCCCTTTTGCCTGTTGTTAGCCGATCCGGGAGTTTTTCCCCCAGAGCGGAAAAGGACTGTTCACGCGGATCCCCTGGCAGACCGAGAATCCGCCATATTTTCAGGGACGACGAAGGGATAAAGGGCGCAAGAAGGAGCGCGGCAGCCCTGATACCTGAGACGGTGCTGTAAAGTACTCTGCCTACGTCAGGGCAATTCTCCCTCCACGGTGCCTTCTCATCCAGAAACTTGTTGAGGGAAGAAACAAGTTTCCATATTTCTTCGAGGGCTTCGGAGAACGCTACCACCTTCATTTTTGCTTCGTAGTTCTTATATGCGGATTCCGCAATACCAAGCAACCCTTCGCATGGAGAGGCGTATCCCAGGACCCCTGACATTTTTGACTCAACGAGGTTTACCGTTCTGTTTACAAGGTTGCCGAGGTCGTTTACAAGATCGCTGTTGTATCTCTTCTTGAAACCTTCCTCCGAATATTCGCCGTCCAGGCCGAAAGGTACTTCCCTCATGAGGAAGAACCTGAAGGCGTCAACGCTGTATTCGTCAATGAGTCTGCCGGGGGAGACCACGTTCCCCTTTGATTTTGAAATCTTATCCTTGCCCGATATCCACCAGCCGTGAGCGAATATCGTTTCCGGCAGCTGGAGACCGAGTGCCATAAGCATGGATGGCCATATTACGTGGTGGAACCGGATGATGTCCTTTCCTATGAATTGCATGTTTGCAGGCCAGTACCTGTTGAATATCTCGTCGTCCTGCATGTATCCTATTCCGCTGAGATAATTAAGAAGGGCATCAAACCAGACATAAACCGTATATTTCTCGGGAGTCGGGGAAGGGATGCCCCAATCAACATTTTTTCTCGTGATGCTCACGTCGCACAAGCCGGACTTGATGAAGTTGAGAACCTCGTTCTTCCTGAAGTCTGGCTTCACGAATTCATGCTCTTCAATATATTTCTGGATCCTGTCCGCGTATTTTGAAATTTTCAGGAAATACGAAGGTTCGGAAATCCTGTTCATTCTTCTCTTGCAGTCCGGGCACAGTGGATTATTTTCATCCTCGGGTATCAGGTAACTCTCGCAGGGGACGCAGTAGTATCCGGTGTATTCGTCCTTGTACAGGTCCCCCTTTTCCATGAGTTTTCTGAAGACGTTTATCACCAGTTCCCTGTGGGACGGTTCGGTGGTTCTTATGAACCTCGTGTATGATATGTTCAATCTATCCCACAGGTCTCTGTAAAGACCTGAGTTTCTGTCCGCGAGGGTTTCCGGTGTTGTGTTCTGTTTTTTTGCCGCTTCCGCTATTTTCTGGCCGTGTTCGTCCGTGCCTGTCAGAAAAAATACGTCGTGACCCGCCATCCTGTAAAATCTTGCCAGCGTATCGGCCGCGACCGCCTCGTAGGCGTGTCCGATGTGCGGTTCGGCATTTATGTAGTAGAGCGCAGTTGTAATGTAGAATTTCATTTCTTTACCTTTTCCCTCCTGTACATCTCGTCTTCGTATCCCAGGCAGCAGAGCAGTCTTCCGCATTGCCCGGTAATCTTATTCATGTCAAGGGGCAACTGCTGGTTTTTTACCATCCGCATCGTCACGGAATCAAATTTTTTCAAAAACCTGGCGCAGCACAACTCGCATCCGCAGATGCCGTAACCGCCCTTGATTTTTGCCTCATCCCTCATCCCTATCTGCCGCATTTCAATCCGGCAGTTGAATATCTTCGCCAGTTCCTTGACCAGGTTCCTGAAATCAATCCTTTCTTCGGCCCAGTAATAGAAAGTGATTCTTGTCTTGTCAAAGGAATACTCTGCGTCAATCAGTTTCATGGGCAGTTTGTGCGTCGTTATTTTTTCCTTGCAGATGAGAAGGCACTCTTTTTTCCTGCTGCTGTTGTCCCTGATTGTTTCCACGTCTTTTTCAGTCAGTTTTCTGAGGACCTTTCCCGAAAGGGTCGGTTTAAGGAGGACCCTGGATTCCGTGATGCCATAAACCTTTCCGTAGTCAACCGTTCCCTGCGTTAACTCAACGATGCAGAAATCCCCCTTCTTCAAATCAACGATATCATGACCGACCCTGAAGTGCTGGGGTTTTTCTGTCTTTCTCGTTTCTATTTCTGCGATTCTATCCATTTCTCATAGCCCTCAACGGCATCCGCCTCTTCCATTGTGACCGCATTGAGTCTCCGGCTTGTCTCGTAGTAATGCCTGAATTTTTTGTCATTCCCTCTTTTCATATAAAATACGGCCATTTCAATATTATACTGTTTCTTGTTTGGATATATACGCAGGAGGTCAAGGTACATTTCTTCGGCCAGACCGTATCTGCCGGAGTTTTCGTACAGGAAGGCGAGTTTCCTGTAAGCCGCTGCAAACTGCGGATTCAACATAATCGCGTGGCGGTATGAATTTTCCGCAGATTCCTCGTATCCCAGGTCCGTTCTGAAAGTAAGAATGTCCGAGAAGATGTCTCCTTCCGTGCCGTAGATTTCAAAATTGTCAGGGTACAGTTTCTTCGCCCTCTCAATATAATAGTACTTGCTGCTTATATCCCATTCCATGCGAGCATTTACCAGCGCCCTTTCCGAAAAGGTAAATCTCGCATAATCAAGAGACGTGAAAAGAACTGCGATTATGATAAGGCAATTGACCGGTTTTGTCAAAAATCCCCGGGAGTACGAAACACCTTTTTCTGCAATCGCTGCGACCAGCCCTCCGGATATGAAAAATAGTATGCACACAGCCGGGTCGATGAAGTTGAAATCAATCAGGTTGTGGAGGAGAAATGCGAGGAAAGAAAAGGCAAGCCCTGCGTAGAAGGGTGATATCCTGCTTTTCCTGAAAAGCATTGATGCCGTGGATAGCAGGAACGCGAAAAGAAAGAACGTGCCGGTTATCCCGGTTTCAGCCAGTGATGCAAAAAGTATTGAATGCGGGTGCTTTGCTTCCATGCTCGACGGAGACTTGAATTCCGTGTAGTAATACCTGTAGTTTCCAGGACCGACACCTAAGACCGGTTGCGTCCTGAAGACCCTGACGGCTGAATTCCAGTATCCGATTCTATCAGAGAAAGAACTCATCTTGGGGAGATTCCCGGCATGGTATCCTGCCGCAAAGAGCAGTATCTCAAAAACCACGAGCAAAGAAACTATCGCCCTGAATCCTCTCCTGTCCCCGGCAATGAGGAACAGAAGCATCACCTGAATGAGAAAAACAAGTATGAGAAGCCCGCCGTAGGAGCCTGTCAGCATGAGGTTGTACAGGGCCAGGAGCAGAAGGCCGGCGCAAAGAACCCTTGTCGGAACCTTCTGGCCCGAGAAAGCGGGAAAGAAGGACAGGGGAATGAGGAAAAGCAGGAAGGACGCAAATGTGTTCGGGGAAGCGAACGTGGCGAAAATCCTGTCGCTGCTTATCCTGTCAAGGAATGTGGGGGGCAGCGATTTCAGCAACTCGGGACGGGAATACACGTAATGTCTTGTCTGCTCCAGTCCCCAGAAATGCTGGTAAAGCCCGTACATGGTGATGAGCAGTCCGCTTACTATGATGATGTGAAATAGTATCCTGGCAGAGGAGGCCGTAAAATTACGTGCCAGAAGGATGAGAATGCACCAGTATGCAAGAATCTGCCCGTTGAATGCCGCGCCGGTGCCCTTCACGGGAGATATACCCGAGGATATCGCCGAAAACGAAAAGAAAAGCAGGAGAAGAGCCTCTTCCCTTCTCAGGGGAGTTTTCATCCTTTCCCTGATGATCTGGACAACGGCAAGAACGGAAAAATAGAGGTTCCAGAAAAAATTGAAAAACGGGGAGCTCAGACCATCCACAAAGAAGCGGAGGAATATGAAAACCGAAATGCTTATGATGACAAAACCCTGCCAGCCGTTAAACCTTTCCCTTTCTTGCTCGCGAATCACCGTTTGTTTTTTCTTTTTCATTCAATAGCCCTGTTGCTTCCGAGAGTTTTCCCATTCCGTTCTTCTGCAGGAAACCGGTCAGTTCGTGGTATATATCGTCCACCAGCAAGGGATTGGAGAAGAATCCGCTTCCCACGCCAACCGCGGATGCGCCTGCAAGCATGTACTCAACAGCATCCCTGCCGGTGGTTATCCCTCCCATGCCTATCAGCGGTATCTTTGTTCTCCTGTAGACCTCGTAAACCGCGTGCAGTCCCACGGGCTTGATTGCGGACCCCGACAACCCGCCCTCCATTATCCTGCGGTTTTCAACGTCAACCGATATTGCCCTTACGGTATTGATCAGACTCAGGACATCCGCCCCGGCATCCTCGGCCGCCGATGCAATCTCCGTTATGTCAGTGACGCTGGGGGAGAGCTTGATTATCAGGGGCATCTTTCCGCATGACTTCCTGGCGGTTTCCACGAAAAGCGCCGTCATGCGCGGGGATTGCGATACCATCGGCTCATTCCTGTTTACGTTCGGGCAGGAGAGGTTCAACTCCACCGCATCAATCTTTTCCTCCCTGCGAAGGAGTTCCATTATCCTTGATATCTCGCCGGCTTCCTGCCCCATGATGCTCACGATAATCTTTACCCCGTCCCTTCTTATTGAGGGCAGATTTTTCCTAACAAAGGTCCTGATGCCGGGATTCTGGAGACCTATTGAATTGAGCATACCGGCAGGGGTCTCCCATATCCTCGGCTGCGGATTTCCCTCGCGCGGATTAAGGGATACGGTCTTGGTCACTATCGCTCCCAGTTTCCTGTAATCAAGGTAGTCAAGGTTAACCTCCCCGTAACTGAATATGCCGCTCACCATGATGACAGGAGATCTCAACGAAAGTCCGCCGAGTTTTACGCCAAGGTTTTTCAGTCCCATCTTATCTCCCGGGTGTCAAATACAGGCCCTTCCCTGCAGATTCTCTTGTATTCCCATCCGTTTCCGACCCATATCTTCGTGACGCAGCCGTAGCATATTCCTGTCCCGCAGGCCATCCTGTTTTCAAGCGATACGAAGGCCGGGATATCCATGGCATTGGAAATAGCGGCTATCTTTTTCAGCAGCCCCGCAGGTCCTCCGCCATATATCACATCCAACTTTTCAGATTTCCTGATAAAGTCCTTAAGAATTCCATCAAGAAGCCCGCTGCGGCCGTAACTGCCGTCCTCGGTAGAGAAAAGGGATTCAATGCCGCATGGTAATACCCTGAATGCAATATCTTTCCTGCTTTTTGCCCCGCATAGAAACGTGATGTTTGCGTCCTTGCCCGACAGCCGGTCGGACAGAAAGAGGAGAGGGGCAATTCCTGTTCCTCCTCCAGCGAGGCAGATGTTTTTCCAGTCCGCATTCAAAGGGTAGCCGTTGCCGAGAGGTCCTATGACGCTCAGAGAATCGCCTTTCTTTTTCCGGCTCAGGATTTCGGTGCCCTCTCCGATGACCTTGTAAAGAATCCCTATCCTGTTATTTTTGCATTTTGCAATGGAAAAAGGCCTCCTCAGGAAGAGGTTGTCTATCTTTACGTGCATGAACTGTCCGGGGAGTGCAGGTGGGGTGAAAGAACCTTCAAATTCCATCCAGTACAGGGAATTTGCGACTATGAAGTTCTGGTACACACTTAAATTTTTTGCCTCCATCGCTCTTATATACTATCATATCCGGACCATTATTGAAAGACTTCCAGGTGTGTAATTTTACCCGAGGAGGATTGAATGATGAAAGTGAAAATCGGGTTTATCGGGTGCGGCGGAATATCGGCAGCGCACATGATTGCGCTCAGGAAAATCAAGGGAGTTGAATTTGCCGCGATGTGCGATATTGATGTCAGAAAGGCGGAAAAATCTTCCGCAACCTACGGGGGCAGGGTCTATACTGATTTCCGGAAGATGATAGACGGAACGAAGATTGACGCCTGTTTCATATGCACTCCTCCTTTTGCCCACAGCGGACAGGAAGAGTTGTGCATAGAGCACGGGATACCCTTCTTCGTTGAAAAGCCCATCCATCTTCAACTGAAGCCGGCTCAGGAGATAGCGGAGAAGGTGAGAAAAGCCAATCTAATAACCTCGGTCGGGTATGTTCTGAGATACTTTGACGTCGTTGATGCGGCGAAAGGCGTGATAGCGAAAAACAGGATTTCCTTTGCCACGGGCAGATACTACGGCGGCGTTCCCGGGGACGGGAAAGGGTGGTACAGCAGGAAATCCCGCTCCGGCGGACAGCTGGTTGAACAGGCAACGCACATCGTTGACATGATGAGATATTTTCTGGGAGACGCTGAAGAGGTTTTCGCATACAAGACGGAAGGGATAAACAGCAAAATATACAGGGACTACGACGTTGAGGATACCTCAACGCTTCTCCTGAAATTCAAGAACGGGTGCGTGGGCAATCTCACATGCACATGGTTATGGAACGGGTTTGAAAGCGGTCTGGAGGTGGTGGGAAAGGGCGTGATCATTACCTATGCGCGCAATACGCTCACCGTGGATAACTTCAGAAAAAAAACCACGCACGTTTCCAGCGTTGACCCGATGCTGGAGGAAGACAGGGCTTTCATTAAGGCCGTGATGCGCAAGGACCCGACTTTCATCAGGTCAGATTACGGAGATGCGGTGAAAACCCTTGCCATTTCCCTCAAGGCTCACGAATCAATGCGCACCTGCAAACCCGTCAGGATTTAGGTCAGAATAGATGCCCCGATTTACGGGGTATTAAAGTCTCTCCAATACTTGAAGGGGCAATTGCATTGAGGTATAACAGTTGTGATGGGCAGGGTGATTGCAGGCATGGTGGCCGGATATATTCTGGGGAGCATCTCGTTCGCATACCTTTTCACGCTTTTCCTTACGGGCAGGGACATCAGGGAGATAGGTACAAGGAATCCCGGCGCGGCTAACGTTGCGAGAAACGTGGGCGAAAAATGGGGTGTGCTCGTGTGGATTGCGGATACCATCAAGGGTATGATACCCATGGTTTTTGCCAGAAACCTCGGCATCACGAACCTGATAGCACTCACGGTCATCGGGCTGTCTGCAGTTTTCGGCCACTGCTATCCAATATTCATGCATTTTAAGGGGGGCAGGGGCGCCGCGACGACTGGAGGCATAGTGTTGTTCCTTATGCCGATTCTTTTCCCTGTTGTCATGGCATTGTGGTTCATCGCACAGAAGATAAACCCGCGTTCTCCCAAGGTTTTGTTTCTCTGCACCGCTTTCTATTTTCTGTGCCTTTTCCTTGCATACGGTCTCAGGGTCAATACTGCGGTATTTGTGCAGACAGCGGCATCAACCATTATTCTCATCGCATCGGCTTTTCTGATAAACCCGGAATTGATTAAAGAGTTGAAATCAGGCGGACATAAAAAATGATTATGTGGAAAAGGAAGGTTTACAGGATAGTGATGGGCTCCATCTTTCCCGTTGCATACCTGGTAACCGGAAGGCCGCACGTACCCCTGATGATTGCCTCATTTTTTCTTGCCCTCCTGCTTGCCCTTGAGTATGAAAGATGGAGGAACCCGAAGGTCTGGGAGTATCTTCTCGGCAAGGCGAGCGGCATATTCAAGAGAAAACCGGGAAGGTTAACGGGTGATACGTATTTCATCATTGCCGTGTTTTTCCTCCTCTTTTTCCCCAGGAGCATCTCGGTTGCGGCGCTTCTTTTCCTTGTCTTCGGCGATGCCGGAAGCGGGCTGGTGGGTACGAGGTTCGGCAGGACCAGGATATTTCCAGGCAAGACGCTGGAGGGGTTTGGAGGCGGACTGCTGTTCAACCTGATTGCGGCCCTGATTGTCTTTCCCTTGCTGGATGTCCGTTTCTGCCTGCTGGCTGCAGGAGCGTTAACCGCCTCAGTCGTGGAGATGCTCCCGTTGAAGATTGACGATAACCTTACGGTGGGGTTTTCTTCCGCTGCGGTGATGCTGCTGCTTTCAATTTAGGTCAGCGGAATCTCCTGTGCATCCAGGAGAACCACTGCTCGGGACATTCCCTTACGTGGTGTTCAACCCTTTTCATGAAAAGAGCCGTGTTTGCCCTTATATCCTCCGACGGGTTATCCGTTCTTTGCAGGGGATACGGACCCTCAATGATTACCTTCTGCTTGCCGTTAGCCATCCGGCAGGTGAAGAGCCCGACCGCCGGGCAGTTGTATTTCCTCGCGAACATGGCGGCCCCTGCGGGCGAGAGCACCTTCCTGCCAAAGAACTCAACCTCCACCCCGTTTCCAGCGTGCTGGTCAACGTAGAAACAGAGAATTCCCTTGCCGGCAATCCACGCCTGCGCTTCCCTTATGGCCCTGCCCCTGTCCGTGAGGTATATCAGGGGAACGCTGACGCTGCTGAAGAGTTTCCTGAAAAACCTTGCGAGATAGAGACCTGAAGGAGGTCTTGAGAAGTAATTGGCAGGGAAGCCCTTCTTTATCAGCACCGCCTGGAATCTCGGGAAATTGCCCATGTGGGAAGATACGCCCACGACACCCCTGTTCTGCTTCATAGCCGCGCGAAGGTTCTCTTCGCCTTCAATGACGCTCATTTCAAGGAGCCGTTCCACCGTAATCTTTGATATCTGCACGGTCTCGCAGAAGTTGAGCACCATTGAAACGAAAAGGTTCACGCAGATTCCCCTTTTCCTGCATTGGTCCATGGTCTGCCCGTAGGCGATATCAAGGTTTTTCAGCACAAGGCGCCTTGAACTTCCCATGACGCAAAAGGCCACCAGTCCGGCAATCCTGCTGATGGCGGGATACATGACGCAGGGCAGGAGCTTGACCACATAAAAAAAGATAACGAAGATGATGAACGTCAGAAGATGCAGAAAACCTTTCTTTCTCTTTTTCCATCTCTTGATGCCCATGGTCCGCCTTTCTTTATTTATTGCTTCACATTTATTATAATATGAATGGCGGGTTTTAGAAACCTCTGTGTTTTTGTGCCATGCTTTCTACGGCAAACAATATACCATGAAAAGATTGCTCATTTTCCCCTTCAACCGCAGGAATAAGACCGAAACGCTTCTTTCGGAATGTCTCGGCGGCGGTCCGGGCGAAACGTTGTACATCGCCCCCCATATGAGCAAGGTGAAGGATTTCAAGATGCGTTACCACAGGATGGGGAAGGGAAGTGCCCTCCTGCCCGCGACACACACGATAAAGACGCTGGCCCTCAAGATACTGGATAACCACTGCGAAGAAAGGATTATCTCCGAGGTGGAAAAATACGTGGCCATCCTGGGGATACTGAAAAGGAGAAAAACGGATGAGTCCAGCCATGCACTTCCCGGAATGGCGCTTGCCGTGTCCCATTTCATAAAGGACTTCAAGATATCTTCCGCAGGCCCGATATCGCTTGAGAAGGCAAGGAAGGAGATGAAGGATTACGGGTGGAAGTTTGAGCATAACATCTCCCTTCTGCTCTTTGCCGTTGACGTGATGGAGGAGTATTGCGGGTTCTTGAAGAAGGGAAAACTCCTGGATATGGAGGATATATACAACAGGGCGGCGCAGCATGCAGGCGAATTGAAATACGGGCAGGTTCTTTTTGACGGATTTTGCGAGATACCTCCGTACCAGAGAGGATTCATAGAAAGCATGCTGGAGCAGGCGCCTGAGGCGACCTTTTCGTTCTGCCACGATGAGAAGGTCTCTATTGATGTGAGGGAACTCGTTCTTGAAAAGGCGCTTTCCTGGTTGAAGGGACTGTGTCCCTGGGAGGAAAAACGGTTCGAGACCGAGGAGAGAACCGTTAATACGGAATGCTACAATTTCGCATCCCAGCCAGAAGAGGTGGCAGGGATGGCAGGGATAATAGCGAACCACATCGCTGCCGGTAACGGTCGTTCGCTCAATGATGTCATGGCGGTTTTCCCGAGCATGCCCTCGTACAGGCCTGTGGTTGAGAGGATATTCAGAAGGTATAACCTTCCATGCGAGATTATCCCCGGGTATTCACTCTCGCAGGATTCATCCGTAACCACGCTGCTTGAATTATTCGCTTTCCACACTTCGTACGACTGGGAAACCCTCATGAATATTTTCACCAGCCCGCATCTGACAGAAATTGACCTCAGGGAGGCTGAAAGGTTTTCAATTCATTCCAGGAAGTATTATGCGAGAACCGGGTTCCTGAGAGAGAACTTCTACGGGTTGAGGGGGAGCAACTTCAGAGTTGTAAAGAGCATGCTGGAAAAAATAGGCGGCAAAGATAAATCCCTGAAGAAATGGGCTGAAGCGATGGAGGAATTGGTGGAACTTTCAGGGTGGACGCCGGGACTGCCGGAGGTCAGGGTCCGTTTCAGAAATGTCATGGAGGAGATAAAGAATGCAGCCGTCTTTTCGCAGGATGAGTTTGTGAACATCCTGAACAGAATATTTGGACTTGTTGAGGTGGAGGAAGGCAGGGGTCGGGGGGTGAAGGTGAGCGGAATCCAGGAGAGCGTTGGTCTTGAGAAGAAACTCTGCGTCATAGGCGGGGCGACCGAAGGGAATATACCCGGCGCTCCTTCAATTGAAGAGGTTTTCATGCCGGACGGTTTGAAAAAACAGATGGGGCTCACCGACTGCGGACTGAGGGTTGCCAGGGAGCGTCTTGACCTCTATCGCCTCAAAAACGAGAACGAGAAGGTAGTCTTCACGTATCCCTCAAAGATGCATGGGGAAAACCAGATGAAATCAATCTTCCTTTTCGGGGAGAAAGAATCCGTCACCGGGAACGAGGTGTTTGTCTCGCGGCCGCGCGAAATCTTCAAAATGGAGTTCTCGGCGGAGAAATTCAGGAAAAACTTTGTGGTTGACGGCAGGTTGAGAATGAGCGTCACGCAGTTTGAACTTTTCAAAAGATGCGCGTACAGGTTCTATCTGCAAAACGTGGAGAAGACGGAGCCGTATTGCGTGCCTGAGATAAACGAGACACCCGACATATGGGGAACAGTTGTACACGAGGTGATGAGGAATATTTTCCAGGATTATAAGCGCAGGGTGATTACGGAGCGGGAAACCGTGGAACTGAAGAGGGCTTTCAGGGAAGGCGTGCACGCGGGAATCAGGAATCTTCACGATAAGGGCAGCATATCTACCTTCTACGGGAAGGTTCTTTCACTCCGCTCAGAGGAGGTGTACGGCAGGTTTGATTCAATAATCACCGCTCACCATGGATGCGAATTTGTTGATGCGGAGTGTCCCATGGAGGTGCAATTGCCGCACATTCATATCAGGGGGACGATAGACAGGATTGAAAGAACGGCGGAAGGTGGGATAAACATAGTGGATATAAAGACAGGAACTTCTGCCCCGCCTTCCTATACGGAAAATGATTTCAACAATGGGAATATGCAGATTCCCCTTTACATGTGGATGTACGGGAGAATATCAGGCATCGGAAGGGAAAAATTGACAGGGAACATATGGCGTTTTGATTTCACGGAGGACACCGACGGCAAGAACGAAAAGTTCTATCCGGGGAATAAGCTGAATTATCTTGAGGGAGTGGAGGATGTTTTGGAAGAGACGGCCGTCACGCTGCTTGAGAAGGAGATAAACTTCTCCGCTGAACAGGCAGGTGCGTGCTACGGCTGTCCTTTCGGGGGGATGTGTCCTTATGAAGGGGGTTGATTTCCGGGCTGTTGTTATTGAGGCGTCGGCCGGTACAGGCAAGACCAGCCGCATAGCCGATGAGTTCCTGAAGAAAATTGACAGGGACGAGCCGGATGAAGCGATGCGGAAGATTCTTGCGGTCACGTTTTCCGAAAAGGCGGCGATAGAGATGAAGATGCGCATCCTTGAGAGGATATACGCGGAGATTTATCCCGACCTTTCCGAGCGGAAAAAGGTTGAGGCGGAAAACGCGATGCTGAAGTTGCGGATATCAACGATACATTCATTCTGCCGCCTGTTGCTGAAGCGGTTTGCATTTTATGCAGGGATAGACCCGTTCTTTACGGTCATAGATGAGAGACAGAGCGGGATAATATATTACAGGGCGTTCGGCAGTTTCCTGAACAGTCCTGCTGCCAGGGAAATTCTCCATCTTCTGAAATCCCTGAAACTCAACAGACTGAGGGAATTTCTTCTTGACATGAGGAAGTTGCATCCATATGCAACGATGGGAAGCCCGGAAGGGACTCTTTCTGAAAAAATATCCGCCATTTCAAAACATATTGACAGCATTCAGGCGGAGATCAAAAAGGACCTGTCAATGATGGACTTCAACGACCTTGAGCTCATCACCTACCGGCTTCTTGAAGAGCATCCCGAATCGCTCACAATACTTGAGGATTTTGACGAGAAGAACAGTTACATATTCGTTGACGAGTTCCAGGATACAAATATCCTCCAGTGGCGAATAATTCACAAACTCGCGGAGGAATGGCTTTCCGGCTACGGTGCAAAGGCAGAGAGAGGGGAATCCTACGGGATGCTCCTTGTCGGCGACAGGAAGCAGTCCATATACAAGTTCAGGGGTGCGGAAGGCAGGATTTTTGACGAGGCAAAGCGTGTCCTGGGGGAGTTTTATGATGAGGAGAAACTCCTGAAAAATTACAGAAGTGCTCCGGAAATAATAGGTTTCGTGAACGAGGTTTTCAAGGATACCAGTCCCTGGACAGAGCAGATGCTGTCGCCGGGTGTCAGGAGAAAGATGCCGGCAGGGATAGAGATAAACCTGCTGGATGCCTCGGGAAACCCTGATGCGAAGGATGACGAGTACAACTGGGTGCTGGGCAGGATATGCCAGCTCGTGGGACAGAAGACAATGGTATGGGACAGGGCCAGGGAGGAATTCAGGCAGATTGATTTCAAAGATATCGCGATACTGATGAGAAAACGCGCGGGCAGGAATTTCCTCCTGCTGGAGAAAAAACTGAAGGAATCCGGTATCCCCTTCGTCATAGTGGGCGGCATGGGATTCTATGGCGAGCCGGAGATAATATTCCTTCTTTCACTTGTGTTTGCACTCGCGGACCCGACGGATGAGGTTGCCGTGTGGAACCTCCGGAGTTCCGTACACAGGGTGACTTCTGAAGTGGTTTATCGCTGGAAGAATTTGCTTGCAAAAGAGGAACTCACGATGGTCATAGAGGAGATATTGAAGGAACTGAACTTCCGCGACGGGCTGAGCACCCAGCAGAAAGCCAACACCGAGAAGTTTCTCATGCTTCTGCAGGAGTGGGAAGGGACGCCGCTTTACAGCATATCAAGGGATTTAAGGACGATGTCGCTTGACTATGTTGAGTCCAAGGCGGATATATTCTCGGAGCATCAGAACGCGGTGAGGGTTATGACGGTGCACGGTGCCAAGGGGCTTGAATTCCCTGCCGTTTTTCTGCTCAACGCCGAGGATGGCAATGTCATTCTGAGGGACAGGATTTTCTACAGGAAGACGGATGACGGAGAGTCTCCCTATGCCTTTGTACTGAACGTGGAGGCGGAAAAGGAGGCGAGGGAAAATTTCAGGGGACTTCTGAAAGAGGAAGAAGAGAGGGTTCTCTACGTTGCTCTTACGAGGGCATGCCAGTACCTCTTTGTTTCAGGGGTCAGGGGAAAGCGGGGGTGGGACGCTTCCCTGTGGATCGGCCGGCTGCGCAGGTTTGAGGATAGATTCCCCGCCAGCCCTGTCTGCGAGAGGAAAGAGCCTCCCGCACAGGAGAAAAAAGAAGGGATTGAGAAATTTGAATCCGGAGAGGCGGCGGGATATGCCGCGGGGCTTACATCATACACGGAGGAAAGGGAGCGGGATTTTTATCATTACGAGAGAACCGTTGCAGGAGAGATTGCGCACAAGATTCTGTGCGATATATCCGAAGGCAGAACAGGAATTGACAGGCAGTCATACAAAAAAAGGGTGAGTTTTTACCTTGCGAAGTCAGGTATTCATAATACATTGCAGGTGGAAGAAATCCTGATAGCTGTTCATGATGCAGTTGAGAAAAATTCTAAAATACAGAAGATTGCGAAGAAGAGAGAGCCGGGCAGAGCGTATTCGGAACTCCCGTTCATTGTTGAGATGGAAGCGGAGAAGATTTACACCGGCTTCATAGACAGGGTCATTCTTGACGATGATAATACCTGCTGCTCTATCTACGATTATAAACTTGAGGGTAATAAGCCGGAATTATACAGGAGACAGATGGACATATATGAAAAGGCGGTCCGCAACATCTTCCCCGGCAACCCTTCTATCAGAAGATACATAGTCTTTCTTCTCAACGGCACCATAACAGAAATATAGTGCTTTCTGCATCGGCTAATCCATCTCAAAAAGAGACTTCTGAAAAACTCTACCGATTGTCATTGCGAGGGAGCGTTCTTGCGACCGCGGCAATCCTACGATAAGCGGTATGGGATTGCCACGAGACTTCGTCCCTCGCAACGACAAACAACATCGGATTGCTTCGCCAGGCTCGCAATGACAAAACCGGGGCAAACCCGCTTTTTCAGAAGTCTTAAAAAATAGACTTGACAAAAATAAAAAAGTATAGTAACTTAGTTACTAAGTAATTAACATAAGGCGGTGATATGAAAAGGGAAATCGTTATAAAAACAAAGCAGGATCAGATTAAGGATGAGTTGAAGAAGGAGATTGTTTCCGGCAGGTATGAGAAGGGCGCAAAGTTCCTTTCACAGAATCAGATTGCCGACCATTTCAAGGTTTCTTCGATAACCGCAAGGCTGGCCATAGCGGCCCTGGTGCAAGAAGGATTGCTTGTCAGAAGACAGGGAGCCGGAACCTTTGTTACGGATTTTTCTGCCGTTATGAATTCCAAAAATATTGGTCTTGTGATTCACCACAGCGAATTTTTCAACTTTTCATATTTTGCCGAAATAGCGAGAGGGATACAGATTTCTTTTGAGGCGACGGAGTTTCACTCGCTTCTGATACCTTTCAGGGAGGAAGATTCTGTAAGGAGCGGGGAGAGATTTCTCATTGAACTTGTGCGGAAGAAAAATCTTGATGGTTTGATTGTGGCCGCCTCGCAGGTTGTTCCGGGCGAGCTTTTGCGTCTCCGCAAAGAAAAAATACCTTTTGTTCTCGTAAACTGTTACTGGCCCGAGAAGGATTTTGATTTTGTATGCCCGGAATTTTTCAATACAGCGTACAAAGTTGTCAAGCATCTTGCCCGGAACGGGTACAAGAA
>CAYOFY010000016.1:0-24468 GCA_964403465.1 uncultured bacterium
GGGTGTTCTAATCCCCACAAAGAAACTTCAAGTGCCGGGAGGGGGATTTGAACCCCCACGGCTTACGCCATACGCCCCTCAAACGTACGTGTCTGCCAATTCCACCATCCCGGCTGTCTACATATTCAAATCCCCTCTTAATCCCCCCTTTATTAAAGGGGGGTATGGGGGATTTTTATATTATACCTTTTTCCCGCTTCAGATAAAGCCTGGCACAGAGCCTTGCCAGTTTTCTCACTCTTCCGATGTATCTCACTCTTTCAGTGACGCTGATGGCTTTTCTTGCATCAAGCAGGTTGAAGATATGCGACAGTTTCAGGACATAATCATAGGCAGGGTAAAGGACCTCCCCGTCTATGAGCTTTTCTGCTTCCCCCTCAAACCTGTCAAATATTTCAAATAGCAGGGAAACATCCGCCCTGTCAAAACTGTATGCGGAATAGTCTTTTTCCCTGTCCCTGCTCATCCTTTCATAGGTGACGTCTTTATTCCACTGCAGGTCATAAACACTCTTCTTTTTCTGTATGAAATTTGCAATTCTATCCAGACCGTAAGTTATCTCTACGGAAGGCGGAGAAAGGTCAATGCCGCCTGACTGCTGCATATAGGTAAACTGGGTGATTTCAAGCCCGTCAAGCCAGACCTCCCAGCCAACTCCCCATGCGCCCAGCGTCGGAGCCTCCCAGTTGTCTTCCACAAATCTTATGTCGTGCTTTGCCGTCTTTATCCCTATTGAAGAAAGGCTATCAATATAAATGTCCTGTATCCCATCAGGCGGCGGTTTCATTATCACCTGTATCTGGTGATGCATATACAAACGTACAGGATTATCCCCGTATCTTCCGTCCGCAGGCCTTACCGAGGGTTCCATATATACAACATTCCAGGTTTTGTCACCGAGAATCCCGAAGAAAGTTGCCGGGTTAAGTGTCCCTGCGCCAACCTCAATATTGCAGGGATGCCATAAGAAGCACCCTTTTTTAAGCCAGAATTCCTCCAGATTCCGCCATATATCCTGAAATGTCAGAACACCTTTTTTCATATCAATACCCTAAATATTCCCAATAATTATATGATATTTCAATGCCCAAAGCAAAAATCAGGGTTTTCCGTCAAAAACTTGACTGCAGGGAAGGCTGCATTATAATATACCTCTTTCTATAACAAAGGAGGGGCAAAAATTTGGATAAAAGCGTGGCAATCAAGGAACCCGGCAAGAATCTTTTCTGGTATGACGCGAGCAAACTTACGATTGAAGGAAGGGGGTGGGCAAAAACCGAGTCTTTTTACGAGCGGCTTCCTGCGAAAGCCAGGGAAATTGTCCGCGCCCCCGTATGGCAATTGAGCAGACACCCGGCAGGAATCACCGTGCATTTTTCGACAAACGCTCCGTCACTATCTGTAAGATGGGACGGGTTCAGCGCCATGAATCATATGCCTGCTTCCGGCGTAAGCGGTCTTGACTTGTATGTGCGACATGCAGGTGAATGGCGATGGCTGGCCACCGCCGTGCCGTCCGCCACGTTTAATGAAACGCAGTTGTTTGCTGACATACCGGAAGTCCAGAGGGATTACATTCTGTACCTGCCGTTGTACAATGTCATTCACAGGATAGAACTGGGGATACCCGGCGAGTTTGAAATCAAAGCATCTCCCGTGAGGACAAATAAACCTGTTGTTTTCTACGGAACTTCGATAACCCAGGGAGGATGCGCATCAAGACCGGGCATGTGCTATTCCGCCATACTGGGCCGCTGGCTGGACAATCCAATAATCAACCTCGGGCTCTCAGGAAACGGTAATATGGACCCGGAAGTTATTGACCTGCTCTGCGAGCTGGATCCTGCAATTTATGTTCTGGACAACCTGCCCAACATGGATGAATCTCTAATCAACGAACGCGAAGAATCCGCAATAAGAAAACTGAGAACCACGCGTCCTGAAACACATATTGTACTTGTCGACAGTTTGCTTTACTGTGACGCGTTTCTGGTAGAATCCAGAATGAACCGGTGCATGTCCTCAAACAAGGCTCAATATTCCATCTATGAAAAACTGTTACGTGAAGGGATGAAAAACCTGCGCTACATAAAAAATGACGGATTGATCGGTACAGACGGTGAAGCAACGGTTGACGGCACTCATCTTACCGATCTGGGATACCTGCGTTTCTCGGAAAAACTGTTCCCTGTTCTGAGAGAACTCATCGCAGGTTCTGACATTAGGGTATAATAGTCCGTCGGAATTCCGGCAGTTGACTTGATTCTCTGACCGGATAAGAATAAAAAATGGAAAAAAAGATAGTTTTCGGACCGGTGCCATCAAGAAGGCTGGGGCAGAGTCTCGGAATCAATAATATCCCGCCTAAGATCTGCAGTTATTCCTGCATTTACTGCCAGATAGGCAGGACGAAGAATATTTCAACAGAAAGGCAGGCATTTTATCCGGTTGAAAAGATATTGGACGAGGTCGGCAATACCCTGAAACGGCTGAAAGAGAATAAGGAAAAGGTTGATTTCCTTTCGTTCGTGCCTGACGGCGAGCCCACGCTTGACATAAACCTTGGCAAAGAGATAGCCGGTCTTAAAAAACGGACGGACATAAAAATTGCTGTTATCACAAACGCATCTTTATTGTGGAGGGAAGACGTCAGGCAAGACCTGAAAAAAGCCGATCTCGTATCCCTGAAAATAGATATTACGGGCAATAAGAAAGTCTGGGGGAAAATTAACAGGCCTGCGACGGAACTTGATTATGATGTCATTCTTGAAGGCATTAAAAAATTCTCCGCTGTCTTCAAGGGGAAGCTGCTGACGGAAACCCTTCTTGTAAAAGATATCAATGACAATGAGCAGGATATAAGAAAAACGGCAGAATTCCTATCAGAAATAGAACCTGCTATTGCTTTCATAGGTATCCCCACAAGACCTCCTGCAGAAAAATGGGTAATGCCTCCCGATGAAGAAAAAATAAACAGTGCTTACCAGATTTTCGTAGAATACGGTCTGAATACAGAGTTAATAACAGGCGAGGGGACAGGGAGTTTCGGTCTTACCGGAAATGCCGAAAACGACCTGCTCAATATTGTTTCGGTACATCCCATGAGCAAAGAGCAGGTGGAAGATTTCCTGAAGAAAGCGGGCGGTTCATGGAATATTCTGGAGAAACTGCTTAAAGACAAGAAGATAGAAGAGATCATATACCTTAAACGGAAATATTACCTTAGAAATTTCTCCAAACAAAATTATGGGCGTGAAGCAGAAGCGGAAGAGCCGGCAACATAGCCGGTAGTGAAAGCTGCCTGGAGATTATAACCCCCTGTCTTCCCGTCAACATCTATAATTTCGCCAGCAAAAAAGAGACCGGGGACAATTTTTGACTCCATTGTCTTGGGATTTATTTCCTTCACACTGATTCCGCCCCGTGTCACCATGCTGTCGGTAAAGGACCTTGTTCCTTTGACCTTCATGGCAAAATGCATGAATGCATTTGCCATACTTGCCCTGTCTTCCTTCGTAACCTGATTCGCCCGTTTCTCTCCGTCTATCCCGGCGTATTGCAGGAAAACCTCTATCATTCCTGCCGGCAAAAGATTTTTGAAAATGTTTTTTATGTGCTTATTTGCATTTTCCTTCAATTCCCTGAGCAGGCGATTGTCGAGTTTCTCCCTTGTGAGAGCAGGTTTGAGATTTATCTCCAGTTTTATTTCTCCTTTGTCCAGATTTTCAGATATATCTCCGCTCAGGTTAAGAACTGCCGGACCGCTCACTCCGTAATGGGTGAATAAAATTTCACCGAACTCTTCACCTATTTTTTTCTCCCTTAAAAATGCTGAAATCCTGATATTCTTGAGGGTAATGCCCCTGCATTTACTCGTGATATCCGTTCTTACCACCTCAATGCCGCAGAGAGCAGGGACAGTTTTTGCAACCGTATGCCCTGTCTTTTTCGCAAGGACATATCCTCCACCGTCAGAACCTGTCCCGGGAAAACTTTTCCCTCCGCAAGCAATAATAACCTTCCTGCCGGCAAATCTTTTTCCCGACGCGGACAATTCAAAAAAAACCTTCCCGGATGTAATAGACCTTACCGATTTGCCTGTATTGACCTGTACCCCGGATTTTTTTAAGAGTTTTTTTAGCACTTTGACGATATCGCCGGCATCATCGCTTTCAGGGTAAACCCTGTTGCCCCGTTCAACCTTGAGAGGAAGTCCGTTGCTTTCAAAAAAATCAATCAGGTCTTCGTTGAAAAACTGGGCAAAGGCGTTTCTGAGAAACTGTCCGTTTTTATATCTGGAAAGGAATCCCTCAGTGTCTTCAAGATTCGTTATATTACCTCTCCCATTCCCCGTGAGCAGAAGTTTTATCCCTATGTCCTTGTTCTTTTCCAGTAGAAGGACTTTTCTACC
This sequence comes from uncultured bacterium, assembly GCA_964403465.1. Classification (GTDB taxonomy): domain Bacteria; phylum Ratteibacteria; class UBA8468; order B48-G9; family JAFGKM01; genus JAFGKM01. The sequence goes on from CAYOFY010000016.1 coordinate 4,412, forward strand.
TGCCTCTCCGGCCTTTATTGCCGCCATACATCCGGCAGGTCCTCCTCCAACAACGATAACATCGAACATCTCCATTTATTGGGGATTATTTCGGGAATTCAAATTTTATGTCAACGTCCTTGCGCTCTTCTTCGGCAACCTGAAAAAGTGTCTTATCTCTATAGTTCATCATCCCTGCGACAACCATATCCGGTATCTGGTGTATTCTTATGTTGTACAGGTTCACGCTGTCATTATAAAGCTCTCTTCTGTCCGCAATGTTATTCTCGATCTCGCTGATTCTTGTCTGCAGCTGCATAAAATTATTGTTTGTTTTCAGGTCCGGGTAATTTTCGGCAACTGCAAATATGGTTTTCAACGCCCCGGTTATCGCTCCGTCTATCCTGCTCTTGTCCTCGACAGAATCGGCTCTCATGTAATCCGTTCTCAGACTGGTTATCTTTTCCAGTGTCTCTCTTTCGTATTTCATATACCCTTCGCACACCTTAACCAGTTTTCCGATTTCATCATGTCTCTGTTTCAGCATAACGTCTATGTTGGACCAGTTCTTGTCTATGTCTCTGCTCATCCGCACCAATCCGTTATAGATACTTACGAAATAAATAAAAATCCCTATGATAACAAAACCGACCAGGACAGCCAGCACAATGATTATCATATTCCCCCCCTTTGGAATTTGTAGGACAGGACTATCCACAAGCACAGCAGTGTCAATACCACCCCGCCGAATATATAGAAAAATATCCTGGACTTATAGCACTCAACAAGTTCTCTCTCGTTTTTATTTGAAAGAAGAAAACGCCTGTCTGCTTCTCCTTTTCCGATAATGACATTCTTAAGAGCTTCCGGCACCAGACGCTCTGATTTCTTGAATTCTTCTCCTGCCCGGCTGAATTCCTCGGATACCTGCTTTGTTATCCTTTCTCTTACCAATTCCCATTCCTTCTCATCTATCCACATATCCTTGTTAACATCAAGTTTCTGTTTTTCTTCAGGATTTTCTATCGTCTCCTTTATTCGTTTTTCAACTTCCTTGTGTATTCTTTCGTCAATGCTGTCTGTCTTCTTTGCGGAACCCATCACATAGATAGGCTCCTTTTCCATTATATTGTACTCTCTGTACCGCCTGTTATCTTCTATCTTCGTGTACCTGAGAGGAAGATCGGTTTCTACACCCCTCGGGTCAAGCACCACACAACCGGTTTCATCCTGCAAGAAGAAAGGTATGTCCGTCTTCATATCAAGTTCCTTCACCCATTTGCTTGAATTCCTGTCCCTTACAAGACGTTCAATGATAATATGGTAAAAAACGCACGGTGTCTTTGTATAGGGCCCCGTGAGGAGAAGATTGGCTATCGCCTGTCCCTGCAGTTCAACCAATCCCATTGCTACGGAACGGATTTTTGATGTCGGGATATTCTGGATAAGACGCTTCTGCCAGAGGAGGCGGAATCCTTTGAAAAAAAGATATATTCCTGCGAATATCCCAGCAATTGAATATGCCAGTATCCTTCCCTTTATTTCATTCATCATTTAAACGCACGGGTTCGGGTTCCGGAGTCCGGTACTTGTAGAAGACATCAAGTACTCTTTTCTCTTTCCCGAATCCCCAATGCCGGATCCATATCGCCGGTATTTATCAGTGACGGAAATGCCGCATCCCCGTAAGAACCATGGCAATCCCGTGAGCATTGCAGGCGGCAATAACCTCCCTGTCCTTCATCGCACCTCCGGGTTGTATTATTGCGGTAACCCCCGCTTCTCTGAGAACATCTATACTGTCGGGGAACGGGAAAAAAGCGTCAGAAGCAACAACCAGCAAAGGAGGTTTTTCCTTAAAGTTGTCTTTCATCTTCATAACCGCCACCCTTGCGGAGTCATATCTGGACATCTGCCCCGCCCCTATGCCCACAGTCCGGTTTTCCGTCGCAATCACTATTGCATTTGATTTGACGAACTTGCATACCGTCCAGCCGAATTTCAATGCGGTCATCTCCTTCTCGTCTGGTTTCTTGCTGGTAACCACCTCAAGTTTGTCAAATTCCCTGTCATCTGGAGTTTGCACAAGAAAACCGTCGTTCAGACTCTTAAAGTCGTAGTTTTGAACAATCCCTGCAGGGCTCTTGATTATTCTCAGATTTTCTTTTGCCCTGAAAACTCCAAGAGCTTCTCTGTCATAATCCGGGGCTATGATAACCTCGTAAAATCTCTCTACTATTTTTTCTGCAATTTTTCTGTCAATCTTCCTGTTGAATCCGATTATGCCGCCAAATGCACTCAATGGGTCTGTTTCAAGAGCCTTCCCGTAAGCGGAAAGGATATCCCCTGCAACGGCAACTCCGCAGGGATTGGTATGCTTTGTTATCACGCATGCGGGCGAGGTAAACTGGTTGACAAGTGTATATGTTGATTCCATATCCAGAAGATTATTGAATGAGAGTTCCTTGCCCTGAAACTGCTCTCTGGTAAACTGTCTGTCCGCAAATCTATACCATCCCGCTGACTGGTGCGGATTTTCTCCATATCTCAATTCCTGCACTTTCAGCAGTCTCATATCCAATTCATCGGGGAGAATTTTTGTTTCAATCTTGCTTGAAAAGTAGGAGGCTATGGCAAAATCGTATTTTGAAGTATGCCTGAACACCTCTCTTGCGCAACGGAAGGAAAATTCTTCACTGACACAACCCTTGTTTTTCTCCATCTCCCCGATGAATTCATTGTATAACCCGCACTTTACCAGGACGCAGACATGTTTATAGTTCTTGGAAGCAGCTCTTATCATCGTGGGACCGCCTATGTCTATGTTTTCGATTATTTCCTCGTCTTTCGCGCCTTTCTTCAGAGTCTCTTCAAAAGGATACAGGTTACATACTATAAGGTCCACCGGGACAAGACCATTCTCCCGCATCTGCCTTTGATGTTCCCTGTTGTCGCGTATCGCAAGAATGCCGCCGTAGATTCTGGGGTGAAGGGTCTTGACTCTTCCATCAAGTATTTCAGGAAAGCCCGTGAATTCTGACACATCTTTCACCACTATCCCTTTTTCCTTCAAGGTTCTCGCTGTTCCTCCTGTTGAGATAATCTCTACATCGTATTTTCTCAAAAATTCTGCCAGTTCAACAATCCCCGTCTTATCGGAAACGCTCAATATCGCCCTTCCTATCTTGATCATCTTATCTTTTCCCCCTATCTAATTGTACACAAACCACATAAGCAATGAACTGCTTAACACTGCTAATATTGTAAATGGTAATCCTATTTTGACAAAATCCTTGAAACCCACCCTGTATCCTTTTTTCTTCAGTATGCCGACACTTACAACATTGCAGCTTGCGCCGATTGGAGTGATATTACCTCCAACGCAGGTTCCCAGCAGGAGCCCGAAAAGAAAGATATAAGGATTCAAAGAGAGCCGCGCGCAGAGTATCTGAACCCCGGGAATCATCGCCATTGTGTATGGGATATTATCCACAAAGGAGGATATGAAAACAGAACCCCAGACCATGATGTTGTACAACAGGAAAGGACTTTTCTCTCCGCTTTTTTCCAGCACTCCTGCAAGGTCTTCTATAAAACCTACCTTTTTCAACGTTCCCACCAGTACAAAGATGCCTGCGAGAAGGAAAAAACTCTCCCAGTCAATATGCATTATCGTGAACTTCTTTTTTTCCTCCATAAAAGCAAGCCATAATAATCCTGCTGAGGCATATAGAAGACAAATGACCGCGGGGAAATACTCAAATCCGTTTCCGACGAACGAAACAAGGGCGAGAGAAAGTATCATCAAAACTATAAGTACCAAAGGCGTCCACATCTTCACCGTATATTCTGCAGGAGATACTGCGAGTATCTTCTTTTCCTTTCTGAAGAAAAGATATAAAACCGCCAGACCTGATATCATCGCTATCTGAACAAAGAAGAAAATTCCTGGTCTACCGGAAAACATGGAAAGTTTTGCAGCCGGCATATAAATAAAATCATTGAAGTTCATACCTGACTCCATGGCCAGTATTATACTGGGGCTATCTCCGACCATTGTGGCGCAACCCTGAAGGTTGCTTGCAACGGTCATTCCTATCAGGAGTGATACCGGATTAAGATTGTGTTTTTTTGCAAGTTCAAGAGCCACAGGCGCCATAATCATGATTGTGGCAATGTTTTCCACAAAAGCCGATATCAAGCCGGTCATAAGGCAGATGAGGAGGTAAACGGTTCCAACCGCATATTTTTTCTCCGAGATATTCTCAACTATACCCGAAGGCACGCCTGAAAAGGAGAAAAGGAAAGAAAGAATGCTCGTCCCCAGAAAGATTCCCAGAACGTTGTAATTGAGAAAAGATGGTATTTCAATTATATGGACAACTCCTGCCATCAAAAATATCAAAGCCGCCGCATATACAAAGAAAAGTGCTTTATCCCTTTTTATGACTATTCCCGCATAGGCGAGGGAAAATATAAGGAGAGTAAGGGTTTTCACAGGTATTCCTCTTTGTGACTTTTCCGCCACTGATGCGTTGTCATTGCATTCGGAAATTCCATTCTTCAAAAAAACTGTGCGGGATTTCCTCAAGAAAAACAGATCTTCTGTCTGCAAAGGTTTTGCATGAATCCCTCACATAGTACGTTATGTAAATATCTTCCTTTGCCCTTGTCAGACCGACATAAAAGATTCTCCTTTCTTCTTCAAGCTCCATGATATCTTTGCAGGAAGAGGGGTGCGGAAAATGATTGGAGCAGACTCCTATCAGAAAAACGATTTTCCATTCCAGCCCCTTTGCCTGATGGATGGTTGAAAGTGTCACCGGGTCGTCCACGGAGGACCCTTCTCCTTCACAATATTCCTGCAAAGAGGATTCGGAAATGAAATCCGAAAGGCTGGTGAAAGTGGAAGATATTTCTTTAAGCATTTTCAGATCCTCGTAACGTTTAATATCATCATCGCACCTTCTCCCAAGATACACAGAATATCCCGCATCCATTATCATGTCTATCGCTGAAGGTATATCTTCTGTCTCGCGTATTTTCTTCAGTAATTGCGCAAGCTTTCCAAAGCTTCTTAACGCCCGCGTGTCCAGATCAGCGTTTTCAATTCTATGGCAGAACTCCGTGAGACTTCCGGCCCCTTGCATGTAACCGAGCAATTTCCGAGTAGTCTTTGCACCGATACCATCGGTTAACCCAAAAACTCTTTTCCATGCGATTTCATCACCCAAGTTTTCCGCCGCTCTGAAATAAGCAACCATGTCCTTTATGTGTGCCTGTTCAAAAAACCTCAATCCTCCCCTGACAATATAAGGTATCTTCAATTTGCTCATCTCCATCTCAACCTCTGCTACCTGATACATGGATCTGAAAAGAACCCCTATATCGCCAGCAGCAATTCCCGACCTCAGTAACTGCGAGATCCGCTGGGCAACAAAAGCGGCTTCCTCGCCCGGGTTGTAACATTTTATGAGGACTGGCTTGATGCCGCTTTTTCTTATACTTCTGAGGTCTTTTGGAAACTGGAATCTATTATGAGATATGCTCCTGTTTGCAAAATCAAGAATCTGCGGCGTGCTGCGGTAATTCAGATCAAGGCAGAAGGTTCTGGCCTCAGAATAAATCTTTGGAAATTCCATAATATTGTTTACGGTGGCTCCCCTGAAAGAATAAATGCTCTGTGCATCATCTCCCACCACCATTATATTTCTTCCAGTTTTTGCCAGTTGGTAAAGAATCAGGGATTGCAGCTTATTTGTATCATGATATTCATCAACAAGGATATACTTGAACTTTTTTGATATTTCCATGCCGATATTCTCATTTTTCATAAGTCTGTGCCAGAAAAGCAACAAATCATCGTAATCAACAAGATTCTGTTCTCTTTTCCTTTTCTGATACCTGGTGGATATCGCCTCAAGACGCGGGATAAAACAGGAGTATTGAGGAAACCGCGTATTGATAATATCCCTGATACTTTCAGAGGTATTTACCGAAAAACTCAGTATTTTCTTTATTGTTGTATGCACAGGAAAGTCTTCCTCATCTGCAATGTGCTGGGTAATCTTTTTCAGAATGGAGATGCTGTCTTCTTCGTCAAGAATGGTGTAATTCAATCCAATGTTCAAAAACCTGCCGTATTTTCTCAGCAGTGTATTTGCTGTGTGATGAAACGTACCCGCCCATAAACCTTCAGGATAGTCGCCGAGCAGCTCTTCAATTCTTTCAATCATCTGTCCTGCCGCTCTGTTCGTAAACGTAACCAGCAGTATTGACGACGCCGGAACTCCGTTTTCAAGAAGCCAGCAAACCCTGTACACAAGAACTCTGGTTTTCCCTGAACCGGCTCCGGCAACAACAAGACACGGCCCATCGCCTTCTCTTACAATATTGAGTTGCTGAAGATTCAGGTCTTTTTGATAATCAAGTATTTCGGAAAGCCTTACGTTCATTTCCTGCTTCCTATTGTAAGGTACAGCACCGCCATCCTTACTGCAATACCGTTGGTCACCTGTTCCAATATCAGTGAATTTTGCCTCTCCGCAATCTCGGATTTTATTTCAACACCTCTGTTCATCGGTCCAGGATGCATGATAACCGCACCCTTTTTTATTTCGCTGTATCTTGTCTCATCTATACCATAGAAATAACTGTATTCCCTGAGTGAAGACAGGAAATTCTCTTTTTGCCGCTCTTTCTGCAACCTCAGAAGATATATTACGTCTGTGTCTCTTATCGCTTCGTCAATATTATAGGTGACCTTTGCTCCCATCTTCTCCACATCCGCAGGTATTATCGGAGGAGGCCCGCAGACAAAGACTCTTGCCCCCAGTTTCGTAAAACCCCATATGTTTGACCTCGCAACCCTGCTGTGGAGAATATCTCCCACAATAGAAATTTTTATCCCCCTGATCCTTCCAAGTTTCTCCTTCACTGTAAACATGTCCAGCAATGCCTGAGTCGGATGTTCATGGCAACCATCTCCTGCGTTTATGACAGCTGAAGATACGTTACGGCTTATAAGTTCAGGCGCTCCCGCTATGGAATGCCTTACGATAAAACAATCCACTTTCATCGCCTCAATGTTCCTTGCGGTATCCACGATAGTCTCACCTTTTGATATGCTGGATGTTGCCACCTCAAAACTTAAAACATCAGCAGAGAGACGTTTTGCCGCCAGTTCAAAGGAAGTCTTGGTGCGGGTGCTGGGCTCGAAAAACAGATTGACGACTGTCTTACCTCTTAAAGGAGGGACTTTTTTAACCGGCCGGCTGCTTATTTCCTTGAAAGATACTGCTGTCTCAAGGATGGTTTCTATCTCTTCCCTCGTAAGGGTTTCAAGCCCTATAAGGTCTTTTTTCGTCCAGTTCATTTTTTCTTTTCTATCAAGACTTCATCCCTGATGTCAATCTCCTTAAGTCTCACTTCCACCATTTCATCAACCAGGGTTTCCACCTTTCTGCCTGTGAAATCAGCCCCTATCGGCAACTCCCTGTGTCCTCTGTCAACGAGAACAAAGAGTCTGACGAGAGCCGGCCTGCCCAAGTCAACGAGCGCATCCAGGGCAGCCCTGATTGTTCTTCCCGTAAAAAGCACATCATCAACCAGCAGAATATTTTTTCCGTCTATGTCAAAAAGGACTTCCGTTTCGGAGATAACCGGATGAGCCCCAATCTTGCTGAAATCGTCCCTGTACAGATTTATATCCAGATAACCAACAGGCACTTCGTCAGGAAAATATTTTTTTATCCTGTCGGCAAGGATAGCTCCCCTCCTTCTGATTCCCACTATGGCAAGACCCGAGAAACCCATTTCTCCTTCAATAATACCGGCGGCTTTCTCGATTATCCTGCTAATCTCTCTCCCGGTCATTATTCTTCTGCCCATATTTTTATAATACCATAAGAAACAGAATTGGGAAAAGCGCACAAAATGCAGTACTTTTGCCAGGACTTGCGGTGTCTGTGATTTTTCCGATACGGCCGCGGGATGAATCTTGCTCCTATATGCCCTGTGCAATTCTTCTGGCGAGAACAGACGGAAGACCTCTCTCAATTATCTTCTTTCTGGTTATTTCAAGAGGGTATTCTATTCGATGAAGATTCAAAACATTTGTTTCGGTGTCATATACAGAGACGCAGGCAAAAGGAAAGCCGTCCCGCGGCTGTCCGGTACTCCCCACGTTTATGAGGTACCTGTATCCCTCCTCAGTTTTAATATCAAGTCTCCCGCTGAAGTCCGTGTAGATAATCTCTGTCTGACCACCACCTATATTTTTTCTGAAACCGCCCGGCATATGCGTATGTCCGAAAAAACAGATTTTCTTATCCATAATGCTGAATTCCTCATCCGCATCTTCTCTGCCCATCACGTACTTGAAAAGAGGGTCAGTAATGGAGGCGTGGACGAAGAGGATTTCTTCCCTTGTTTCCCTCTCAGCAAATCCGTCAATTTTTTTCTTGCAGGCCGGGGAGAGCCTGGCCTGAGTCCATTCCAGGGAAAGTCTTGCGTTATCCTTAAAATTTGAAAGATTCCCTGTCAGAATACCCTCTTCGTGGTTACCTTTCAATACAACGTCTGCTTTTTCCCCGATAAGTTCAATACACTCCTCAGGGTCGGGACCGTAACCAACCACATCACCCGTGACCACAAGAAAGTCAACTCTTTCGTCAAGAAAAAGGAGGGCTGCTTTTGCGGATTCAAGATTGCCGTGTATGTCGGAGATTATCCCTATCTTCATCTCAAAGGGTAAATTCCAAATACAGTCTTTCAAGTTCATCCTTCACTTTTGACATAGTGTCATATCTCTTGAAAGGTTCCTTCTGGGTTGCAACGGCGATTATTGAATAGATTTTTTCATTTTGAAGCCTGTCCTTCAAAAACTCGTCAAGCAAAATGCCGAATGAATATATATCACTTCTTTGATCAAATGTACCCTTTGCTCTTTCTGGAGCCATGTATTTCTCAGTGCCACCAGTATATATGGAGGGTTTTCTGAACCATCTATTGAGTCTCTCGGCATAACCGAAATCCGTCAGCTTGAAAATCCCGTTGTTTCTACCCACTATTATATTCTCGGGCTTAATGTCATTGTGTATGATTCCTTTACTGTGGATGTAATCAACGGTGTCTGCCAATCCCAGAAAAAATTTAATAAGCGATTCGGTTGTCATTTCCCAATTCTGGAAAGCCATTCTCAAACTTGTACCGTTCACGTATTCCATGAAAATTGCCAGCAAATTTTCCTTCTGGGCCAGGCCGTAGACCTTGACTATATTCTCATGGTTCAGTCTGGCCTGCATCTTTGCTTCCCTGATGAATTGATTTATCTGTACCGGCTGGTTTCTGTATGGATGGAGGACTTTTATTGCAACGGTCTTCCCGTAACGGCCATTCCCATTGACGCTTGAACACCTGTAAACCGTGGAGGTTGCTCCCTGCCATATCTTTTCCTCCACGATATATCCTTTTACAGTTTCACCGGTCAATTTGATTATATACTCCGCACGCTCCCTCATACGGTCTCCCCGGATTCTTGTTCATGGGCAGGGGAAAGAGAAAAACGCCGTATTGCAATTACTTTCCAATGACAAATCCTTTCACCTGCCGTTCCACAGTTGACTTTCCTTTTGATTATAGCATTTTTCTGAATTTTTTTCAAATTCCGGCATATTATACTAAAATGGATTGGAACAATGCATTTTGAAATCATAAACAGGTAAGGAAAAATGCTGAAGGGTATTATACTTGATTTTGACGGCACTATCGTTTCTCTCCATATTGATTTTGAGAAAATAAGAAAAAAAATGTTGATGGATGCGTTGGAACATCATCTTGTATTCCCTCGCAAGAAACTCCCCATTCTTGAAACATTGAGATATATAGAAATCCGTAATGGAAAAAATAGATTTTCTGAAATATTTCTTTCCGAAGCACGCGAGTTTCTCAAAAAAGAAGAAATTAGAGGGGCAAGAAAATCCAAACCTTTACCCGGAAGCATCAAGCTGCTTCAAGAATTGCAGAAAATGGGCATAAGAATCGGCATAATCACGAGAAACTGCAGGGAAACCGTCGAGATAGTCACAAATAAGTTTGATATACCGTATGACATCCTGCTCACAAGAGATGATATAGAGAAAGTCAAGCCTGATAAGGCACACATTGAGACAGCAGTCAGACTCCTGGGAATTAAAAAAAATGAGGTCATGATGGTCGGCGACCACCCCATGGACATAAAATGCGCCAGGAGTTGCGGGGTCAGGTCATGCGGAATCCTTTCGGGCAAGACCGGCATAAGAAATAGTCTTAGAAGGGAAGGAGCTGATTTTGTCTTCACCAGTGTATACGACGTATACCGCCTTTTTCATGCAGGTCGTTCCGATCAGAAGAAGTGAATCTTAATGTTACTGGCTTTTGATGCTCTGAAATTGAGACAGTTATTGTCTTGTATAATAAAATCGGGTAAAATAAAAACTATGGATATACAGGCAAAAAAGATACTGATCATGGAAGACGAACCAGATTCGCTTATGATGCTTTCCATGGCCTTGAAATCAGCCGGGTATATTGTTTTCGGGGCACCAGACGGCGAGGAAGGATTAAGAATATTCCGGGAAGAGAGACCCGATCTGGTTATTCTTGATATTGTAATGCCCGGAATTGACGGATGGGAGGTGCTCAAGAAAATAAAAGCGGGATTGAAGAGCAAGAGGATACCTGTAATAATGCTGACTGGCAAAAGCGAAGATGCGGATAAGGTCAAAGGATACGACTATGGAGCGGATTTTTACGTAACCAAGCCGTATAATATCCAGAAACTTCTTCCAATAGTAAGAGATATAATAAGCAAATAGAAAATGTGCCTTTGGGATACTGAACCGATTCCCGGGGTCTGGTATCCAGGATTTTTCTCATGCCGGTAAATCTACCTCCACAATACCATCAGAAGGAATCCGAGTTAAAGACAGCGAAAACCCTTGAAGAAAAAATATCCATTCTTGAAGAACTGCTTGCCATTATGCCAAAACACAAATCTTCCGAAAAATTGCAGGCGCTCCTGAAGACAAAAATAGCCAAATACAGGAAGGTTATTGAGAAAGGGCACCAGATTGCGAGAAGAACGACGATTCCGATCATTAAGAGAGAGGGGGCCGGCCAGCTTGCCATATGCGGGCCCACCAATTCGGGTAAATCAACTCTCCTTTCCGTTATTACAAAAGCGAAACCGCAGATCGCGGATTATCCCTATACAACAAAATTGCCTCTTCCCGGAATGATGCCTTATTCTGATATAAATATTCAACTTCTGGATACCCCCCCTCTTTCACCAGAATTTTCCGAAAACTGGATGGGAGATATCCTTAGAAAAACCGATGCTCTCCTGTTCATTTTTGACATTTCTTCTGACACGATAATTGAGGATATGGATGGTTCCATGAAGGTTCTTGAAAAATTCAGAATTAAGGATGAACAGCAATTTTCTTTTGCAAAAAACATCCTGTGGATTGCGAACAAAATAGATCTCCCCGGATATTCAACCATAAGAGGGATATTTAAAGAACTCTACGGGGAAAAAATCCCTGATTTTGTTGAAATATCCGCAAAGGAAGGCACAAATACCTCATGCCTCCCTGAAAAAATATTCAATACTCTTGGAATAATAAGGATTTACACAAAAATACCCGGGAAACCGCCCGATCTCGAAAATCCCTATACAATCAAAAAGGATTCCACACTCATAGAGCTTGCAGAAATTATCCATAAAGACCTTGTACAGAATTTCAAGTACGCCCGTCTCTGGAGGCACGGTGAAAGCAATGCGTTTGTGGCAGGACGGGACTACATACTTGCGGACAGGGATATTATTGAAATACACACCGGATAGAAGAAAAAGGAATACTGAATTGACTTTGACTTTTTTTATGAAATGTATATAATATGTTCTTTGCCGGATTCGGGAGTAATGATAATATTTGGACATTTTGTCGTTAAAAATCTTTCAAAACACATGGGAGAAACAAGATAATGGAAAGAAAATATGAAGGGTGTTTTCTTCTCAGGGCAGATATTCCTGAAGAAGAGATATCAAAAGAGGTTGCTTTCATAGAGGAAAAAATATCGGGAAGCGGCGCCAAAATCGTCAGGAAAGAACTCTGGGGGAAAAAACATCTTGCCTATCCGATAAAGAAGAAGTCGGAAGCGATTTATTATCTCTTTTATTTCAATGCGTCCCCCGAGACAATGCTGATTGCGGAACCTCAGATGAGAAGAAGAGAGAACATACTGAGATATCTGTTCTTGCAAAGGAAGCGATTCCCTGAGGGACAGAAGGAGGAAAATACAAATGCCAGGACCGAATCTAAATAAAGTTTTCCTTATAGGTCGTTTGACGCGAGATCCTGAACTCCGGTACACTCCATCGGGACAGGCTGTAACCACCTTCGGATTGGCGGTTAACCGCGAATACATATCCAAGGAGGAAAAAAGAGAAGAAACCTGTTTCATAAATCTCGTTATATGGGGGAAAAGAGCCGAGGTCTGCGCTGAATATTTGAAAAAGGGCGGTTTGATCTTTGTGGAAGGGAGGCTGCAGTACAGGAAATGGGAAACGCAGGACAACGAAAAAAGGTCAACAGTCGAAGTGGTGGTGGAGAATTTTCAGTTTCTTGACAGACCGCCTGCCAGCATAGCTTCTGAGAAGGAGGAAAAGGAAGATGCCGACCAAAAAGAGGGTTAAGGTTTGCCAGTTCTGCAAAGGGAGCACCGAGGAGATTGATTACAAAGATACGGGCAGGATTAGAAGATTCACCAGCGGCAGAGGCAAAATACTGTCTCCCAAGATAACCGGTGTATGCGCAAAACATCAGAGGATGCTTGCACAGGCTTTGAAAAGAGCCCGATTGCTGGGACTTCTGCCTTTCATAAAGGTATAGGGTATTCGGCTCAGAAGGAGAGGAGAAAACATGAAGGTAATATTTATCAGGGATCTCCAGGGGAAAGGCAGGAAAGACGAGATAAAAGACGTGCGTACGGGATATGCCAGGAATTACCTGATACCCGAGGGAATTGCGATAGAAGCAACAGGCAAGAATATAATGATATTGAAAAATCAAGAGCAGTTGCTCGCAACAAGGAAGAAAAAGATGTTATCCCAGGCAAAAGACATAAAAAATGCCCTGAGGGAAGAGTCCATAACCATCAACGCCAAGGCAGGCCAGGATGACAAGCTTTTCGGCGCCATAACCTCCGAAGACATAGCAGAAGCAATCCGCAGGCAGAAGAATATAGAAATTGATAAGCATCAGATTATGATTGAACAACCCATCAAGAAACTGGGGATATACAGGGTTCAAATCAGGCTGAGCGAAGATATCACTGGAGAAATCAAGATATGGGTGGTAAGAGAGAAATAAAATGCCTGTAAAGAAGAAAAAAACAGCGTTTGAAGATAAAATCCCACCACAAAGCATAGAGGCTGAAAAAGCACTTCTCGGCTGCATGCTGATCAGCGAAGCGGCGAGAATAGAATCCTTCGAAGCTCTGAAAGAAGATTTTTTCTACAATGAAACCCACAAGAAAATCTTTTCTGCCCTGTGCATGCTTTTTGAAAAGAACGAAAAGTGCGACCTCATAACACTCACAAACAAATTGAAACAGCAGGATATGCTTGACGAAATCGGGGGCGTTGGATATCTGAGTGAAATTGTGGAACTTATGCCGACCGCGGCAAATTTTGATGAATATATAAAAATCGTGAAAGACAAGTATATACTCCGCGCTGTCATTGAAAACGCCACTCAGATAATATTCGAAGCTTCGGCGAACCCTGAAGAAGTTGATTCTTTCCTGGATAAAGTGGAATCAATTATCTTTGACATAGGTCAGAAGAAAACCAAAAGAACCGTTTATCCCCTCAAAGACCTCGTGAAAGAAAGCCTTGATACCATTGACGAGATACATAGCAGACGGGGGTTCGTCACAGGCATACCTACGGGATTCAAAGATCTTGATAACAAGATTACAGGACTCCATCCTTCAGAATTTATCATCATAGCATCCAGGCCGTCCATGGGAAAAACCGCCCTCGCCTGCAATATCGCTCTTAATCTGAATACCGGAGGCGTCGCTGGTGCAGCAAAACTTCCCATACTCATCTTCAGCCTTGAAATGAGCAAAGAGCAGCTTGTACAGAGGATGCTATGCTGCGAGGCACAGATTGACTTCATGAAACTGCGCCAGGGTATGCTTTCGGATCAGGATCACGGCAGATTGCTTCAATCAGGCGGAAGGCTTTCAGAAGCTCCGATATTTATTGATGACAGTCCCTCATTAAATGCTTTTGAATTGCGGGCGCGCGCCAGGCGCATGAAATCGAGCGAAAACGTACAACTGATTATAGTAGATTACCTGCAACTTATGAAGAGCCGGGGAAGGGCGGAAAATCGGCAACAGGAGATAAGCGAAATTTCGGCCTCTCTGAAAACACTTGCCAAGGAACTCAATGTCCCGGTCATAGGCGTTTCTCAGTTAAACAGGGCGACGGAACAGAGAGGAACGAGGGAGCCGCAACTGTCGGACTTGCGGGAAAGCGGCTCGCTGGAACAGGACGCAGACCTCGTTCTTCTTCTTTACAGGGAGGATTTCTATAACGAGACAAATACAGGCATTGCGGATATCATGATAGCAAAACAGAGGAACGGCCCCACGGGAAGAGTTAATCTCACCTTCAGGAAGGAATTCACGAGATTTGAAAATTACAGCAAGCGAATAGAGTGAAAAATATGCTGAATTTTATGGAAAAAACCGGGACGACTATCCTGACCTACCTTTCTTATTTCGGCTCGCTCGCCATGTTGACCGTCAATTCATTCAAGAAGATTATGTACCCGAGAAAAACCGAAAACATCTTTGAACATATTGAGGAAATCGGCATCAACTCATTTCCACTGGTCGGCATCATTTCCATCTTCATAGGCATGGTTCTTGTAATGGAAACTTCTTATACACTGAAAAAATTCGGAGCGGAGATTTACTCCGGAGGCATTGTTTCAATATCAATGATAAGAGAGTTGGGACCGGTGTTTGTCGCCATGGTCATGTCAGGAAGAGTCGGAGGGGCCATGGCCGCAGAAATCGGCACAATGAAAATTACCGAACAGATAGATGCCATGAGGGTTATGGCCGTGGACCCTGTTGCATATCTTGTCAGTCCGCGACTTCTCGCCGGAATTATTTCTCTCCCTGCTCTTTTCATAATAAGTTTTTTTCTATCCATAATCGGTGCGTTCATCATAGGAGTTTTTATGGTCGGCATCCCATCCGGAATGTTTCTGTATCAGACCTTCAGATTCATAGTATTGCGTGACCTCCTGATAGGCTTCATCAAATCCGCTGTATTTGCCGTGGTTGTCGTCACAGTAGCCGCCCATGAGGGATTGAGGGCTCACGCGGGCGCCGTAGGTGTGGGAAAAGCCGCAACGACCTCCGTGGTGATATCATTTTTCCTTATAATACTGTCCAACCTTATACTGACGGGCATTTTTTACTTTATCTAAGGGGCCCGGGGAAACACCATGGCAATAAAAGACTTCATTGAGTTCATAGAGGGATGGCTGGGAAAACTCAATCCAGAAGAAGGTCTTTTGTATGGAAATCCCGATAACCGTGTAACAGGGATAACTGTTTGCTGGATGGTAACTGAGAAGGTAATAGATTTCTCGGCTGAAAAAAGTCATAATTTCATAATTACCCATGAGGATTTGCTTTTTCCACCCGGTTATGCCAGTTCCGATAGCGCCAACCTTACAGAAAAACCCGGCATGGTGAGCAAGAAAAGAATAGACCTGCTTGATAGGAACGGAATATCGGTTTTGCGTCTTCATTCTCTTACCGACAGGCATTTTATCCTTGATGATGTAGGAAAGGTCCTGTCCCTTGGAGAACCCGTGGTAAAAAATGGATTGCAGAGAGTATATGAAATCCAGCCGGTCTCCCTGGAGAAGTTTGCCTGGGGTGTTAAAAAAAGCATTGGAACACCGCATATAAGGGTCACGGGAAACAAGAATCAGAAGGTCAGAAGAATAGGAAGTCTCTGGGGGGGAGTAGGATTGAGCATTAACGCGGGTTTCATAAATAATATCCTTAATTATAAAGTTGATACGGTTATTTCCGGAGAGTCCGATGAATACACCATGAGGGCTCTTATTGACATAAACGTGGGACTTGTGGAAATCGGCCATGAAACAAGCGAAGAACCCGGGCTAAGGAATTTTGCAAACGCCGTGAGAGAAAAGATGAAGACTGTTCCAGTTCAATACATCAGTAACAATCCGCCTTACAAGGTTCTGTAAGGTATTTATTACCTGTTGCTTTTCAAACCATCAGCACCTTTCCAGAGATTTGAGTAATTCCAGAGCTTTTGACACAATCAACTCACCAGCCTGCGGCGACAGTTTACTTGATACTGCAAGTCTCGCTTCATAACATCCGTTCTCCAGCGCACGCCCGGTTATCACATATCCGCAGTACCCGTTTGTCAGTTCCCAGAGCATGGTTTTTGAAAAAGCAGACCTTTTTTTTATTTCAATCTGGTATTCCACAAAGAGTTCCGCAGGCACCGTCACTATTGCAATATCCCCAAGGCGGTATGCGGAAACCTCAACAGGATATGATTCCCTGAAAGGTCTGGCACCTTCCAGCCGAACCACCCACTCGGCAAAATAACGGTCAAGCATCGTATTTATATCCGTCTTGTCAGCTTTCTCAACAGGATGTTCCTCAAGGTATTTCCGCGCATCCTTGAGCGACAAATCTTCTCTCCCGGCATGACGGGCCGGCGCTTGAATGGTCGTATGTGATGCCCCCAGGGTAATATCTGTGCAAATCCTGTGGGTTTTTTCGTTGATTATGTCCAGCACAGAATCACCGAGAATCTTGCCTGTTTTTTCCATTATTCCAAGACGGTCGGAGGAGAGATTTTCAGCAACGGTGAAGTCAATCGGTGAGGTATTCCCCGCCGCTCCCTGGAAATAGAGTACTGGGATATCCCCTGTTTTCTCGCGGATAATCCGCCTTGCCACTCCGGGGAAATCCGCCGATATTTTGTTCTCTCCCAGGGAGAGGGTGCAGTGAGCCGAAAAGTTGATTAAAACACTTATTATTTCGCCTGTTGGCTTTCTGAACCATATGACTTGCAGGTCCTCATCCGCCGGACCCTCTGTTGTAATTACGGGAGGGTCCTGAGGTCCCGGACTCATGATGACCTTTCCGCCCTTGACCACCAGGCGCCTGTTGAAAGTTGCCCTGACCCTCCTCCTTCCATATCCCATCTCAGCCGGAGCCAGTCTTGAACATGCGTCAGTCGCTGCCCTGACTATTCTGGAGAAAACCTCTTCTGACATACTGCTGTCCACTTCAACGTCGGGGATACATCTGAAAACACTCGGTCCGTTATGTGTATGAGTGCAGCTTACAGCCACCAGTTCAGGCTTCGTTCCGGTCACACCGGCTATCTCCCTGCGAAGTCTGTCATGTATCTCGTCGCTCAGAAGGCAGAGGTCACAGCTCAAAAAAACAAGCCTCTCATCCCCGTTGTCAATAACGACCGCACCTGTGTAAACAGGGTTTATCACCCCTGTGGATTCCCTCACCCACATTGAACCCGCAAGTATAGCGGGTCTGTCGGGAGTTATATCCTGACAGGCAGAACCAACCTTAAGTTTTCCCATTTTTCAATATCCCCTTATTCATAGGTCCCGTATTTTTTTGCACATTCCATGGCAAAAAGATAATCGTCAAGAGAAACCGTAGAAGGTATCGTATGGTCGCTGTGATATATATATCCCCCTCCTTTCTTGGCTACATCGAGTTTCGTCCTTATCTCCTCCTCTATTGCATGCCGATTGCCTGCTGCAAGAATATCCGCAGAGATGTTACCGAAAAGACATACCCGGTTGCCGAACTTCGGTTTGTAAATACGAACATCATTACCTGCCCGTGCTTCAAGTGGTTGCAAAGCATCAAATCCTGCATCAATCAATGAAGGAATTAACCTCTCTATGTTCCCATCCGTATGCAAAAGCAGAAATTTTCCACGGGATTTGCAAATATCCCTTATCTGTTGATGGCAGGGAAGAAAAAATCTCCGGTAGTCTTCGGGGGAAAACATCGGACCGTTTTTGTACGCCATATCCGAAAAAAACCATATCGCGTCCCATTCCAGACCGGTGGAGAGTGTTTTCTGCAACATTTCTATTGAAAATTCCATATATGTCCTGCAGATATCTTCAATGAAATCCGGGTCTAATTTCATCTGTATGCACAGATTCTCTATGCCCAGCATTACGAAAGAAAACCAGAAAGGCTCCAGAAAATTAAGTGTTATGAAATATCCTTTTTGCCGTGCCTGCAGGGATTTCTCAGCAATCCCTTCTGTCAAACGACTTTCCGCGGCATCCAGAGCATGCTTCACCTTCTCCCAGTCATTCCTGTCCTTAACCGCATGGTCAAGTTCCACATGCGTGGCGTACCTGTTTTTCCAGTATTTTACCTTGACCCCGTAGGAATTCCTGTCCACCTTGTATTCGTCAGTCTCCTCATAGACAATATACGGGAATGCCGAACTGAGTCCACAATCAAAAGGACCTATACTGCATATGGTATCAAGGCCGAAGAAATCTGCAATATTCGCATCTGCCGGCAGCCCTTCTTTCTGCCAGCGTTTGATTGTTTCCGGCCAGAAACTCTCAGTCATTGGTATTCGGTCAAGAGTCCTGTGCTCCAGTGCGGCTTTTATTCTATCGCAGGAATTATGCATTTTTTCCTCCAGGAATTTAAGGTTATCACAAACATATGTGTTTTCCAGTCTCGGCGGATTCGTAGGCGGCCATAAGCACTTTCATTGTTTCCAGTGTTTTTCTCCCGCTTGAAATGGGCTCAAACTTTTCTATCACCGCTTTAGCAAAATGGTCAACCTCCAGCGTATAAGGGCTCCTGTCAAACTCAGCCTTCTCAAAATCTCCCGACGGAAGGCGTCTCAGCCCGCCGTATTTATCTGTTGAGCACGCCTTTTCTATTATCAGGGAACATCCTCCGCCGAATATTTCAAGATTGGAAGGTTCGGTTTCCTCCCTGTCAGAACCCTCTGCAATCCCGATAACTCCGTTTTCAAACTCAATCATTATAACCGAGCCGTTCTCAACCTCAAGATTTTCTTCTTCCTGAATGAAGGCGGAAACCCTGACAGGCTTCCCTAATATGTAGACCAGCAGGTCCACACAGTGAGAGTTGACATTCATAATCTGTCCGCCCCCGGACAATTGTTTTTTCGTGCGCCATCCTGTCTCAGGTTCGCTTCCTGTGTGATTAAACGACCATCTTACACGCGCTGTTGCCACCCTGCCGATATCTCCTTTTTTCACCATCTCTGCAGCCTTTACATTGCAGGCTTTGTGACGCAAATGGTGTGCCACCATAAAAACCACGCCCGCCTTTTCACATGCCTCTACCATCCTTTGCGCTTCTTCCATGTCAAGAGCCATCGGTTTTTCGCAGAGTACATGCTTGCCTGCGGCAGCCGCTGAAATAACGTATGGACAATGAAGATAGTTAGGTGTTGCGATAATCACGGCATCAATTGTCCTGTCTCCGAGCATCTCTTCGTAGGTGCCATAGGATTTCGGTATTCCCATTTCTTCAGCAAAACTCAGAGCTTCCGCCCGAGACTCTCCGCATATACCAGCAAGTTCGGCATATCGGGCAAAACGCATGTCCGGTGCATAATGATACCTGCCTATCATGCCGCATCCAACCATTCCGATTTTAAGTTTCATGATCAATCCCTCTTTTTATCGTTAATTTCTTTACCTGTAATTCGTGTCCCGCCCTTTCGAAAACAGTATTTTATGTTCTCCTTCATTGACCATAAAAACCGGCATTTTCTCTCGCAGAAAGGTACATGAAGCAATATAATCCTTATGTAATTCAACAGGTTTTCCGCACACCTCCCCGGCAGAATAAAATCCTCCTTTATCCGTTCTTGGTAACCCGATAATTGCTCTGCATCCTTCAGGCACCCG
>CAYOFY010000017.1:0-12821 GCA_964403465.1 uncultured bacterium
AGCATCGTTAGCTTCGTTCGTCGGCTTCCTCGACGTATAAACATACGTCTCGTTGCCGTCTCCTCGCTGCCTTGCTCACCGGCGAACTCATGACGGGGGTTTTATCCTCTTTGTTTATTCCTTGCCGCCTTGCTATTTGGCGGATTTAAACCGGAAGTTGTATCCCTGTTACTGGATTTGAACCGATAACCTTCAAAAGGGCATGGGAAAAAGTATTTTTCCCATGTTTTCTTTATTGGGGGGTAGATTCAGGAAGGGGGAAACTCCCCCTCCTGAGGAGAGAGCGGTTCAAAGCGAACGACTGGTTAGCAGGTTCAAATCCTCTACGGCCTACTCCCTGATTAATTTCATCCAGCGAGCTTTGTTGGCATCGTTCACCATCTGCTACTTGCCATATGCTATTTGCGTATTATCTACTTGGTGAAGGAGATGAGGAAGAAGCTGTCATCATCAATGTCTGCAAGGAGCCTGAATCCGAACGACACAACAAAATTCCTGAAAGAAGATATACATGGTATCACATCATGGCTTACGACAGGATGGGCTTTCCTGTGAACCCTATGGACGTGTTTCCTGCCGGTTGGATGCGAGATTACCAGAATTCCATCTTTTTTCAGTATCCTGTAGATCTCACGCAGGACGGCAGGTTTGTCTTCCAGGTGAGGATAGCAGTCGTTGACCATCACCCTGTCAAAGAAGTTATCTTTGAAATCTGTCCTGTGGATGTCCCTTACGGAAGGATGAACACAATCCGGGTATTTCTTCTTCTCAAATTTTTCTATCATCTTCTCTGCGTAGTCAATTGCAAAGATTTCAATTTCTCCGAATCCTTTTTCCAGTATATATGGAATCAAGATGCCTGTGCCCGTGCCCACGTCCAGTATTTTCTGATGGTTTCTTATGCGGGCTTCTTTGATAATTTTCCTGTATCTGGATGACGGCGCCGGTTTGTTCTTATCCCAGTTTTCAGCCAGTTCATTGAAAAAAAGTCTTTTGGCGGGAACCATTTCTTGTCCTTTTGGGTGAAAATATGACCGAAACCACAAAAATAATGCTGGAGACTATGACTATGCAGGCTCCTGCCGGCAGGTTGAGGATTGACGCTACAAAAAGCCCGGCCCATCCTGATACGACGGCGAAAAATGTAGAGAGCAGATACATTTTTTTCATGCTGTATGTAATCTGGTAAGCCGCTGCGGCAGGATTTATTATGAGGGCAAATACGAGAAGGCCTCCTATGGATTTGAGCGTGGCGCTTACGGTGGCGCCGGTCAGGAAAAGCAGAAGGTAAAAGAAGATTGAGGCGGCGATACCGCTTGCTTTTGCGAGTTCGCGGTTGAAAATTACCGATTGGAGTTCCTTGTAGAACAATATTACTGTCAGAGACACAAGAATTGCCGTTGCGGCGAGCAGGAGAATATCCTGAATATTTACCGTAAGGACACTGCCCCACAGGAAACTCAAAGCCTGGCTTTTTGCTTCGGGTATGACACCCATAAAGAGAAAGGCGAGTCCGAGCGTTGAAGAAAAAATTATGCCTATGGATGTTTCCGGGTGTAATTGCCCCCTGTCGGATAAGGGGCCCAGTACCGCGCATGCGAGCAGGCTGAATATGAATGAAAACAATATGGGCGGTTTATCCAGAAGGATTGCAAGGAGAGCGCCTGCAAATGCGGCGTGGGATATGGCAACTCCGATGAAGGAAATCTGCATTATGACTATCCACACGCCTGCGATGCCGCAGGCAATCCCCGCCAGCAGGCAGGCAACCAGGGCTTTCTGAAAGAAAGCGAATCTAATTAATTCCATCGGATATTCTCACCTTCTTGAGAAATTCTTCCGTTTCTCCGTCAAAGATTATTTTCCCTTCCTCCATCCATATAACCCTTGAACAAAGCCGTTGTATCATTTCTATATTGTGAGAGACTATAAGTGTGGTAAGATTTTGGGTTTTGTGCGCATCCTTTATTGTCCCGGTGAAACTGCTTACCATATCTCTGTCGAGCCATGCAAATATCTCGTCAAGCAGCATAATCTCGGGCTCCTGTATCAGCGCACGCGCTATCAGAACCCTTTTCTTCTCACCGCCGGAGAGCTGCCCGAATGGTTTTTTCAGTATGTGGTCTATTTCCAGAAGGGAAGAGATTTTTTCCAGCATATTTTTTTCATTGTCTCCGACAGAGCTGAGATATCCCATCTTACCGTATCTACCCATGAGTATGACTTCCTCCGAGATTACGGGAAGTTTGGGGTCAATATCAAAGTGCTGGGGGACATATCCGACCTTTCTTCTTAAATTATTTTCAGTGAAAATATTGAATTTTATTCCGTCTATGACAACCCTTCCTTCAGGGATCTTTGCAATTCCGTTTATGGCGCACAGAAGGGTGGTTTTGCCCGAACCGTTGGGCCCGAATATTCCTGCAAGTTCTCCTTCTTCTATATTGAGGGACAGGTTTCTGATAATGGTTTCCGTCAGGTAGCCCACGGACACGTTAATCAGCTGGATTTTTGGAGTTTTCATAGACGGTTATTATCCTCTTTGCGTTTTCATACAACGTCTGCCGGAGTGTTGGAGTTCCAGGGAAAACCCCGGGAAAATTTGATATTGCAAGATGCGAAATTCCCAGTTCATCTGAAAAAATCTTCCCGGTGTCCGGCCCCGCCTGCAGATTATCAATCACCATGCGTACATTTCTCGCCCTGGAGACAGCCATCAGGTTTTTAATGGACGAGGGGGTTAATTCTTCCTTGCGGCCGTAGGTTGCAACAACATCAAAGCCGATGTATTCAAGTATTTCCTTTATATGGTCATTGCATATTACCGGGATTCCTCTAATATTCTTTTCTGCTGCGAGTTTTTTTATCTCCCTGTCCGTTCTGTTTATTTCCTCTTCCGCTTTCTTGATGTTTTTTGCAAATAAAATTCCGTATTGCGGAAATCTGTCGGAGAGTATCGTTGAGATTTCCCTATATACCTGCTTTTGTACATCGGGAACAAGCCAGTTATCCTCTATCCCGATAATAACAGGGGCAAAATGCGGGTTCTTGACAGATCCTGTTATCTGGCCGAGGTATTCCTCATAACCGTGTGCCAGAAGGATGCCGGTTTTCTCTATGGTTTTGAGGTCGTTGGTTTTCAAATCAAAATGACCGGGGCATGAACCCGGAGGAACAAGCGTCGCTGTTTCAATTCTCCCCTTTGCTATGTCATTTATAACCGAGGAAATCAGGCTGGTTGTTGCGGCCAGGTCCTGTCCGCTGGCAAATACTTCTGTTATCAGCAAAAGTCCCGATAGAACAATTCTCAAAAAATATTTTTTCATTTCTTATTTCCTCTTTCAGGTTGAGATTGCCCCGAGCCGGTAAAATCGGCCCTCGCAATGACAAGAAATGTCATCTCACGTTTCACTTTTTCCCCTCACCCTGCATCCTCTCCCCCAAGGGGAGAGGAATTCAAGGTGAGGGCGGCAGTTAATAGGATGTATCCCAGTATTCACGCCATTTCGGTGCTATGACGGTTCCTGCAGAGCCGCTTCCGTCAGCGTTGCTGTGGTATTCTTCAGGGCGCATCCATTTCACGCTTCCGTCGCCGAAAAGCAGGTTACTCCCGCCCGAATGAATACGCACGACAGCCCAGTGTGATGTAACGCCTCCGGATATTTCCATTAAATCAGGGCTTAGAACTCCATCTGCCGAATATGGAGGACCCGCGTTGCATCCTCCCCGTCCGTCTGATGGCCGTCCCCAGTCAAGGACCAGGATTTTTTCTGAAATGTTTCTTATCCGACCCTCTTTTGTGCCAACGAAACCCGTGTAAATTCCGGAACCTGTATTATATCCCTGTCCCCAGTACCAGTTGGGTATCTGTTTCCTGCTCGGGCATTTGCATATTTTACCACGCATATCACCTGATACATATACCCATAGTTTTGTTTTCCAGTTGGGGTTGTCAGGGTATCGTTCCTCGAAATCAAGTTTGTACATTTCAAATGAGATTCCAACCTGTTTGAGATTGCTCATACATACAGCACTTCTGGCACGTTCTCTTGCCTGGCTTAACGCAGGCAGAAGCATCGCTGCGAGAATTGCCATGATAGCGGTTACCACCAGCAATTCTATCAGGGTGAAGCCGCAGCGTACAGCGTGCTTTTTGTAGCGGTGGCATTTATGCCACGGTTTTTGTGCGATAAATCGCACCGCTACAATCTGCGCTATTTTGTCTGCCATGCTGTTTCTATACATTCCATCCTCATTTTTTATTGAGTGTTACTATTTTACTGAAAGTGCTACTGATTGTCAAGAACATTACGATAAATGCCTTTCAACCCGGGAATGCTTGCAGTTTTTTGCGGGAATATTATAATTAGGAACATAGAGGAGGGTTTTGTGGAATGCGAGTTTGACGTAATCATTATCGGGGCCGGGGTTGTGGGCCTTGCCATAGGGAGAGAACTTGCGCGGGCCGGTTATGCCACAGGTATTCTTGAGAAGAATCCAAAATACGGAGTGGAGACAAGTTCAAGAAACAGCGAAGTAATACACAGCGGAATTCATTATGACCAGGGCTCTCTCAAGGCAAAACTATGCGTTGAAGGCAACAGCATGCTTTATGAATTCTGCAGAAAGCATAATATTTTGCACCGGAAGGCGGGCAAGATTACGGTTGCAGTGAAGGAGGATGAACAGTCCGAACTTGAAAAACTATATGACGCGGGTATCGCCAACGGTGTGAACGAAATGATGCTGCTTTCTGCAAAGGATGTCAGGAAAAGACTCCCTGAAGTGCAATGCGTATCCGGGCTTTTTACCGGAACCAGCGGAATACTCAATGTCCACATGCTTATGGACTGTTTGTACAGCGAGTTTGCCGGCAACGAAGGTTTGACAGGGTGCGGAGAGAAGGTTGTCGGTATTGATTATGGCGATGGAGGTTACACCGTTTATGTGGAAAGTGATCCTTTACAGAATTATTCGACGAGGATTCTTATTAACTGCGCGGGTTTATTTGCAGATAAAATTTCGGGAATGCTCGGTATAGAGTATAATCTTCACTGGGCGAAGGGAGACTATTTTTCAATAGAGCAGAAGTTCCCTGTAGAAACACTCGTCTATCCCGTACCCGGGAAGGATTCTCTGGGAATCCATCTGACCCCAAAAATGGGCGGGGGGCTGAGGGCGGGACCTGATATTGAGTATGTGGAGAAAAAAGATTCTCCATATCCTGATGAAAAAACAATGAGCAGTTATAGAGTTGAGGAGAACAAGAGGGGATTCTTTTACGGGGAGGTAAAGAGATATCTGCCGGCATTGAAGGAGGATGCGCTGTCTCCGGAGATGTACGGGATAAGGGCGAAGTTGCAGGGACCGTCCGACGGGTTCAAGGATTTTGTGATAAAAGAGGAAAGACCTGGTTTCATAAACCTTGTGGGGATTGAATCTCCTGGTCTTACCAGTTGCCTTGCCATTGCGAGGTATGTAAGAGAGATGGTGAAAAAATAGATTGGATACCCAATTTCTTGTCATTGCGAGGAGCGTAGTATGCGACGCGGCAATCTCCGACTTCTCCGTGCCTGTCATTGAGATTGCCACGTGAAATACACTCGCAATGACAAGGAAGGTCGAATCTATGAAAAGGAGAAGGGAAGATGGATAGAGGAATACTGGGAAATCTGTGCAGCGTGAAGAAGGCGGTATCAAAAAGATTTTCAAGTTATGATGTAAGCGGACGAAATCATGACAGCTGGAAGATTGATGCTGGGAAAGCGAGGACGCTTGCGGAGATAGATGGCCCCGGCTGCATCACGCACATATGGATGACGCAGGGTGGAAGGCCCTTTCTTTACAGGGAAGTACTTCTGAGAGTTTTCTGGGACGGAGAAAAGAATCCCAGCATCAACGTACCTCTGGGGGACTTTTTCTGCCTGGGTCACTCGCTGGTAAATTCTTTCTGCAGTCTTCCATTTACCGCGTCCGCTGACCACGTCCTGCACTACAGGTTCGGTGCTGGATGCGCCTTGAACTGTTATCTTCAGATGCCTTTCCGCAAACACGCAAAGGTGGAACTTGTCAACGAGGGAAAGGAAGACCACGGACAGTATTTCTACATTGACTATGAAACATACGATAGACAATTTGAGGATGATGTTGCCTATCTGCATGCACTCTGGAGAAGAGAAAACCCCACGCCTGGATGGGGTGGTGGTGTGAGGGTTAACACGACGGAGGCAAACGTGGTCAACAAGGAGAAAGTCGCATACAACAATAACTACGTAATCCTTGAGGCCGAAGGAAAAGGGCATTACATAGGGTGTAATATTTCAGTGACGAATTTTCACGGCACCTGGTGGGGCGAGGGAGATGATATGATATGGGTTGATGGTTACAAATGGCCTCCTGACCTTCACGGAACAGGAAGCGAGGATTATTTCAACCAGGCATGGGGTATGCAGAATAACGCATATCTCTTTAACGGCTCTTCAATTTTTGAGGGCAAAACCGTGTATGACCACGGCCTTTATGACGGACAAAGACGGGGAGGATACCAGACATCCTATAATTTCCACCTGACCAATCCCGTGCACTTCAAGAAGTCCATAAAGGCAACCATTGAACACGGGCATGGCAACCACACGGCGAATGACTATTCTTCCACCGCATACTGGTACCAGATTGAACCGCACAGGAGATTCGACATACTGCCGGTAAGCAAGAGGCTTCCGGTATTACTGGAATTCATCAATCCGAAGGAGCTGCAGACACCGAAAAGAGCAATGATAATTACCCCTGAGATGAAAGGGATAAGGAATAAAGTTGCGAGAGGAGGGAAGAAAAGATGAGACTTGGCGGGCCGCTGTTTGAGAAATTTGATACGCCAGATTCGTGGATAAGGACATTGAGGAAAGCGGGATACAGGGCTGCTTTCTGTCCCGTCGGTCCCGATAGCGGGAAGGAGGCAGTTTCCGAATATTCCATGGCTGCGATAAAGTCGGGGATTATCATTTCAGAAGTGGGGGCATGGAGCAATCCTTTGAGTTCGGACAGAGCAGAGAGGGAAAAGGCAAAAAAGAGATGCAAGGAAGCGTTGCTTCTGGCTGAAAGGATCGGCGCGAATTGTGCAGTGAATATCTCGGGGTCAAGGGGGAAGAAATGGGACGGTCCTGACGGCAGAGACCTGACGCAGGATACGTTTGACATGATAGTTGAAGTGGTAAGGGAAATCATAGACGAGGTTAGACCCGTACGCACATTCTATACCCTGGAAACAATGCCATGGATGTATCCGGATTCCGCCGACAGTTATCTCAGTCTTATCAGGGCTATAGACAGGAAGGCTTTTGCGGTCCACTTTGACCCCGTGAATCTAATAAACAGTCCCCAGCGCTATTTTTCAAACGCCTCCTTGATAAAGGATTTTGTTGATAAACTTGGTACTCACATCCGTTCGTGCCATGCGAAGGACGTTTTGCTCGGAGATAAACTCACCATGCATCTCTCCGAGGTACGTCCTGGCCTGGGATCACTGGATTATCGCGTCTATCTCAGGGAAGTCAACAGAATAAACAGCGATATACCCTTGATGATTGAGCACCTTCCAACCGAAGAGGAATTCAGACTGGCCGCGGACCATATACGCGGTATAGCGAACCAGGAGAAAGTGCCAATATGAAAGAAAAGGCAGTGGTCATAACCGGGAAGGAGAAAGCGGAACTTGGAGATATTGAAAATCCGGGATTACCCGGCCCCGAAGAAATTCTGGGCAGAACGATTTGCACTCTCGTAAGTCCGGGGACTGAACTGGCTTCCTCGTATTGCGGTGAAAAATTCCCGTCATTTCCGGGATATGCAGCGGTGGCGCGCGTTGAAACAATCGGCAAATCCGTAACCAGATTCCGGGAAGGGGATGTCTTCTTTTGCGAAGGAGGGCACAGGAGTTTCCATCTGGTTAAAGAAGTGAATGCTGTGCCTGTTGCCGCAGGTCTTGCCCCGGAAAAGGCTGTTTTGTGCCGGCTGATGGGAGTTCCCATGACAACGCTCATGACAACCACGGCACGTCCCGGAGACATGGTGATCGTATCGGGTGCAGGACCTGTGGGGTACCTTGCCTCACAGATATTCAAACTGTCCGGTTACGATGTCGTGGTGGTTGAGCCGCTGCAAGAACGGAGAGAAAACGTGTCCCTTGCGGGAATCCCCAGAGTTTTTTCTGAAATGCCCCTGCACGTGACTGACATAGCAGGAAAGGTTGCACTCGTTGTTGAATGTTCAGGCAATGAATCGGCCGTTCTTGATGCCTGCAGGGTTGTGAGAAAAAGGGGAGAGGTTGTTCTGGTTGGAGTACCGTGGAAACGACAGACAGATATATACGCACATGAAATTCTCCATGCTGTTTTTCACCGGTGGGTTGTACTGAGAAGCGGCTGGGAATGGGAATTGCCGCGCTACGCCGTGGATTTCCAGCCCCACGGCATAATCACGGGATACGAAACCGCTCTCAGATGGCTTGCCGGGGGGAAGATATTCACGGAAGGGCTCATTTCCATTGCAAAGCCCGCGGAAGCGCAAGCGGTATATCAGGCATTGCTGCACAGAAAAAACGAGAGACTTTTCGCGGTTTTTGACTGGACGGCTGACAGAGGGAAATAGCATGGATTCTTTCAATATTTAGCCGATGCGGAAGAACTCACCGATTCGTCTTGAAACGAGTCTGGAAGATACGTAATAGGATAAGCCCACCAGTGCCATACCGAGAACCCCCAGTGCGCAGGCAACGCAGGGTCCGTCAGTCACTCTGCCTGAAAGGGTATAGATGACCTTGGCGATTGGGTAGTGCTGCTCCCGTACGGCAAGGATGAGACTGCTGCTGACTTCAAGAACGGAGAACGAAAAGGCAAGTACTCCGCCTGCGAAAAGCCCGGGACTGATGAGGGGGAAGGTTATTCTTTTGAATGTTGTCAGGGTATCGGCTCCGAGAGAATAGGAGGCCTCCTCAACAGATTCGCTCAACTGCTGGAACGATGAATAGGTGCTTCTTACAAGATACGGGAGGCGGCGGATGCTGTAACTTATGACCAGGAGTATGAAGGGATTGTTCCTCGGGTCTATGATCGTGTTGGAGAAGAGGGAGAAATATCCGAATGCCATGACAATGCCAGGTATAGCCAGAGGCAGCATTACCAGAAGGTCAAGCAGGTTTCTTCCCTTCAGTTTCGTCCTTGCCAGGAGATATCCTACGGTAAAGCCCATGAGCAGGTCCATCAAGGTGCTGACGGAACTCAGTATTATGCTGTTGAAAATCCCGGTTTTCGTAAGATGGTGTGCAAAGACGGTCCGGTAAGATTCTCCCGTATATTTTGAAGGTAATACTGTGAAAAACCATCTTCCGGATATTGAGCTCAAGATGATGCTCATGTGCGGCAACATGCTTAAGAATACAAGTAACGAGATAGCGATGTATATGATAAAAAGCCTTTTTCCCGACAACCTTTTTTCAGTATAACCGGCAGCCGTCCTGTCCGTGACATAAGGTCTTGCGGAGATCATTCTCTTGGTCAGGATGAAAAGCAGGAATGTTATCAATACAACGAGGAAAACGAGGGCATAACCCTGGGGGTTTGTATTCATATCTTTTATGCTGTTGTATATCTGCACTGATATGAGATCCCTGTATTCAAATACGAGAGGCGTACCCAGGTCGGTAAGAGCCCAGATGAAAATTATGGATGCTGCGGCGAAATAACCTGGCAGGAGCAGGGGAAACGTGATTTTGCGGAAAGTCTGCAGGAATGTCCCTCCCAGGTTGTACGACGCCTCTTCGGACGATATATCAAAATTGTTCAACGATGACGAAATATTCAGAAACATTATTGGATAAAGATGCAGCGTCTCAAGTATGAATATTCCGGCAAATCCGGAACCGAGCCATGACACGGGATGCCTTATCATGCCTGTCTTCATCAACAGTATGTTTAGACTGCCGAAACGCGACAATATCTGCATCATTCCTATCGCTCCCACAAAGGGGCTGACTATCAGAGGCAGAAAGAAGATTGATCTCAGGATGTTCTTTGCAGGGAAGGTGTATCTTGTGAACAGAAAGGCAAGTGGAACGCCTATGGCGGTAGTGGATATCACCACCATCATGCCCAGAATGAAACTATTGACGATGGATTTTCTTACCGTGTAATTCTGAAGAGCAATTCTAAAGATGGCAAATGTCAGGTGACCTTCAACAATGAAACCCTGGGAAAGCACGTGGCCAAGTGGATATACGAGGAAATACGCGAGAAAGGCGAAACAGAGGAAATATGCTACTCTTATTCTGGTCATTTGAATATTATGAAGTCATCGGGTGAAACGGAAAAGGAGATTTTTGCCTCTGCATCAATTTTTTTGAATTCCCCTGAAAACATGTGAAGGACGAATCTTGTTTTCCTGATAGTCCTGATACTGACCTTCACGGTCTCGCCCAGGTATTCAACGCCCGTAATTGTTCCGCTTATCACGTTTTCATTCTTCCCGTAAAAAATATTTTCCGGCCTGAAGCCGATGGCTATCTTATCTCCGGTTTCAATACCTTCTTTCCTGTTTGTGCGGAAAGTTCCTTCTTCAGTTGTCACATCAATGTACCTGTCGCTGATATTCCTGGCTTCGCCTTCAAGCATGTTCATATCTCCGAGAAACATTGCAGTGAATCTGTCTTCAGGGGTGGAATACAATTGCTCGGGAGTTCCTGTCTGAACCAGTTTACCTTCGTTCATGATCGCTATCCTCCGGCCCATGGCCATTGCTTCTTTCTGGTCATGTGTCACATAAATCATCGTTATTCCTGTCTCCCTCTGTATCCTTTTTATCTCATCGCGCATCTCTTCACGCAGCCTGGCGTCAAGATTGCTGAGGGGTTCGTCAAGAAGAAGCAATTTGGGTTCCGTGACAATGGCCCTTGCAAGTGCGACGCGCTGCTGCTGTCCACCGGAGAGTCTGGGCGGGAAATAATCCACAAGGGAAGAGAGTTTTGTTGTCTGCAGGACTTTCTCCGTCTTCCTGCGTATCACCTCGGGCGGGAATTTTTTTATCTCAAGGCCGTAGGATATGTTCTGCCATACATTCATATGTGGCCACAGGGCGTAATTCTGAAAAACCATGCCGATATTTCTTCTTGCAGGCTGTATGCTGGTGATATCCCTGCCGGAAAGGATAATCTTCCCTGAATCCGGAGAAGCAAACCCGGTTATAATTCTCAAAAGTGTGGTCTTCCCGCAGCCCGAGGGTCCCAGGATAAAGAATATTTCGTTCTCTTCAACAGAAAACGTCACGTTCCTGAGGACTTCCAACGAGCCGTATCTTTTTGAAACATTGCCCACTCTTAGAATTTCCATATGTCCATCCCATCCCTTTCAGGTGGATCCGGATACTATTCCCTCATCCTGTCCTCTTTCAATGCGGTGAGGACAGGGAACATGGCATTGTGGTTTATTTGAGCAGTCTTGCCTGCCTTTCTATTGCACGGAATTTCTCCCTGGAAAAATTACCCCACTGGTTCAAGGTGGTGTTACGAAAAACAGGGTCAGACCAGTTTTCCCACAAAAACCTTTGCAGTTCTGCATCCACCGGTATCTCAAAAAACTTTTTCCTGAGGGATGCGTTTTTTTCAGACTCCAATATTATACCCCAGCTCTTCCTCAGATGACGGTGCGGGTCTATCACAAGCGCGCCGATGAGGTCATCGAGCATATCCCATCTCCTGGCTGCCATGTCAAAATCGTACCGCATCGTTCCCTGCAAGGTATAGGGATTGAATATCCCATGTTCCAGCCTGCTGTCGTCATAGACGTCGGGTCTTATGCTGAACCTGTTCAGGGAATATTTTTCCGGGCCTCCCTCCCTGCCTTTTTTCTGCATCCATATGAATTGACCTTCGTAGGAGAGCAGGAAGTCAACAAAACTTCTGGCGGTCGAAAGATTGGGCGCTCCCTTGAGTATCCCTGCTGCGTCAGGATTTATGACCGTGAGTTTTTCGGGCAGAATAAAGCCCATATTTTCTGCACCGTTGACTTCTATCTGTGCAAGAGCGTAGGAGTCAATGCAGAGGGAAAGGGCAACCTCTCCTGAGGCAGTGTTCTTGGCAACGGCCGAGGCGCTGGAAGGGAAGTTTCTTGTGTTGCCCGCCATTGCAAATATGATTTCCCATCCCTTTTTCCAACCGTATGCCTGCAAAATAATCTCGTACATCATGTGGAGACTTCCGCTGTGCCTCGGGTCGCCGTTGCCAACCCACCCGTAATATATTTTTTCGCCCAGCGATTCCCATGTTGTTGGCTCAGGAAGAGAAAGAAATTCAAGAACCTTCCTGTTATAGAGAATACCAAACCCGCTCAGTATGATGCCGTACCAGTAGAAATCCCTGTCATAGTTCGGGATTCCCGCGCAGGATACGGGAATCTGCCTTAACAGTTCACGAGGTATCCTGTACTGTTGAAGGAGACCTTCCTCCTTTAGCGCTATATATGGACTTATTCCTCCCCCGAAAAACATATCTATGCCTATGCCGTCCGGCGTCTTCTTGTATAGCGATTCAACAAACTTGATATCATCCGAAGTACCTCCCTGGTCTATCCACTCAACCTGCACCCCGGTTCCGTAATTTTTCATGTACCATCTGTTGAACGCCTCAGATATTTCAATCCTCACACCTTCCCAGTGCGGGGAAATTACCACAAGATGTTCCCTGGCATATGAGGGCATAGCCGCAATAATTAACAGACAACATATGAATTTTCTCATTTTTTTATCTGCCTTAAATTATAAGTATAAATCCATGG
>CAYOFY010000017.1:12921-23532 GCA_964403465.1 uncultured bacterium
CAGTTGAGTCCCCCAAGAGACGGTGAGCTAATTGACAATGAAAAAGGACAGGGAATTCTGGAAAGCATGATGAAAGACCCCAATTACTGCCTGTGCGTGGCGAAGGTTGAAAACGAACCGGTGGGCACCGCTCTGCTGCTGATTCAATTGAACTTGTCCCACGGAGGGAAGTCCTACGGACACGTGGAGAACGTTGTTACCGATATTCACTTCAGGGGTAAGGGTGTAGGTCTCGCAATGATAAATTTTCTGGTTTCCAGGGCTAAAGAAAGAGGCTGCTACAAGGTGATACTGGACTGCGAGACCAAGAATATACCTTTCTACACGCGCTGTGGTTTTAATGAGACGGGCGAAGTTGAAATGAGGTTGACTCCCTGAAAATAATACTCTGCAGAATTTCTATCCACCAGCAGAGAATCAGGAACTGCCTTCGTTGAAAAAGACATACAGGCCGTCTTTCCCCGGTGCAACTATGTCAATCCTGCCTGTTCCCCTGAGGTCAGCAATGGCGAAATGAATACCGCATCCCTTGCCTGACCGTGGTTCTCCGTAATCAATAACCTGTTTGCTGAAAAATTCACCGGTCCATTTGAAGTAGTAAATTCCCACATTGTCATAAGCCCCGGGGTCATTACCGCAATGCGCGCGATACCGTTTCCCCGTAACCAGTTCGTATTCCCCGTCACCATCCAGGTCTACCCATAACATGTCATGGTACTGTGAATTGCAGGGATCTATGGGATGCTTCTGCCATATTCTATTGCCAGCCGCATCCTTTTTCTGTTCCCACCAGCAAAGACCGTAATCATGAGAACATCCTGCTATGATATCGTTCAGCCCGTCCTTATTGACATCTGCCACCAGAATCGGAACGCTTGCTCCTCCTGAGGGGAAAAGTTCAAATTCAGGATGGAATATCCATTCTGCATCATATGGATTTTTCGGTGATTCCAGCCACCCATGATTGAACAAGAAATCCCCCCGTCCATTGCCTGATATATCACCGAACCCAAGGCCGTGATTCTGTGGCCCTTTGTAGAGTTGATGAACCTTGAATTTTCCGGTGCCTTTTCCCCGGCCGTCTTTTACAAGTTTGCATGCTAAAAGAGGTCCGCCCGGCATATTTGGAACTATTTCCATATCACCGTCACCGTCTATATCCCACGCGCGGGTGGTTTCTATATTACCTGTTTCCACAATAATGTGTTCCTTCCATTCCTTGTCCGGAGAACAGGGGTTTTCCCTCCACCTCAAAGAATTACCCCACCATCCGCCGGTAATATAGTCAAGATATCCGTCGCCGTTAACATCCATGGGGATTGTGGAGAAATCGTCAAAATATTCACCGTGGGCTGATACCTCGCCGATGAAATGCGCCTTTTTAAAATCAGGACCCTCGTACCAGTATGCCCCGGATACTATGTCAGGTATGCCGTCATTGTTAACATCAAAGACGCCTGCCGATTCGTACCTCTGGTCAGCAATAAGAACCTTGCGAAATTTCAATGGGTGCATGAGAAAACCTCCGCACTATTAAACATTCCATCTTAACCTGAAATATTCTCCGGCTGTTTTCAGATCCTCCAGTGCTTCTGCCGCTTCGCACACGGGCTTTGATTTACCCTGTATGGATTGTATGAAATTTATTGCCTGCCGGCGCATTGCGTGAACCTGCGGTATCTCAGGTTCAGTCACCCGGGCAGGCATATTTTTACTGGCATCGCTGAATATTGTTACCCTGCCTGCACGGTTATACGCAAGAGGAGCAGGTATTACGGTCTCTACATATCCTTTGTCCATGCCAACGAAAATAGATTCATGCCAGTCATTAATTGCAGAATAAAGACCCATTTCAATGATACCGGTTTTCCCGCTCTCACTTACTGTTGCCAGTAGAGTGCCCTGCCGGTCAGCATAGGTTATATTGTAGGGTTCGCCGAAAAAATGCCTCAGGAGGTTTATCTGATGTATATAAAAATTGACGAATGATATATATTTCTGATGCATCTGTTCATCCATGCCCTCAGGCAACGGTTCCGGTTCCATCTCCGGAGGGATTTCTTTTGTTTTAATCAGATTATCAAACCCTCCGGCAATCCAGTTACTTCCGTTTATTGATATCCTTATATAACGTAATTCCCCCATTTCCCCGCCGGTTTTCCATTTGTTGAGCTGTTCCTTTGCAAATATCACAGCAGGGTCGTTTCTTTTGTGGTAGCCCACCATAAGCCATGTGCCGCTCTTTTGAACGGCCTGCAGAATTCGTTCTCCCTGTTGTATAGAGCATGCCAGCGGTTTTTCAATGAAGACAGGGATACCTGCCTTCAGAAGTTCAGGGAGCAACCGCCAGTGGTATGTAAATTGCTGCGATGCCACTATACCGTCCAGCTTCTCTGCGGACAGCATTTCGGCATGAGTATCGTAAATTTTCTTGATACCGTATCTCTGCGCCACCCTCCGTGCAAGTTCCCTGCGCGGTTCAGCAATGGCCACCACGGAGCATTCTTCCAGGACAACATAGTTCATAAGGTGGGCACATTGCCCCATATTGCCGGTTCCCACAAAACCTATCCTGACCTTATCCATAATCAGATTAGTTTCCTTATAAGTTTGTCTTTTTCAACAGGAGAAATACGCATCCTGCGTACAATCTCCCTGAAAAAGATGATGCTTTTGTCGTAAGTTTTCCTGTCAACGGGGTAGGGGGTTCCATCCTTGCCCCCGTGGGCGAAGGAATATCTTGCAGGGTCCTTGTGGGACGGTTCCGCGCCATAAATCACCTCAGATACAAGACTCAGCGCCCGCATTGTTTTTGGACCCACGCCCCTGATTGCCAGGAGGTTCTCGTAGTTTTCTGGTTTCCTCTGGTATACGGTCCAGAGGATTTTTTCAAGATACCTGTTGTATGAAAAATTTTCATTCATGACCGGGTGTTCCCTGAACTCGGTATTTTTCAGTTCCAGAAAGATGGTCTCGTCTTCACCGTGCTTCAACGCAGCCATTCTTGACAGTTCTCCGGAATGTTTTCTCAGTATTTTCATATCACTCATCA
Source organism: uncultured bacterium (assembly GCA_964403465.1). Classification (GTDB taxonomy): domain Bacteria; phylum Ratteibacteria; class UBA8468; order B48-G9; family JAFGKM01; genus JAFGKM01. Next base: position 15,974 of record CAYOFY010000017.1, read on the forward strand.
ATCCGGTATATGATGTACTTACCAGTTCCGTTGACATCTGTCTTGTCCCCTCGCTTTCCTTTGCGGTAAGATTTAAACATCTTTGCCTGCTCTGGCTGGCTATTCCGGAATGCGGCTCGCAGACTATATCCACGGCCTTTTTTGAAAACCAGTGGTATCTTCTTGCCGTGGAATTGCCAGTATTCATCCCCTGCTGTACCACAGCCCATAGACCGTTTCTGGAAAAGAAAAATGAGTGATGGTATATATTATAACCGTCCTGGATTAAGGAACTGTCAACCTTGGCGACCATCCTGGAATTATAGACAAGTCCGTTAACGCTCCTGTCCCCGAGAGAAATCCGCTCTCCCCATTGTTGTATCTCATCCGGGGTTTTAAGTGAAGTTTTTCCCTTCCCTCCGCAGATGAAAATCCCGAGCTGTCTCTCCCTGCCCCTGATAGATTCCTTGAGTGCTGCAGTAAGTATGGTTGTGAGTCCGGAGGCGTTCCAGTCAAAGGCGAGCACCGTGCCGAGAGATTGAAACCATACCGGGTCCGAAATCCTCTCTATGAACTCGTCAGGACCGTATTCCTCCACGATAACCTCAACCATGCTTCTGCCCAGTTTCACCATCCTTTCAAAAAGCCATCTCGGACACTGCCCGGTATCAAGAGTGAATGTGGCGATCCCTCTTCTGATCATTTTGTCTTCTCTTTGCCTTCCATAACTATGAAGGAGTGGAAGTCCTGGTACAGTCTGTAATCTCTTTTGCCCAGCCCTTTCTCAAAAAATTCCTGAAGGTGGCTGTATGAGAAATTATCCGTCAATTCAAGTTTTCTTGCAAGCCTCCGGGTATATTCGTCTATGACAAAAACGGGTTTTTCAAAAGCATACAGGAGAATATCATCGGCCGTTTCATCGCCTATTCCGTTCAGTGAAAGCAGCCTTTCTCTCAACGCCGGTGCAGGAATTCTTCCTGTCTTGCAAATTCCTCCGCATTCCTTGACGATAAAGGAGGCAAGGGACTTGAGACGTTCTGACTTTATTTTATAAAAGCCGGAGGGCCTTATGAGATGTTGAAGTTTTTCATCTTCCGTTGAAAGGATTTTTTCCAGACTGTCGGCCGAGGCGTTTTTCAGATTGGCGACTGCCAGGCATACATTATTCCAGTTCGCTCTCTGGGTCAGGACGGATTCTATAATAACGGTTTCCTTCTCATTTATTGTCTTGGGTCTTTTGCACCAGAGCACCCACTGTCCGCCGGGTTCCCCGTGTCTTTCCCTCAGCGCTTCATAAAGGGCATGCACTTTCATCTATGCCACTGGATGTTGTTTCTTTATTTCGTCGGTCATGATTATCGCTTCCGCCACTTCCTTCATGTTCTTCCTGTTATCCATGCTGAACTTTCTGAGTTTGTTGTAGGCCTCTTCTTCCGTAATTCCCTCTTCCCGCATCAGGATACCCTTGGCCTTTTCAATCTTTTTCCTGATGTCTATCTCCTCCTGCAGAACCTTTGTTTTGACCATCAGTTCCGTATTTTCAATGATGATGGCCGACTGGTTGGCTATGGAACTGAGTATCTCTATCTCACGTTCGCTGAACTTGTGGGATTTTGCCGTGTATATGTTCAATACGCCTGTGACCTTGCCCTTTACGCTCATGGGGACGGAAAGCATTGACACCATGTTTTCCCTTATGGCTATATCACGGTGTTTAAATGCAGGTTCTTTCCTGACATCTTTCACCATGACCGGCTGGCCCGTTTTTACAACCTTGCCTGCTATGCCTTCAGCTATCTTGAGAGGGGGTTTTTTTAGATATTCGTCGCTTATTGCCTGGCTGGCGCGGATCTTGATGAGTTTTTCCTTTTCGTCAACAAGCATTATGGAACATATCTTTGAACCGGTCATCTGGGCCGTTACGTTGACGATGAGTTTCAGAATATCCTCAATGTACATATCAGAGGTCATCGCCCTGCTTATCTCGTAGAGCGCCTTTATCTGTTCATTGAATTCTTTTTTATCGCGGGAACCCATTTTTTGTGCCTTTTTAGATGGATGATCTATGATATAACCAAGGTGGGGCCTAAGTCAATTCAAGGTTTCCATAGAATCTATTCAATACCTGGATGTTCCTGGATTACCATTCATCTCAGGTCTCCGGGGTCTCAACGGCAATATCAAGTACAGTAATCCCCTTCGGAGGAACAATCACCTTGAAGAAAGAACCTTTGTAGAAGTCATCGCCATGCCTGAAATCACTCTTTTTAGCCCAATGAACCGGCATCAAAGGAAGGTCTGTCACTGCCCGGATGGATTTGATTTCCGCACCGACATCTATCTTTGGCTGAACATAAGTGTCCCTGTTATTCAACAGGAATACCCGCCGGAGTCCTTTTTTGACTATAACCATCATAATATTTACGTCCCCACTGTCTGAAAGTATATCCGCTGCGTCAGAAGCACTCCTTATTTCCTGCGCACACTGATTCAGAAGTTCGTCCGGAACCTTTTCTCCTGGCAGGTCATCCTGCCATGATATTGCATGTTCATTTACGGCTGAGACATCGGTATTCCTGTCTTTATTCTCCGCCGGCCGATGTGTGAACTTCCACGTGCTTTTTCCCTGTTTTCGTCCGGGCCGATATACGCCACAAAACCATCCGTCCCTGGTTACGGGAATACCCGGCGGGAATGCTCCTGTGTCAACCGGCTCGCTGCCGACCAGGATAATACGTCCGCCTCGGTAAGCAAGCACTTTTTCAAATTCCTCTGAAGTCAACAGATGAGGATTAATGACCAGGACGGGACCTTTAACCCTTTTAATATTTGACACATCAGCAATCTCATAAACCTGCGCGCCTCTTGCGATTAGATTATAGAGAATTTTATGGACGGACCATTTTCCTGTCTTGAGGTAATTGCTGATCTCTCCTGCAAACAAATTGCCGGAGACAATCAGGGTTGCTCCGGAGACATCTTCCGGATCAGTCGCAAACCCGGAATCCCATCTTTTCTTGATCCACTCCCACTCCACTCCTGTTATACCCGCAGCCAGGCAACCAAGAATGCCGGAAAGACAGCGTTTTGCTGTTGGTCCTTCATACCAGAATATATTGGTGAACGAATAGATTTCCGTTTCAAGAAGTGGCGGTGCATGCCGCAATACGCTGAATTGTTCGTTGGTGTCGTTGAAAGCATTCATGAGAACCAATCTGGTCTCAGGGACGCAGGCTTTGATGAGCATCACCATTGCCATAAAATCATATATCGTACGTGGATGTTTCTCTTTCGCCAGTTCCATCGCGCCGGCTGGCGCCTCTATGATAAAGGCATCAACCCCGATGTCAGCCAGTATTTTATAGTCAATGCCAAAGCGGTATTTCGATTCGAAAGGGTCTCTCGTCCATGTGCTGTTTAATACAATCTCCTTCTTCATTTCATGCAGAGTCGCGGTGATTTTCTCCCAGAACCGTCCACTGCGTCTGGTGTGGAATTCAATCCATTCTTTCCGCTTGTTCCCCCATATCCAGGCGGCCCGCCGGGAAATGAGTTCAGGACTGGCGCCGCATTTGACTTGAATATCCGGGGGAACGGCGATATTTTCGGACTGGATAAACTGCTCAAACATGTCGTCCGAGAAATCACCGGTATATATCGCGAAACGGGGCGGTGCGAATCCATCCCCTCCATGAAAGCCATCAAACCCGTATTCTCTCATCACTCCCGCGACCTGTTGAACAAAAAAATCCTCGTAATAACTGCCATCGTTCAATCGCTTGTATGCGCAGACATGGCAGCTGCGTTCACCGGAATATTGAATGCTGAATAATTCGGGATGACTGTCCGTCCATGCCCGGCGTCTTTTCAGTTTCAGGTAAGCCAGGGCATCAGCGTCTTCCCATAATGACATGCCAAACACGCAGCAGAAAACCTTGATTGATTTTTTGCGCAACGAAGTGATAAGTGTCTTGAGCTGTTGTTTTGTCCACCGCTGCCTTTTTCTTTCAGCGTTGCGGGGATGCGCGCCATAGGAACAGTAAGACTCTGGAAAGACCCTGTTGTGCTCCCCGGCTCTATACGAATTGATGAAATCCGGATCGGCGATCAGGATGCTGACAGCATCGGGGATAAAACCGGCATTGCTGAGAAAATGCTTCACTCCCATGTCGGGTTGCCTGTTATCAAAGCCAATAAGGTCAGTCCACATCCATTTTTCGTAATCCATCATAATCCTCCCGGCCCTTTTCCGATGGAACATCCCTGTGACAGGTTTTTCTTCAACATGTTTTCTTCTATCTTCATTATGACCTGCTGTTTCCGGTTTATCCATTCAGGGGTAACAAGCATCTCTTTCGGACAGTCGGCTGTAAGCCTCTGTATCACCATTCGCGGATTCAGATGGCAGAGGAATTGAGAGGTTATTTCAACATATGATTCCAGTTCAAGTGGCACATATTTCCCTTCGTTGAACATCTTTTCAAGAATGGTCCCTTTTACCACATGCAGCGGATGTATTTTGATGGCATCAATGTCAAGACGGCTGCATTCCTTCGCAGTTTCAAGGATATCCTCTTCTGTTTCCCCGGGCAGTCCGATAATGACGTGGGCGCAGATTCTTATTCCCCTGTTTCTGGTAAGTTCCACCGCTTTCAGAAAATCTTTAAAGGTATGATTCCTGTTGATAAGTTTCAAGGTTCTGTCATGGACTGACTGGAGTCCGTATTCAATCCATACCTCATACTCTCTCGTGTATCCCTCAATAAGAGAAATTTTCTTTTCATCCACAAGGTCAGGTCTTGTTCCTATGGAAACACCGACTATGTCCTGGAATTTTCTGATTATGTCATATCTTTCTTCAAGTATCTTAGCCGTGGCGTATGTGTTTGAATAGGGCTGGAAATAGACCAGGAATTTTTTTGCCCGGTACCGTCTTGTTCCATATTCCATCCCCTCCCTGATCTGCTGTTCAACAGGGATATTTTTCTTTCTGACAGGCGGGCTGAATGCGTAGTTTTCACAGAATATACAACCTCTTTTGCTGAGAGTACCGTCAATATTTGGACAGCTAAACCCGGCATCAACCGTGATTTTGTGCACCCTGCAATCAAACTTTTCTTTTAAATAGTCTGAAAACTTGTAATAGGGCTTCATTTTACGATGAGAGTCACTTTGTTTCCTGTGAGACCTTCGGATTCCGCATTTATGGTTACCGAACCGGCTCTGGCTTTCAGCGAGCGCAGGTATAACATGCATTTTCCGTTGAACGCCCTGCGGTAGTCTGCAAAAAACGGCTCAGTTGATGCTGGATTGCCGTTGTCAATACCGGCTATCTCAGCGGGACCCCGAATTTTAAAACGGATAAGATTGCCAGCCCGGGGGCAAAGGTTGTTTTTTCCGTCAACAATGGCAGCACAGATGAACGCCATATCATCTCCGTCAGATAACATCTCTTCTCTGTCCGGGGTGAGCCGTATTTCTGCAGGCTCTCCAGCAGTGTATATAATTGTTTCTTTTACAGCCCTTCCTTCGCCGTCGTAGGCGACTGCCCTGATTTCTCCTGGTTTATATGTTACACCGTTCCAGACAAGGCGGTATCTTTCCATGATATTCTTGTAATTTTTTGAACGTACGCCCTGGGAAACCCCGTTAACAAAGAGTTCCACGGTATCCCAGCTGCTGTAACAGTGCACCGGAGTGATTTCTCCTTCGCGTCCTGGCCATGTCCAGTGCGGCAGGAGATGCAGCGTCCCCTTCTCAGCCCAACTGCTCTGGTATAGATAAAACCTGTCTTTTGGTATACCGCAGAGGTCAACAATCCCGAAATATGAACTACGGCTGGGCCATTCTTCACAATAAGGTGTCGGTTCTCCGAGATAGTCAAAGCCAGACCATACGAATTCGCCCATTATGAAGGGATTTTCTTCAACCCCGCGGAATTCCACGTCTGGAGGAAGACCCCATGAAGCATACGAGAGGTCGTAACTGTTGACCTGCAGTGTATCGCGTTTCGGATTTCTCTCTTCTCCGACCGGGAAGTAGTACTCTCCGCGAGTACTTATGGATGAGGCGGTTTCACTGCCGTACATGGGCTTGCCGGGGAGAGTTGAATGATGCTTTGCATAGAACGGGGAGGCATAATTCCAGCCGGGGATATCAACGGTTGCCGCCAACCTGTTTCTGATTGCCTGTTCAGTGGAATTGAATCCGGAGGTGGTAGGACGCGTGGGGTCTTCTTCCCTGCAGATATTATGCAGGAATGCGGCGGTTTTGGCTCCGTTTCTGGCATCGCCCTGTTCCGGGATTTCATTTCCGATACTCCACATGATCACACTCGGGTGGTTCCTGTCCCGTCTTATCATTGCCCGTAAATCCTTCTCAGCCCATTCATCAAAAAGAATGTTATAACCGTTTTTGCATTTTGCCAGCCGCCATTCGTCAAACGCTTCGTCAATTACGAGAAAACCCATCCTGTCGGCAAGTTCCAGCAGTTCCGGGGCAGGCGGGTTGTGGCTGGTTCGTATTGCGTTGCAGCCCATATCCTGAAGTATGGACAGCTGTCTCCTGAGCGCTTCCCTGTTCACTGCGATTCCAAGGGGGCCCAGGTCGTGGTGCATGCATACGCCTTTCAGGTACACATGCTCTCCGTTGAGGAAAAATCCTTTTTCGGCATCAAATTTCAGCAAACGTATTCCGAAGGTTGTTTCATGACAATCCACAGTCCTGCCGGCAGACTTTACAAGTGACTGTAATCTATAGAGTCCGGGTGAATTGACGGACCATAAGACAGGTGAGTTGACGGAGACATGCTGCCTGAAGACACCATTTGTGAGAATATCTTTTGTGCCTGTTATGGACTTAACATGTTTTCCATCGGGTCCGATAACCCTTGTTTCCAGTTGAACTTTCAACTTTTTGCCCGTATGGTTTTCAAGGGTTGTTCTTATATCAACTTCCGCCCTGTTTTTCTTGACGGACGGTGTTGTTACATACGTTCCCCAGTGGGTCACGTGCAAGGGCGACATTATGACGAGACGGACATTCCTGTATATACCTGCACCTGGATACCAGCGCGAGGCAAGCGGTTTGTTGTCAACCGATACAGCCAGAATGTTGCGCCCGGGCATGACAGAATCCGTCAGGTCGAATGCAAAAGAGGAATAGCCGTAGGGCCAACTGCCAGCATATTTTCCGTTACAGTAGACTTTACTGTGGCTCATAACGCCGTCAAACTCAATCATTGTCCGTCTTGAGGCAATATTTTCCGGGAGATTGAATTGCAGGCGGTACCATCCCCTGCCGACGTGCGGCAATCCGCCGGTGCGCCCCGTGTGTTCGCTTTTCGTTTTCTGCCCATCCTGGACGATTGTGGTAATGTGAATGTCGTTTTCCCTATTGAAAGGTCCTCTTATAGCCCAGTCGTGCGGAACGCGAACCGTTTCCCATTCCGAATCGTCAAAATCCGCATTTGCTATCCCGGGAGCGTCGGCAAGTTTGAATTTCCAGCCATAATCAAGTGTCTCTATTTGCCGGAGAGAGCCGGTTTCTTTGTTAACAGCCATAGCAGTTTTTCTCCTTTT
>CAYOFY010000018.1:0-8406 GCA_964403465.1 uncultured bacterium
AAGAAGGGTAAACCGCTATGAAGATTAGCTGGCATAAGATAAATATTAAACAACTCGCAGCAATAATCTCTTCTCATTTGAAGAAGAACGGCATTGAAACCGTTCTGGTCAGCGGGGCTTGTGTTTCAGTCTATTCAGATAATCAATATATGTCCTATGACATTGACCTGATTACCGGAAGTTCTATCAAGAAAATAATCCCGGTGCTTGAGGAGTTGGGATTCAAAAACACAGGAGGTCGTCTCTTTGAAAATCCTCAGTGCAAATTTCTGATAGATTTTCCGGCTCCTCCAGTGTCAATAGGAAATGAACCTGTCTCAAAATTCAATAATTTAGAAACAAGATTTGGAATAATCTGCTTATTAACGCCGACGGATTGCGTCAAAGACAGACTGGCCGCTTATTTTTTCTGGGATGACCGTCAGGCTTTAGACCATGCAGTTATGGTAGCGAAAAGGAACAGAATTTATTTGCAGAAAATAGGAAAGTGGGCTGAAAAACAGGGTGAAATAGAAAAGTATGAGTTTTTCAGGAAAAAAGTCTCAATCGGTTGAATTGACAGGGGGAGGAAACAGAGTAAAATGATAAATCAGGGCAGGGCAAAAGGGGGAAAATCATGGTAAGTGACAATAAACTTAAGAATTCTGCCGGACTGAAGTTGATTGCCATAGCGGTTTTAATCGGGCTTCTCCTTGTTCCCGCCAATGCAATAAAATCCCTGATAAAGGAGCGGGAGCAGAGGCAGCAGGACGTCATTCAGGAAATAAGCGGCATGTGGGGAGGCAAGCAGGTAATTACGGGGCCGGTATTAACCGTCCCGTTCACCAAGAAGATAAAGGACGATAAGGGTGTTTTAACAACCATTACGCAATATGCCTATTTCCTTCCCGATGAATTATCCGTTGAGAGCGAACTCAGCCCTGAAATAAGATACAGAGGTATCTATAAGGTTGTACTGTACACCGCAAGGTTGCATCTGGGCGGCTATTTTTTGAAGCCGGCTTTTGAAGGTTTATCCATACCGCCGGAAGATGTCGTGTGGAAAGACGCCGGTCTTGTTGTGGGGATATCCAACTTAAGGGGCGTTAAGGAAGCCATAAAAATCATGTGGAATGACGGCGAATTGACTGCCGAGCCCGGGGTGGGAAGCAACGAAATAGTCGCGGGGGGAATCAGCGTGCATCCGGAACTGAAGCCTCCTTCGGCGCGGTTTAAATTTTCCATGGATATAAGCCTTAACGGCGGGCAGACCATAAATTTTGTCCCTGTCGGCAAAAAAACGGTTGTCAATATGACTTCTTCCTGGAATAATCCGAGTTTCACAGGAGCGTTTCTGCCTGAAAAAAGAGAGGTCAGTGACAGCGGGTTCAACGCAGAATGGAATATACTTGATTTCAACAGAGACTATCCTCAGAAATGGATTGGCGATACATACCGGTCGCAGGTTCAGTCCTCTGCTTGTGGCGCAGCACTCTTGCTGCCGGTGGACGAATACCAGAAATCAGAGAGGACTTCAAAATACGCCGGTATGTTCATCATATTGACGTTCCTGTCGTTTTTTATTCTGGAGTTATTAAACAAAAAACTGCTTCATCCTATCCAGTACCTCCTTATAGGAATCGCTCTGGTTATCTTTTATACGCTTCTCCTGGCTTTTTCGGAGCATGTCTCATTCAACAATGCCTATTTGATCGCAGGTTTAGGCACGATTTTGCTGATTGCCGCCTACACAAGAAGCATACTGGCGAACAGGCTCCTCTCTCTGTTGATTGCGCTCATACTGACCGTGTTTTACGCGTTCTTCTTCATTATCCTGCAACTGCAGGATTATTCCCTGCTGATAGGCAGCATCGGGCTGTTTGTTATTCTTGCGGTCTTCATGTACCTGACAAGGAAGATTGACTGGTACAACATAGAAAAGAAACAGCCGGACGCGCCATAACCTGAAGAAAAGGGACCCCGTCAGCATATCCCCTTACGGCTGCCTTAATTCACGTAGATATGGAGGTATATCCCATCATCAAGGGGTTGACAAGAAGGCGGTTCCTGATATACTTTAAGGAAGGATGGATATGTCAAAAAAAATGAAGATATCGCCATCGCTTCTTTCCGCGGATTTCAGCCGGCTGGGAGAGGAGGTCAAGGCGGTCACGGAAGCTGGAGCGGATTTCATACACTTTGACGTCATGGACGGCAATTTTGTCCCCAACATAACTTTCGGGCCCATGGTTCTGAAAGCCATCAGAAGGTTTTCTTCCCTGCCTTTTGAAGCGCACCTGATGATTGCACGGCCGGATAAGTACTGGAGGCAGTTTGCCGATGCCGGCGGGGATATCATAGGGATACACATAGAATGCAGGGTTGACCAGAAGTCCGTAATTAAAGAAATCCATAAAGCTGGAAAGAAGGTTTGCATGGTGATAAACCCTCCGACGGATATCAGGGAAATCCATTCTTATATCCCTGACGTGGAGCAGGTTCTTGTGATGACCGTCAACCCGGGGTTCGGCGGGCAGAAATTCATCAGTGAGGCGGTTCCGAAGATTGTAAAACTCGCGGAGTGGAGGGAGAAGGAAAAACTCTCCTTTGAAATTTCCGTTGACGGGGGGATAAACAACGAAACCGCAAAAGTCGTAAAGGATGCCGGCGCCGATATACTCATAGCAGGGTCGTTTATATTCAATGGAAAGGATTATAAAAGCGTCATTGAAGGGCTGAGGTAATGGAAAAGATATCTTTCGGAAGGCTGAAGAAGTTGCTGGAAGTCCGGGATGAAAGGGCTGTGGAAAAGAAGGTTAGTTCCATTATTGATGGGGTAAGAAAAGACGGGGATAAAGCCCTCGCAAGGTTCACGAAACAGTTTGACGGAGTAAAGAGTGTAAATCTGAAGGTTCCTGCGAAAGAACTTGCCGATGCAGGGAAGAAGATAGACAGGGAAATTCTGAAGGTTATCAAAACGGCGGAAAAGCGCATAAGAAAATACCATGCCGGGCAGATTCCGAAAAAATTTGCTGTGAAAGAGAAAGATATCTCCGCGGAGTACGCTTTTTCACCCATAGAAAGAGCCGGTATCTATATACCCGCAGGGCAGGCGCCGCTTGTGTCAACGGTATTGATGACCGTTATTCCAGCGCAGGTCGCAGGTGTGAAAAATATTTACGTTGCAAGTCCGCCCTCCTGTAAAGGAAAGATCCATCCTCTGATTCTCGGAGTTCTTGACCGCCTCGGGATAAAGGATGTTTTTGCCGTAGGCGGGGCGCAGGCGATAGCCGCATTTGCTTACGGAACCGGGACGGTGCCGGCCGTGGATGTCATAGCAGGTCCCGGCAATAAGTATGTCAATGCCGCAAAACGGCTGGTATACGGCAGGGTTGGAATAGACCTTCTTGCAGGTCCCAGCGAACTTGTCATATTCTCGGACGGCTCTGCGGATGCGGACTTGATTGCCGCTGACCTTGAGGCGCAGATTGAGCATACCGGCGGGCTGGGCATACTGGTGACGACCTGTGAGAAAGAGGGGCAATTGCTGGGTCGCATGGTGAAGGGAGGGTACTTCATTGTGACAGGGGACAGGAAGAAGGCCGTGGAGATAATAAATTATGTTGCTCCTGAACACCTGGAGGTCATGTGCAGAAATCCCCGTGTCCTGGCAGACATGGTTATTGCCGGCGCGATATTCATCGGGGATTATTCCCCGGCAACCCTTGGAGATTATTTTGCCGGGCCCAGCCATGTGCTGCCGACCGGAAGGGCAGCGAGGTTCTCCTCGGGGCTTTCGGTTTATACCTTCCTGCGCAGCCATGCCGCTATTTCGGCGGGTCAAGGGTTTTACGGCAGATACGGGCATATGATTGAAGTCCTGCCGCAGGCAGAAGGGCTTTCCTGCCACCGCAATTCCATAAAGATCCGCCGAGTTAAGGCAAGGTGATATCGCCCTTCCCACCCCGTTTCCGGCGGGAGAGATAAACAAAAGAAGACAAAGGCAAGAGAATGATTACCCAGCAAATAAATCAGGTGATAGACAGTCTTTCTGCGTTTGACTCCGGCATAAGGGAAAAAGCCCTGGCCGATATTGCCGGCATGGTCAAATCGGGCCGGATTTCCAGGGGGAAGGACCTGAAGCCGTGGATCAACCTGCACCTGCATACGTTTCACTCCTACAACTACAACAACTGGTCGCCTTCCAGGGTGATTTTTGAAGGATGGAGAACAGGACTGGAGTATGTGGGCACGGTTGATTTTGATACGCTTGCAGGTCTTGAGGAAACCCTTCACGCAGGGCGTCTTCTTGGCATGAGGGCCACAGGCGGTTTTGAATCAAGGGTCTTTATCCCCGAGATGAAGGAGATTGTTGTTAACTCTCCGAAAGAGCCGGGGATATACTATCTATGCGGAAAAGGGTTCAGAAAAAATCCCGATGAACGCTCGGAGGCAGGAAGATTTTTCCTCTCCATGCGGGAGACTGCGCAGAGAAGAAACAGGCAGGTCGTGGACAGACTCAATTCTTTCCTGAAAGAGGTGGCGGTTGATTACGGGAAGGATATCCTGCCGCTGACTCCTTCGGGTAATCCCACGGAACGGCACATGATGGAAGCATATCTGAAAAAATCTGAAGAAATTCCGGGGGAAGGGGTTGACAGGTTCTGGGCGGATATCCTCGGATTGACGGAAGAGGATGCAGGAAACCGCAGAAACGGCAACATTGCCGATTTCAGGGAGCTTATGCGGAAAAAGCTGATAAAACACGGCGGTCCGGGATACGTGCCGCCGGAAAGGAAAAACTTTCCCCTGCTGGACGAGACCGTGAGGATGATAGAATCAGCCGGAGGCGTTCCGACGGGAACGTGGCTTGACGGAACAAGCCCGGGAGAGGAAAACCCCGGGGACCTGGTGGATTTTCTGAGAAGCAAAGGGATAAGGGCTGTAACCGTTATCCCTGACAGGAACTGCAATGTCTCCGACAGGGAGGAGAAGGAAAAAAAGGTGGGAAATCTGGACAGATTCATAAGAACCTGCAAGAGGAGCAAAATGCCGGTTGTATGCGGCACCGAAATGAACAAGGATGGGCAGCCCTTTGTTGATGACTTCACAAACCCCGCGATTGCGCGGCATCTTTCCTTTTTCCTCTCCAGCGCCTCGGTTTTTTTCAATTTTTGACCGGGTGGTTAACAGGTGGTATAATCTTAACCTATTATCAACCGAAAATAGTTCGCGATGGAGGGTACAATGCCGAAAACAGAATCAGCAAAGAAGAAGGATATCGCCAGAAAATGGTACCTGATAGACGCCGGGGACAAGGTGCTCGGCAGGGTTGCCACGCAGGCGGCGAGGGTTCTCATGGGCAAGCACAAGACAGTCTGGACGCCCAATGTTGACACCGGGGATTTTGTCGTGGTTATTAACGCGGGCAGGATCAAGGTTACAGGCAGAAAACTCCAGGATAAGATCTATTACAAGCACACGGGATACATGGGGGGGCTGAAGAAGGAATCCCTTATGTCTCTCCTGACCAGGAGACCGGAAACCGTTTTCACTCTTGCCGTTGGCGGGATGCTGCCCAAGACCAAGTTGGGCAGGCAGATGCTCAAGAAACTCAAGGTGTACAGAGGCAGTGAACATCGACATCAGGCGCAGAACCCGCAGATGCTGGAAGTGAAAGGATAAACGAGACAACGTCCCTCACCTTGAAGGCGCATCCAGGCAGAATTCCCCGAAAAACAAAATCGGGGCAAGCGGAGTAAAGGAGAGAGACAAAATCATGAACCCCTCACCTTGCAGAGTGAGACGTGAGATGGAATAGATCCCTGCCTACAACATGCAGGGACGACAAAAAACGTCGGTTTGGGGTAAAGAGGTGCATTATGAACAAGATAAACATAATAGACGTAACAAACCGTGACGGCGTCCAGACAGCTCATCTGGGCCTTTCCAAACTGCAGAAGACCATGATTAACTACTATCTTAACCAGATGGGCGTCTTTCAGAGCGAGGCCGGGTTTCCCGTAACCGGACATGAAATAAATTATCTGAATGCGAATTTGAAACTTGCCAGACAGAAGGTCCTGTCGCCCATCCGTATTTCAGGATGGATGAGGGCAATACCCCAGGATGTTGAGGAAGCCTTCAAGAACATACCGGAACTTGAACACATCAACATATCAATCTCCACGTCCGAACAGATGATCGTGGGCAAATTCCAGGGCAAGATGAAAATCAGGGACGTGATAAACGAGATGAAGGATGCGCTGATGCTCGCCAGGAAAAAAGGGGCAAGATCCGTGGGGGTAAACGCCGAGGACGCGTCAAGAACAAAAACCGGCCGGCTGATTGAGTTCGCCATGACGGCAAAAGAGCACGGTGCGGATAGAGTCCGTTACTGCGATACTCTCGGATGCGATTCTCCGTTCACCATCTACGATAAGATATACAAGATTGCAAAGGAAGTGAAGATTCCCATTGAACTGCACTGCCATAACGACCTGGGCATGGTGGTTGCCGTTTCTGTGGCAGGGGCAAAGGCCGCGGTGGACGCGGGGGTTGACGCCTATATAAATACGACGGTTAACGGCATGGGCGAGAGAGCGGGCAATGCCGACCTTGTTTCCGTTATCCTGGCTCTGAGGTATGCGGCAGGTTTTGCCGGCAGGTATAGACTTGACCCGGGGATTGACCTTAAGATGGCATGGAAGATTTCACATTACGCGTCATACGCCTTCGGCGTTCCCATACCCATAAACCAGGTAGGGGTGGGGAAGAATGCCTTTGCGCACTCTTCAGGCATACACGTGGACGGCGCGCTGAAAGACAGAAGAAATTATGAGTTGTACGATTTCGAGGAACTCGGCAGGGGAGTCCCGGAGGTCGTTGAGAGCGGCAGAATGATACTCCTGGGCGAATACAGCGGCATCAAGGGACTCAGGAACGTTTATGGCAAACTTGAGGTCAAATTCAAGGACGACGAAGAGGCAAGGGAGATACTCACGCTTGCCAGGTACGCAAACGTGGCAAACCAGCTGCCCCTGACCGACGAGGAACTGATATTCATAGCAAAGCATCCCGAAGAGGTAAGACAGCTTTTGACCCTGACACCGTGAAAAACCGGAGTCATGGACTCGGGATCCGGGAATCGGGAAAAACAAAACCAAAAAAGCATTTCACGAACCCCGAACCCCGGTATTTGAGAGAGTTCACAATGGGACAGACGATAGCGGAAAAGATTCTTTCCTCCCACTCGGCAAAGAAGGTTCAGGCAGGGGATATCACCCTTGCAAGGGTGGATTTTGTAATGGCCCAGGACGGTACTGCCCCCCTTGTTATCAAGGCTTTTGAGCGGTTTGAGGCGGATAGGGTTTTTGACCGGAATAAGGCGGTTTTTGTCATTGACCACAACAGCCCCAGCCAATCCCAGGGAGTATCAGCCCTCCACAAGATGATGAGGGATTTTTCTTCAAAATACGGGATAGGTCTCTTTGACATCGGCGAGGGAGTCTGCCATGTGCTTCTTCCGGAGAAAGGGCTGGTAAAATGCGGGGACCTTGTCCTGGGCGCGGACAGCCATACCCCGACCTACGGAGCGCTCAATGCCATGTCATGCGGGGTTGGTTCAACCGACCTTGCGATAGCGCTTCTGACAGGCAATCTGTGGTTCAAGGTTCCGCAGACCGTGAAGGTCGTATTGAAAGGGAAAATACCCCGTGGCGTGTTCGGCAAGGATATTGCGCTTGCAATTGTCAGGAAACTCACTGCCGAAGGAGCCCTTTACAGAAGCGTTGAAATAAAAGGAGAAACGCTCGGCTCTCTCTCAATGAGCGCCAGATTCACGATATGCAACCTCACTGCAGAGGTGGGTGCGAAGTGCGGGATAATGGAGGCGGATGAAGAGACCGTCCGATGGCTCAGGGAGCACGATGCGAGAACCGCAAAGCCCGTTTTTGCCGATAAGGACGCGGCATATGAAAAAGAAGTTGAGATAGATGTAACCGGTATGCCACCCCAGGTTGCAATGCCGCACGCGGTTGACAACGTGGCTGACATTGAAAAGATCGAAGGCACGGTAATACACCAGGCCTTTATAGGAACATGCACAAACGGCAGGACAGAGGATTTTGAGGTTGCCGCAAGGATTCTTAAAGGCAGAAAGGTGAAACGCGGCATCCGGCTCATATGTACCCCCGGCTCAAGGGAGATTTACCTTGAATGCATGAAGAAGGGGTATGTCCAGGCGATAACGGAAGCCGGCGGCTGCGTGACAAACCCGGGGTGCGGACCCTGCGTGGGTACCCACCAGGGGGTTCCTTCCGACGGCGAAAATGTGATATCAACCGCGAACAGAAACTTCAAGGGCAGGATGGGAAACCAGAATGCCTTCATCTACCTCGCCTCTCCGGCCACGGTTGCCGCAAGCAG
>CAYOFY010000018.1:8506-23422 GCA_964403465.1 uncultured bacterium
GAAACCAGAATGCCTTCATCTACCTCGCCTCTCCGGCCACGGTTGCCGCAAGCAGTATTGAGGGGAAAATAGCGGACCCGAGAAAACACCTTTGAAAAGCGAAAAAGGCAGCGTATTGAAAAACTGTAGGGTCTGAAGTTTCGGCTATACGCTAAACGCTACACGCTATACGCGAAAATACGATGGATACGCTCAATATGACGGCGTGGCAGTTGCAGGAACTGCTGATGAGAAAAGAGGTGTCCTGCGTTGAAGTGGTAAAATCGCTGCTGGCGGCCATTGAACAGAAGGACGGGAGACTGCACAGCTATCTTCATCTTAACCCGGAGGCTCTTGCAGAGGCGGAGAAGGTTGACGGGAAGATATCCGGTGGTGAAAAACCGGGATGCATGGAAGGTATCCCTGTTGCGGTGAAGGATAACATCTGCATGAGGGGAATGCCTGCAACATGCGCTTCCAGGATTCTCCAGAATTTCTATCCCCCGTATGACGCAACGGTCATAGAAAAAATGAAAAACGCCGGCGCGATAGTGGTGGGGAAAACCAACATGGACGAGTTCGCTTTCGGTTCCTCAACCGAGAGCTCAGCGTTCGGTCCCACAAGGAACCCTTTTGATGAGACGCGGGTTCCCGGCGGCTCTTCGGGAGGGTCAGCAGCCGCAACCGGGGCGAATCTCTGTTTCGGTGCGCTGGGTTCGGACACAGGCGGTTCGATAAGGCAGCCGGCGGCTTTTTGCGGGGTTGTCGGCCTGAAACCGACCTACGGCAGGGTTTCAAGGTACGGGCTGATTGCCTTTGCCTCTTCTCTTGACCAGATAGGCCCCATAACGAAA
This sequence comes from uncultured bacterium, assembly GCA_964403465.1. GTDB lineage: Bacteria > Ratteibacteria > UBA8468 > B48-G9 > JAFGKM01 > JAFGKM01. The sequence continues at coordinate 9,340 of CAYOFY010000018.1, forward strand.
GACGTAAGGGATGCCTGCATCCTGATGAACGTTATTTCCGGAAGGGATGAGAGGGATTCAACCTCGGTGGACATAAATGTTCCGGATTATACGGCATTCCTGAAAGAGGATGTCAGCGGGCTGCGGGTAGGCATCCCCGAGGAATATCTGTCATCCGGGATAGAAGAACCCGTCAGAGAAAGAACAGACGAAATAATTCGCCTTGTGGAAAAACTGGGTGTGGAGGTCAGGCGTATCTCTCTGCCGCATACCAGGTACGGCATAGCCGTTTACTACATAGTGGCAACCGCGGAAGCAAGTTCAAACCTTGCGAGATTTGACGGAGTAAAGTACGGATTTCGCACCTCCAATTACAGGAACCTTCAGGAAATGTACATGAATACCAGGGGAGAGGGTTTCGGGAGCGAGGCCAAGAGGAGGATAATCCTCGGCACATACGTTCTCTCTGCCGGCTACTACGACGCATACTACATGAAGGCGCAGAAGGTGCGTGCCCTCATCAGGAAGGACTTCACGGAGGCGTTCAGGGAAGTGGACGTGATAATTACTCCAACCACCCCGGAACTGCCTTTCATGCTGGGGGAGAAAAAGGAAGACCCTCTCAGGATGTATCTCTCCGACATTTTCACGGCCAATATAAACCTCGCAGGGCTTCCTGCCATGAACCTGCCGGTGGGCTTTGTCAATTCCCTGCCCGTAGGGGTGCAGATAATAGCCCCTCATTTCAGGGAAGAAAGAATCTTTGAAATTGCATACGCGATAGAGCAATCGCTGAAAGGAGGGAACAGTGGATAAGTTTCTGACCAGACGGGCATTTATTGCCGGGTTGCTGCTTTCTGTGCTCGTTGCATTTGTTGCCCAGTTTTCCGTGAACGTCACTCACAGCTCCTATATGGCGATAGACCATATGCCGGCTGGCGCCATCTTCCTTTTCTTCCTGCTGGTATTCCTTGTGAACTCCCTGCTCAAGGCGGTGAAGAAAAACCTGGCATTTGCCCCGGGCGAACTTCTGCTGATTTACATAATGATACTGGTCGCATCTTCCGTCGCGGAGATGGGACTGGGCAGTCAGATCCTGCCGATAATCTCCGGTCCCCTCTACTACGCATCTCCCGACAATCAGTGGGCCAATTACCTTATCCCGCACATGAAGAAATTCCTGATAGTCAATGATGCGGATGCCGTCAGGTATTTTTTTGAAGGACTGCCCAAGGGCATGAAGATACCGTGGGGTTCGTGGATCAGGCCCCTGCTTATCTGGATCCCCTTTATTCTTGTACTGTATTACGTGATGTTCTGCGTCGCCTCGATATTGAGAAAACAGTGGATGGAGAGGGAACGGTTCGTGTATCCGCTCACCATACTCCCCAGGGAGATGGTCAGGGAGAACCCGGCAGGCGGAAGACAGGGAAAGATACCACCCTTCTTCAAGAATCCGCTCATGTGGCTGGGTTTTTCCATAGCGTTTCTGATAGGAACGCTTAACGCCCTGCATTTCTATTTCCCCATGGTACCGGTCATTCACCTTTCCCGCGGTATCCAGATATTCCGGAGGACCGTCGGTGTGAATTTCTGGATAAGTTTCCCGGTCATAGGATTCATATACTTCGTCAACCTGAACATACTGTTTTCCATCTGGTTTTTCAATATCCTCTTCAAGGTCATAAGGGGCAGTTTCAACATCATGGGAATAGCGAGCGTCGAGAACGTCGGCATCTACGGCTGTTCCGGAGAGCCTCTTTTCAACCACTTCGGTATGGGCGCAATGCTTGTTATGGTTGGATACAGTTTATGGATATCAAGGGGGCACCTCAAAGAGGTCTGGTACGGTGCGACGGGGAAGAGGCAGGTGGACGATTCCGGCGAGATCCTTTCATACAAGGCCGCTTTCTGGGGGCTTGTCTTCGGCTCCCTTTTTCTGACCGGCTGGCTTACCGTATCCGGCATGGCATGGTACATAGCCCTGCTGTTTCTTGTCATCGCTCTTGTAATCTGGCTTACCATCACGCGCGTTGTCTGCGAGGGCGGCGTCCCGACGCTCGTCGCCACGTCCATCGCATCAGCGCAGATAGTTTCGTCCTTCGGCTCGGCGCATCTCAACCCCATGACAATCGCAGCCCTCGTCATGACCTATGTCTATGCCGCCGATGTCAGGACATTCCCGCTCTCCTCGGTCTCAATGGGCTTGAAGGTCGGCGAAGGGATGAAAGGCAACAGGAGGCCTCTTGCGTGGGTGATAATGAGCGCCATAACCCTGACCATCATAGTTGCCGTCATCCTGCAGTTGAAACTCGGATACAAGTACGGGGGCATCAACCTTAACGACTGGTATTACCGCGGCAATGTTACGGCTCCCTACAATTATGCGACCGAGATGATAAGGCGCCAGAACCCGCCCAATGCCGTGGGATGGATAGGCAAGGGGATAGGAGCCGTCACCATGGGAATATTTCTTTTCATGAGGCAGAATTTTCTCTGGTGGCCGTTTCATCCGATAGGGATTGTTATTGCGCCGGTGGTGTGGATTGATACGCTCTGGTTCTCCATATTCCTGGTGTGGCTCATAAAGTCCATTATCATGAGATACGGAGGGGCGCAGGTTTACGACAAGTTAAAATACTTTTTCCTCGGGCTGCCTCTCGGTCTGTACACCTGTGCCGGTATATGGTTTATAGTTGATTTGTTCACGGGGAAGCCGGGGAACCAGGTTTTCTGGATATGATATCCGCTTCACTTTACGCATGAATTGAAATCGGGAAGAGATCTGGGTTCACGCATTCCGACACGGAAAAAAAATGGGATTTCTGGGCAAGAAGTATCTCCTGGGGAATAAATCCGCAGAAAGTATCTTTAAAAGAATTGCCGGACTTCCCGTTGTTGACCCGCATAACCATGCCGACGTAAGGGAAATCGCGGAAAACAGGAATTACGGTAACCCCTGGCAGGTCTTTGCAGCCACCGACCACTATGTGTGGGAGATGCTGAGGAAATGTTCGGTTCCGGAGAGATACATCACCGGGGACGCTTCTCCGGAAGAAAAGTGGCTGAAGATGGCAGAGGTCTTTCCGCTTGTTGCGGGAAACCCCGTATATGAATGGGTTCACCTTGACCTCAAGAGGACTTTCGGGATAGACGAACTGCTCTGCAGGTCCACGGGCCGGAAGACATGGAAGGCCGTTTCCGAAAAACTTGCCCTGCCCGATAACCGGCCGCAGCAGTTGCTGCGAAAAGCGAACGTTGAGGTCATGTGCTCAACAGACGACCCCGCTGATGTACTGGATGGACATCTGCAGGTCAACCGGATGATGGGCGGAACGGTCATAAGGCCTGCGTGGAGGCCTGACAGGATAATGAAGATAGGCACTCCGGGCTGGCGTCAGTATCTTGAGAAACTTGAACTGCGGTTCGGTATGAAATGCCGTTCTGTTGAAAACCTGGAGGACATTCTCCGCAGGTCTCACGACTATTTTGCGGAATGCGGATGCAGGGCGAGTGACCACGGAGTTGAAAAGCCATTTTCAGGGACATCTGAACGCAACGAGGCGGAAAGGATTTTCAGGAAAGCGATTGATGGAAAGGATATACAGCCCGAAGAAGCGGATTCCTTCACAGACCATATTTTCGGCTTCATGGGAAAACTTGACGCGGAAAAGAGATGGGTTTTCCAGATTCACATAGGCGCGGTAAGGGATGTAAGAAAGGTTCTGCTTGACAGGATGGGAAATGATGCGGGAGGGGATGTGTCCAGCCATTTTATTGATATACTGCCGCCGCTCGCTTCTTTTCTCAACCGGTTTGACGGCAGGCTGAAAATAGTACTCTACTGCCTTGACCCTGCTCACTATGCAACCCTTGCCACCCTGTCGCGTGCCTTCGGCGCAGGTGTCCGTCTCGGCTCGGGATGGTGGTTCTGCGATAATCCGACAGGCATGAAGAGGCAACTTGAGTACATCGGCAGTGTGGACCTTCTTTCCGCTTTTGCCGGCATGGCATCTGATTCGCGCAAGATTCTCTCGTACGGCTCAAGGTTTGAGATGTTCCGCCGCGTTCTCTCGGACGTTCTGGGAGAAATGGCGGAAAAGGGGCAGATGGACGAGGATACAGCTGCAGAACTGGCGCGAGGGATGTGCTATAATAATCCGAAGGAGTTTTTCAACCTATAAAATAAAAGATTTTTTCTGTTTGTCATTGCGAGCCCCGTATTGCAGAGGCGTGGCAATCTCAGAGATTGCTTTGCAGAAAACACTCGAAGGGGTGCAAAATTAAAAATCCCCCTGTCTCCCCCTTTGTCAAAGGGGGAAATTGAAAGGGGGATTTGGGAGAGAAGAAATGTCTATTCTACGAAAAGTTATTATGCTTTTTACGCTGGTTATTGCCCTTTCATGTTATGCGGAGGAGCAGACGGCGTCTGAAACCGGCACGGATATCGCCTCTCTGACCGCGAAGATAACGGAGATGGAGGCAAAACTGGATAAACTGTCAAAGCAGGTTGAGAAGATGCAGGCGGATATTGACAGACTCAATGATTCAAACGCGAAACTTGCCAAAGCGATGAGGAATCTTGAACTTGCCACCCAGTACTCTGCTTCCACGAGGCCTGATGCGGATGCATGGGGAGGTGTAAAAAAGGGGATGTCTGCGGAAGAAGTCAGCAACCTGCTCGGCAACCCGGAAGAGATAGAGGAACGCAAAAACGGTGATGTCTGGTACTACTACGGGCTGGGAAGCATCACTTTTGACAGGACCGACAGGGTTCTCTTGCAGAATACCTTCAAGGAACTGCCGATAGAAAAGAAGGTAAGGTAAGGGAGAATATTCAGATGAAGGTTTACATCCAGACTGATATTGAAGGTATTTCGGGTTTTATCTCCTTTGAGGACAGGGAAACTCAGACTGTTGAGAATTTCCACCACAGGCAGAGGATGTACCGGATGCTCACGGGAGAGGTGAACGCCGCGGTTAAAGGCGCAAAAGAAGCAGGTGCGGATACGATATATGTCAATGACAGCCACGGTTCGGGGTACAACATTCTTTTTGAAGAGCTTGAAAGCGGCTGCGAGATTATTCACGGCAGGGGTGAGTGTTTCCCCGAGTGGCTGACGGAGTTGAAAGAGGGATGGGATGCGATGGTTCTGGTTGGCATGCACGCCATGGGCGGAGAACTGGATGGGGTCTGTCCACACAGCAGATGGGAGGTGAACGGCGGCAAGATATGCCTCAGTGAAGCATCAATGGCCATGGCTCTGGCAGGCGACCTCGGCATACCCGTGGTATTTGTGAGCGGCGACCAGGTCATCACCGGAGAGTTGAAGAAGAAAAACCCGGGTATCATCACCGGCGTTGTGAAACACAGTTACGGACCCAACTGCTGCCGTTCGGTGCTGCCTGCGCGGGCGCAGGAGATAATAAGGGAAGGCGTCCGGAAAGGGATTGAGAGGAGGAAGGAGATAAAGCCCTATGTAATCAGGGGTCCCTTAACGCTTAACCTCCTTGATTCCCCGGGGCATTTCCCTCCTCTGAAACCTGTCCTGAAAAAACCGGTCAGAGGCCGGAATATGACCGAGGTATTTGGGAAGGCGGTTGGGAAGTTTCCGTGGGCATCCTTCGGCAGGAAAAAGATGGACTGGTACAGGTATCCTTCCAATCTGTCCGGAAAAAAACCTCTAACTTGAATTCACACCTTCACAGGTGCACGTACATCTCCCACTCTTCGGTATTTATCGGCAGGGCTATGCTCCTGCGTATCGACTCCATTCCCCTGAGCGAAAGGTATGTCGCCCGCATGCCCGCAATTTCGTCTGCCGGAGAAGGGGTGTTGTTCATAATCGCTTCGGCAAAGGAGTTAAGAAGTCCCCTGTGCCCCTTGTCGGGGAAGACATACTTAAACTTCCCCGTTTCAACGTATTCCCTGCCCGCCGCATCTATCTTCTTCAGGTAACCGGCAAGTCCACCCTCTTTTCCGTGGTCCGGCTGGAGGTCAAACTGGAGAGCGAATGTCTTGACCGTTCGTTCCCCGAGCCCGAAGTACTGGTTTTCAACGAAGCATTCGCTCCTGAAAATCTTGCCCCTGTGCTGGATTTCTATGAGTTCCTTTGGGTACTCAAATGTTCCGGATGCGGAGAAAAAAAGGCATCCCAGTGCGCCGCCTGTAAATTCCACGGTGATCACATAATTCATCCGGGTGCTTCCTGATGCATAAATCCTGACCGGCTGTTCTTCAAGCAGCCAGCACATAAGGTCCAGCCAGTGGCATCCTTCACCTATAATCAGCCCCCCTCCTTCCTTCCAGTCTATGTGGACTCCCCCATAGGTGAGACTCTCGTCGTTAATCCTTATCATGACCATTGTCCTGTATTCTTCAGCCCACATGGGTCTGTTGAGTTCCTGGGTATATACCCTGGCCTTCCCTCCGGGATTGTCCCTGTGGGCCATGAAGTTCTTCTTCATGTCCAGCATTGCGGGGCTGCATCTGCGGTTATAGTCCACGCAGAGTCTGACGCCCTTTGTCTTCACGAGTTTAATCACATCGTACGCCTCCTCCACGGTCATTGTCATGGGTTTCTCGCACAATACGTTCTTTCCTGCGTTAAGAGTCTCTTTTATGTAGAACATGTGCTGTTCATGGGGCACGCTCAGTATCACCATGTCCACCTTCGGGTCCTTAAGTATATCCCTGTAATCCGCGGTAATTTTTTCGGAACCGAACCTTTCCGCCGTCTTTCTCCCCTTTTCGCTTCTTGAGGAACAGAAGTACAGTTCAACCCTGTCAGACCATTCGCAGTTTGGCAGGTGCTGTGCTTCAGCGAATTTTCCGCATCCGATAACAGCCGCTCGTATCTTTCCCATTCCTTTTCTCTCTCCTTTATGTTTTTTTTCATTGCGAGAGCATAGAAACAATTCCGGAGATTGCCACGGTCGCAAGAAACACTCCCTCGCAATGACAAACTGAGATGCTTGCATCCTTCAGGGCAGCAAATACAATACCTCTCCAAGGTGTTCCGTTGATACTCCGAGCATCTCCAGGAATCTCCGGTGCTGATTGAATTCTCCTGCCTTCAAGAGATTATGAGTATCCGTCCCTAATGATACCTTTATTGCCTCCTGCAGGCAAATGTCAAAAAACTCCGGTGCAGGCCTATTGGTATGGAAATTCAGTTCTGCCGCTACCCCGTAACTCTTCAGCATCTCCGCCATCGGCCTGAAAAGTTCTGCAGGAGGGTTCAATCCGTTTCTCACGAAGATGCGGAATGGATGTGCAAGAACGGCCATATCATTTTTCAGGAGCACCTCAACCGCCTCCATAAAGGCCTTCTGCATCCTTGACGCAGGAGCGGATGAAAAATCCTCCGGCAGGGAATGCACCGCGCCGATTATGAGGTCCAGCCCCTCCCTGTCTTCAGGGAGAAGGGTAACGCCTCCAGATGAATCCGGAACGACTTCAAGCCCTGTCCTCGCCATGACCGAGCCGCTCGTTCTCACCGCCTCCCGGAATGCTCTTACCCTGTCCCTGCCCTTTTCCCTTGCCTTGCGAATAATGCCCGGGTTGCGGAAAAAGACCTGGTTTTGGTATTCCTTCCTTGTAAGGTACAACTGATCAGCGTGCTCGGTGAAGCAAACGTATCTCATGCCCAGCAGAACGGCCCTTTCAATAACCTTTTCCACGGTCACGTCTTCCGCGCAGTAGGCAAACTGAGAATGGCAGTGGTTGTCGGAGAGAGGCAGAGGGTTTTTCAGTGAGTATGTCCTGACGTCTATCCGTTCACCCTGTATATCAATAATCAGATACCTGAAAGGGGATTCGCAAAGGGCGGGAACGGTAAGGTATCCAACCCCGTTTCTGGATGCAAGGTCAATTCCGGGGTGGTAATGACCGCTGATGGAGAGGAATACCCGGTTTTCCGCGTAGAACCGGTGTACCTGTCCGGCATTGGCAAGGTTGTACGGGTAGGCGCTCTCTATGAGCGGATGGACCTGGTTGTGCTGCAATGCTATTATTTTTTTCCCGGGATGCTTCCCGGTCTCGGAACGGAACCTGTCAAGGTCTTCCTCCCTGCGGCTGCAACTGTCATTCTCGCCGTATGCGTCGGAGAAGGAATAGATGATAAAATTCTTGACGACGTGGATTCCCGGCTTATCCCCGAGCGCCGAAAAAAAGGCTGCGTTATCTCCCTCATGGTTGCCCGGGACAGAAACTGCCGGGATGCCGGATTCTTCCAGTACCTTTCTGATGCTCAGCAGGTCTCCCCTTGCTTCCCTCTCCCTTCCGTCGTCAAGGAGGTCGCCCGGAAGGACCAGTACGTCAGGTTTTTCTTCGTCTGAAAAACGCCTCAATACCCTTTTGAGGAATTCCACCCCGTATGCGGACCTCCTCTCAGGGGTGGGAGCAACACGGCGACCGCTGGCATAATGAATATCCCCTATTGCAAGCATTTTGAGGCAGTCCTTCATTTTAACTCCTCATGACTGAGTATAAATTTCAGGCCTTCTGTCCTTCAGGTGTGAAAAGGCGCCCTTTCGCACCCTGTTCGCAAGAGATAAATCAATTCTTGTTATGGCAAAATCAACCGTTTTTCTTTTCTCGTTTGTAATAACCCTGCCTTCCGGACCTGTAAGCAGGGATTGAAGGGGATGGGTGAAGGCGATATAGCATTCGCTTTCGTAAGACCGCGTCTGCATCATATGCAGGTTCCTTTCGTCATGCATCCCGTATGTTGGATTGAAGATGACCTGTGCTCCCTGAAGGGCAAGGGAGCGTGTTACCTCCGGCCACCTGCGGTCAGCGCAAATCATGACTCCGAAGACACCGAAATCCGAACGGAAAGCATGAATGCTGTCGCCCTGCACGTACTTCTTGTCGTGCGCCTGCAGGTGCGTTTTATCGTACCAGCCCGCCAGTCTTCCCCTGCGGTCAAAGACCAGGGCTGAATTATACACTCCTTCCGGAGACAACCTGCTGCACCCCAGTACTATCCATGCCGAGTGAGCGGCTGCCCATTCGGAGAGGGTTTTCACATAAGGGCTGTTACGGGGGTCAACGGCGTAATTACTCATGTTGTCTCTATTTACCCCCTTGACCGTTGCCATGTAACCGTCAAGGAAACATTCCGGCGTAACAACGACATCCGGTTTTTCCACGGCAATCCTGCCGAGGAGAGACATCAGTCTCCCGAAATTCCTCTCCACGTCGCCCTTCTCCGGGACAACCTTTATCTGCGCAACTTCTATCCGGTTTTTCATCTCTGCGATATACGCTGCCTTTTTACAGGAAATTTGACAGGAGATTTTAGAATTATTATTCTCTTATGTCAAAGTCCGTGAAGAGATATGATTTACAGGAAGAGAGGGGTTGCAGTATGGAAAACGATTGAAAAAATACCCGATGACGGATATTCTGTTTTCATATGAGGAGCAGGTTAATGGATAAACTCAAAGTCTGGGAAGCGCAGGTGAAGGAGATCCAGGAAAAGGTTAACAAGCACCTGTTGCTGACGGAATGGAAGTTCGTGCAGGGGATTGAAAACGGGGAACTGCCGGAGACGGACGACTCTGGATGGGCTGAAAAAAAAGTGCCCCTGACCTGGTCTATGAAAAGCGGCACTGCCTATTTCAGAAAGAAAATCATTCTCCCCTCAGAGATAGAGGGTATTCCGACAGAAGGAAGTAATGTGAATCTCACCTTTCATTTTCACTCCGGCGTTGAACTGTTCATTGACGGAGAAAGGGCATATTCGCACAGGTACTGGGCTGAGAGGACAGCAACGCCGCTGCTCCTTATGAAGAAGGCATGCAGAGGAGAGAGACGCCTGATAGTATTCAAGGCGCCCGGGGGCGATGGACTGGGCACCTTCTGGGCAGGGATAGAGATTGACAGGGTGGAGGATATCCTTTTTGAGCTGAACGCCATACTGTACCAGGTCAGGTTCGCTTTCCGGCTCGCGGGGAAAAACCGCCGCCTGAAAAGAGCCGCGGAAAATGCCGTCGCGGTTCTCCAGCCGGAAAAAATTGCGCAGAGAAGGTGGAAGGATGCCTTGAACGACATAAGAGAAGCGGAAAAGCAACTGGAGGTTTTCAGGCAAGAAGCAAGAAAATTTTGCGTTCATCTCATAGGGCACGCCCATATTGACATGAACTGGCTGTGGGGTTACGAAGATACGGTTCATATCTGCCTTCGGGATTTTGAAACGGTGAACAAATTGATGGAAAAATATCCTGACCTCACGTTTTCCCAGAGCCAGGCACAGGTATACAGGATAGTTGAAGACAATGATAGAGTTCTTTTAAATAAAGTGAGGGAAAAGATAAAAGAGGGCAGATGGGACGTAACCGCCTCTTCATGGGTGGAATGCGACCTGAACATGTCTGACGGAGAGAGCATTGCAAGGCACGCCCTTTATGCAGGGAAGTATACGAGGCAGAAGTTCGGCGTGGAAACAAAGGTTTTCTGGTCCCCTGACACATTCGGACATCCTGAAACAATCCCTTCAATCCTGGCAGGCGCAGGGTTGAAATACTACTATTTCATGAGATGCGGCAGGGAGATACCTCTTTTCCGATGGAAGGGCAGGGACGGCAGAGAAATACTCGCCTTCAACAGCATTTATATTAACAGGATAAGCCCTGAGACGCTATTCCCGGATTTTCTGAAGTATTATGAATCCTGCGGATTGAAGAATTTCATGTTTGTTTACGGGGTTGGCGACCATGGCGGAGGCCCGACTGAGGCGGATATAAGAAGGAAAAAACAGATGGAGGAAAAGCCGGTTGTCCCGTCTCTTGAGTTTTCAACCACGCGTGAATATTTTTCGGCAATTGAGAGACATAGAAAGCAACTCCCCGTCATTTCAGGCGAACTGAATACCATATTTGAAGGCTGTTACACCACCCATTCTGATATAAAGAGGGCTAACAGGGATTGCGAAAGGATGCTTCTTGCCCTTGAGGCATTAAGCGCTGTCGTATCACTCAAGGGTGGGAAAGTGGCAGAACGGGATATGGAGACGATGTGGCACAAGGTTCTCTTCAACCAGTTCCATGACATCCTTGACGGCTCGGCCATACATTCATCCTACGACTATTCGTCAGGCCTGGCCGATGACGTAAAAAGCAAAGCGTCGGCTCTTGTGAGAGACTCAGTGCAGAAAATAGCGCCGGCAGGGAACCCTGATAGTTTGTTCGTATTCAATCCCCTGGGATGGGAGAGGACGGCGGTTATAAATTCATCGGAGGAGAAACTCTGCGGATACGGGTATAAGACAATTTCTGCCGGAAAAGCGGGACAGAGGAAAGGCGGAAAATTTGTAAAACCGTCCGGGGATGAATATGAAAATGAATTTTACCGCATCAGGATAGACGGCAAGACAGGACTGATAAGGGAGCTTTACGACAAAAAGAACAGGAGCGACGTCCTCTCTCCATGCAAACACATGAAAGAGGACCCATCTTCCTGGTGGGCGGAAAAGGCAGGTAACCTCATGAGCGTTTCATGGGAAAAACCCCACCCGATGAGCGCCTGGATTATAGGCAATATATACAGGACAGATAATCTTCTTGATGTGGAATCAATGGAAACGGAGGAGTCTTCCTTGAGGACCGTCGTGAAGATAGGCAGAAGGTACATGGATTCAAGGATTCTTCAGAAAATCATCCTCTATCCCGACTTTCCGTTCATAGACTTTGAAAACGAGATAGACTGGCGGCAGCAGGGCAACGATAGAGAGGGTGTTCCAATGGTAAGGGTTAATTTCAACGTGAGGATGAAAAATCCGAAGGCCTTTTTTGAGGTTCCCTTCGGCACAATCCAGAGAGAAGTTCTGCCGAAGGAATACCCTGCGCTGAAATGGGCCGGGTTCAACAGCGGAAGTTACTGGACCGCTCTTTTCAACAGGAACAAGCATGGATACCGCGTTGACGGCAATAACCTGTCCCTCACCCTCCTGAGAAACCCGTATGAACCCGATGCCATCCCTGACAGCGGGATTCATAGCATCTCCTACCGCCTTTTCTTTGGCAAGTCCGACATTCTCAGCGTAACGAAAGCCGCGTGGGAGTATAATTTCCCTCCTGTCATTAAATACGGCCGTTCCGCAGGAAGGGAGTTCTGTCCTTTCACGGTCAAGGGTGATATACTGCCAACCTCTTTCAAGAAGGCGCTGGACAGGGATTCCTGCATCCTGCGGCTGGTGGAATTGCTCGGTAGAAAACAGAGCGTTGAGATTGAATGTGCAAAACCTGTGAAAAAGGCCTACCTTGCTGATATTGCGGAGCGGAGGAACAGAAGACTGAAAATTTGCAGGGGCAACATAATACGACTTCGGGTCAACCCTTTTGAAATCCTCACCCTGGATATGGAATTCTGAGGCATATAAACAAGGAGTTTTCCATGGACAAGACTGCCGGAAATACAGACTGGTTTGTTTCCGCGCGCTACGGGATGTTTTTGCATTTCGGGCTCTACAGCATACCGGGCAGGGGGGAATGGGTCATGAACAGGGAGAGGATTTCTCCGGCGGAGTACCGCAGACGTGCGGACAGTTTCAACCCTGTTTTTTTCGATGCGAACCAAATATGCGAAATCGCGATGGAATCGGGAATGAAGTATATCGTATTTACGACGATGCACCATGACGGGTTCAGGATGTACGATACTGCATTGAGCGATTTCTCTTCCGCAAAGACTGCTGCGCGTCGAGACTTTGTATATGAAATTGTAACCGCTGCCCGCAAACACGGATTGAAGATAGGGCTTTATCACAGTCTGAACAACTGGTTTGATGCCCCGGATGCGGTAGATGCATTGGAGAACAAGGACAGATACGAAATATTCATTGAAAACACCTTCGCGCGCATAAAGGAACTCCTTGCCAGGTACAATCCGGTTGACATAATGTGGTATGACGGCTGGTGGCCTTTCGATGCGGAGGGCTGGAAGGCAGAAGAGATGAACGAGATGGTTCGTTCCATACAGCCCGGCATCATAGTCAACGGGAGAAACGGCCTGCCCGGCGATTTCGCCACGCCCGAAGGGCATATCACGGCCCCAAAGCCGTGGCGTCCCTGGGAGGCAATTATTACTCTCAACGACCACTGGGGATACCATGCCGCGGATAATAACTGGAAGAGGCCCCTTGATGTTGTAAAAATGCTTGCCGGCGTTGCCAATAAGCGAGGGAATCTGATGTTGAACATCGCCCCGGACGGAAAGGGGAAAATTCCCGGGCAGTCCCTGTCAGTAATAAGGGAGGTTGGAAAATGGCTTCATGGCGGCGGCTCGGATGCGGTTTTTTATACGGATTATTTTGCCCTCAACCTGAGAGAAAGGGGAGACGGAAGAAACGACTGGGACCATAACGGCATTTTCACGGCAAAGGGCAACGACCTTTATCTTGTCATGATGTATTATCCGGGTACCCGGTATGTCCTGACGGGGCTGGAAACCAGGGCGGAAAATGTTTCTTTCGCCGGCGAGAAACTTGATTTTTCACAAGAGGATGACAGACTGACAATAGCCCTTCCTGATAAAATGGCAAAGATATTCTGTCCGGTGATAAAAATTACATGTTCATGTCCGCCGGTTATCTACCGGACGGGAGGTATGAGAAAAACCAGGGTGGCTCATCCTCATTATGATCCCTGCGAGTCTGATATGTTATCCTGATGCCTTCATCCTGCGGGGACCGTTGCGTCAAGATTTATGCGAAGTGTTGACAGGGATTTTCTTATGAGGTATAATTTTCTCCGTCTCTGGCAACCATGGCGAAGGGGAAACACCCGTTCCCATCCCGAACACGGCCGTTAAGCCTTTCAGCGCCGATGGTACTGCATGCGAAAGTATGTGGGAGAGTAGGTGTTGCCAGGGACACTTTTCTATACCGCTTCCACTTCACACATAGAGTTTTGTTGGCTGCGTCATCGGCTTCTCAACGTATTTTTGCATACGTTTCGTCGCCTCCTCCTTGCCGCCGCACTCTCTGTATGAATTGAAAGCGGGCAGTTCGCTTCCACTTCACGCGCATATTTCCCCAAACCTTAAAAATCTGATATAATATCCAGAAACCCGGGATTCGGAGTTCCTGGTTTCCGGGAT
>CAYOFY010000019.1:0-23363 GCA_964403465.1 uncultured bacterium
GGGAAATTTTTCATAGAAATCTGCGGCATACATCTCGTAAGCCATTGCAAATTGCCGCAGATTATTCATACAGGTAGTCCTTCGCGCCCGTTCCCTTCCCATAGATAATGCAGGCAAGAGCATTGCCGCAAGCGCACCGATAATCGCTATGACAGTCAGTAATTCTATCATGGTAAAACCATCGTCCGCCCTGGGTCTTCTACGCAGAAATTTTCTCTTTTCCATATTCCGCCTCCCGTGTTATACCTCCTGTCCCGCCGCAATCTCCTGAATGCAGCCGGATACGCCACCGCTTCTCATCCTCCGGAAAGACTCATGGCCAGCTTTATCAGAGGCAAAAAGAGCGATATTACTATGAAACCTACTATGCATCCCATGAAAACAATAAGAATCGGCTCTATCATTGAAGTCATGGCGGCGACTGCGGCATCAACCTCGGCCTCGTACGCCTCGGCTATCTTCTCAAGCATGGCATCCATGGCGCCCGTCTCCTCGCCAACAGCAACCATGTTGGTTACCATGGACGGAAAAACCTTTGACCTCAACATGGGCCCTGCGATACCCTCCCCCTCCCTTACCCTGTTTCTTATCTCGTTGATACCTTTTGCCACCACCTCGTTTCCCGTTGTATCCCTGACTATCTGGAGAGACTGCAATATGGGCACACCGCTGGTTATGAGAGTTGCGAAAGTCCTTGCAAACCTTGCCACTATCGTCTTGGAGATAACCGGGCCGAAAACCAGTACTCTCATCTTGAGCATATCAATATAATATTTTGTAAGCTTGATTCTGTTCATCACCTTGAAAAGAATAACCATAGCCACAACAAAGATAATGATGAGGTAGAATCTCTCGGTAAAGAGTTTTGAGATATTCATCAGAAGAATGGTGGGTCCGGGAAGACTGCCTGCCTCCATGTCCGCAAAAATCTGTATGAAGGTGGGGACTATTTTCAACATGATGAAGGTTAATATGCCCGAGGCGACAACGACTATGACAAGAGGATAGGCCATGGCCGCCTTTATCTTGCCCTTCAATTTGGCTTCCTTTTCCATGAATTCAGCCAGTCTGTTCAAAACTGCCTCCAGGGCTCCGCCTGCTTCTCCGGCTCTCACCATCGCCACATAGATCTTCGGAAAACTCTTTGGATGTTTCGCCAGGGCCTCGGAAAAAAGTGCCCCGCTTTCAATATCCTCGGCCAGCTTGCCGAGAACGGCCGCTGCTCCTCCTTTTCTCTGTTCCCTCAGCACTCTCAAGGAACGCAGCAATGGCAGCCCTGAACCTATGAGGGTGGCAAGCTGCCTTGTGATTATCATTAATTCTTTTGTCTTGATTTTATTTCCGCCTAAAGAAAGACTCAGATTCATGCCCGACTTCTTCTTCCCTACGGCCTTTGTCGCTGTCGCAGCCGTTTCTTTCGGCTCTTTTTTTACGGCGGATGCACGCGCAGGAGAGATGCTTGTAACAAAATATCCCATCCCCTTGAGTTTTGAAATTGCTTCCTGCATCTGATTCGCCTCTATGGTACCCGTTATCGGCTTGCCCCCGGACTCCATTGCATTATACTGAAATTGTCCCATTTTGCTTTCTCCTCAAACCCCGGGTTCCGAATCCCCTGTCCCGGTCTTCAGTAGCCGTGTATCTCCTTTGCAACTTCCTCCATAGATGTTATACCCTCATTTATCTTTTCAAGTCCATCGTCCATCAAAGTTTTCATTCCACACTCTTCTATTGCAACCTTTCTGATATCCCCCAGCGGCCTTCCAGCGATAACTGCCTGCCAGAAAGGTTCTGTAGGTATGAGTATCTCAAATATGGCGGTACGCCCTTTATAACCGCCTCTGCAGAAAGGACAACCCTTGGGCTTATAAAATTTCATTTTGGACGCCTGCTCTTCCGACAGTCTTATCTCAAACAATTCACTGTTTGAAGGTTTGTATTCCTCCTTGCATCTGGGACAGAGAATCCTTAGAAGCCGCTGGGCAACAATACCTTCTATTGTAGAAGCGAGAAGGAACGGTTCAATCTTCATATCCACGAGTCTCATGATCGTACTCGGAGCGTCATTTGTATGCAGCGTGCTCAATACGAGGTGGCCCGTAAGCGACGATTGTATTGCCATCTGGGCGGTATCGAAATCCCGAACCTCCCCAACAAAAATGATATCCGGGTCCTGCCTCAATATACTCCTCAGGCACCTCGGGAAAGTGAGACCTATCCTCTCCTTTATGGGCACCTGTATTGAACCCTCCAGCATATACTCAATAGGGTCTTCCGTTGTTATTACCTTGACATCCGGCGTATTGAGCTTTCTCAATACCGCATAGAGAGTCGTTGTCTTGCCGCATCCTGTGGGTCCCGTGGCAAGTACTATACCGTTCGGTTTTCTTATGATATTGTTGACACGTCCCATATTGTTGGTGTCCAGCCCGAGGTTTTCAAGTTCAAATATGGTTTTGGCCCTGTCAAGAACCCTGATTGCAAGGCATTCTCCAAAAACAGTCGGTACCGTATTTATACGAAGGTCAACGGCCCTCCCCATCATGGACAATTCCATTCTGCCGTCCTGGGGAAGCCGTCTTTCCGCTATATCCATGCCGGCCATGATCTTGAATCTGCAGAAAAGCGCAAAAGAAAGCCCGCGCGGGGGATGGACGAGGTCGTAGAGGACGCCGTCAACCCTGTATCTCACCCTGAAGTCTTCTTCAAAAGGCTCCAGATGAACGTCGGAAGCGTTGTCTCTTACCGTCTGCAAAAGTATAAGGTCAAAGAGCTTGACCACGGGGGGAAGGGAAGCTATCTCTTCCAGCGAAGTAATTGTGGCATATTCGCCCTGGCTTGCGATTGCATCCAGTTCTTCCATCTCCTCAACATCCTGGGCAAGCCACTTTATAAGGTCATCTATGGTTTCTATCTCCTTACCGTAATGGGTTTCTATGGCTTCCCTTATGTCGTTCTCATCAGCAAGAACCATTTTTGTCTTATATCCGAGAATAAAGGATATATCGTCCTGTATGTTCAAACTGAGGGTATCGCCCACGGCAAGGGTCAGAATGTTCCTTTCCAGTTTCACAGGCACGGCGTTGTATGTCTTGGCGAGGGCGGAGGGGAAAACCTCAACGCTTTTCTTGTCTATAACCGTATTTTTCAGGTCTATCATCTCAATACCGGCCTGGATACTGAGAATCCGTTTCAACTCCTTTTCCTCAACATACCCCAGGTCAACCAGGATTCTGCCGAGGAAATGCCCGCTCTTCCTCTGCGTATCAAGGGCCTTCTTCAGCTCCTCCTCGGTAATTATGCCCTCTTCAACCAACATCTGTCCCAGAAGTTTCTTGTCAGCCATTTTTATCTTTCTCTATTTTGACATCGGTTACGCCTTCCGTTTGAAGGGAAACCATTGATTCATCAATCAATCCCTCGGCCGCCAGTTCTGCTTTTGCCGATGTCGGGTCATACGCATACGTCAGAACATCTTCAAAGTTTATCTTCCCCTGTCTGAACAGGTCCATGAGAAACGAATCAAGCGTGACCATTCCCATCTTGCCGCCCGTCTGTATCTCGGAGACTATCCTGTAGGTTTTTCTCTCGCGTATGAGGTTCTGTATTGACGTGGTGGCAAGCATAACCTCAAAGGCAGCCACCCTGCCGGGTTTGTCAACTCTTTTCAGGAGAACCTGGGATACTATGGCGAGAATTGACACTGAAAGCATAACCCTTATCTGTTCCTGCTGCGCCACGGGGAAAACGTTAACTATCCTGTCCACTGTCCTTGGCGCACCTGTTGTGTGCAGAGTGGCGAAGACAATATGTCCTGTTTCCGCAGCCGTGATTGCGGCTTCAATAGTATCAAGGTCCCTCATTTCTCCCACCAGAAAGACATCGGGGTCCTGTCTCAATCCTCTCCTCAGGGCTTCTTCAAAAGTAGGAACATCCACACCCAGTTCTCTCTGCGTGACAATTGACCTCTTATGTCCGTGATAGTATTCTATGGGGTCTTCCACCGTGATGATATGCCTGTCAAGATTCTCATTAATCCAGTCAACCATTGTGGCAAGCGTGGTGGTCTTTCCCGAACCTGTAGGTCCCACCACCAGGATAAGCCCCCTGGGTCTTGTCAGCAGATACCTCATTGTCTTTTCATCCAATCCTATGTCCGCAAACGAAAGGAACTTGAAAGGTAT
This sequence comes from uncultured bacterium, assembly GCA_964403465.1. Classification (GTDB taxonomy): domain Bacteria; phylum Ratteibacteria; class UBA8468; order B48-G9; family JAFGKM01; genus JAFGKM01. The sequence continues at coordinate 4,185 of CAYOFY010000019.1, forward strand.
CAGCCTCAAAGCCATGGCAACATTGCCTCTTTCCTTGAAAACACTAACCCTGAATCTGGCAAGGTCTTTGAAAGCAAAACCAAAATCCGTACCTCCTATCTTCTGCAACTCCTCCTGGTGCTCCCTGGAGGTTATTGCTTTCATATAATTGGCAGTATCTTCCGGGTTAAGGGGTTCGTTATCCACTTTTGTCAGGCCACCGTGCATTCTGAGAATAGGGGGAAGCCCGACATTGAGATGCAGGTCCGCCGCATTTGACTTCACCTGCAAAGTGAGAAGTTCTTCTATTTTCTTCGGCATTTCATTCCCCTGTTACTGTATATACTTCATCAAGCGTCGTAATGCCCTTTTTGACTTTTTCATAGCCGTCTTCCACCATCAATTTCATGCCGGATTTCTTTGCTTCTTCCCTTATCTCGCTGGTCCCGACTCTTCTGAGAGCCAGTTCTCTGAGTTCATCGGTCATTGCGAAGATTTCAAAAATCCCCAGCCTTCCGCGGTAACCGGTGAAATTACATTCATTACACCCCTTGGGTTTACACACATTAACCTCTTCGTTTTCTTTTATCTTCAGTATCCTTCTGAGTTTTTCATCGGGTTCTATCTTTTCCTTGCAATAGGAACAAAGGACTCTCACCAATCTCTGTGCCATGACACCCTGCACGGATGAGGCAATCAGAAAAGGAGGAGCGCCCATGTCTATAAGACGGGTTATGGCTCCGGGAGCATCGTTTGTATGCAGGGTACTGAAAACAAGATGCCCCGTAAGAGCTGCTCTCAGCGCAATATCCGCAGTTTCAAAATCTCTGATTTCTCCGACCAGGATGACATCGGGTGACTGTCTCAGGAAAGACCTCAGCACGGATGCAAATGTAAGCCCTATTTCAGAGTTGACAGGCGTCTGGTTTATGCCGGGAATCTGGTATTCAACAGGTTCTTCAACCGTCATCAGTTTCCTGTCCATGGTATTGAGTGTCTGCAGGGCAGCATAGAGTGTTGTTGTCTTGCCGGACCCCGTGGGTCCCGTAACAAGAACAAGGCCGCCGGTATACTTGAGCAGTTCCTGCCATTTCTTCAGGTCCTCAGCAAGGAACCCGAGTTCCTCAAGACCTTTAAGCATGGAGGTCTTATCAAGTATTCTGAGTACAACGCTCTCGCCGTATATCCCCGGCAAGGAGGATACGCGGAAATCTATGGGCTTACCCCCGATATCAAGCATTATCCTGCCGTCCTGGGGAAGGCGTTTTTCTGCAAGGTCCATCTTTGACATCAACTTGATTCTGGCAATAACCGCCTTCTCAACCCTCTTGGGCGGTGCCACAACCTCATAAAGAACACCGTCTATCCTGAATCTCACCCTGAATTTCCTTTCAAGTGGTTCAAAATGTATATCGCTTGCCCTTCGTCTTAATGCCTCCACGAAAACAAGGTTGCAAATTTTTACCACTGGCGCCTGCAAAGCGAGAGCTTCGTCATCTCCCTCGTCAACATCCGCTTCAGGCAGGTCCAGGTCTATCGTGGCACTGCTTGCTTCCTGAAGCATCTGGGAAAGGTCTTCCATCGCTTCCTGGGCATAATATTTCTCAAGCAACTGGTTTATTTCTTCCGGAAAGGTTATCATAACCTCAACGCTATTTACTCCGTCAGAACCTACAATTTTCTTGAAGTAGTCGGTGGCGAGAATGTTAATCGGATCATCGGAGACAAGGATAAACTTCCCGTCTTCTCTCTTTTCCCACGGTATTATCCTGTGATTTTTTGCCATCTTTGGAGGTACGACGTTCAGCAGCTCCGAGGGAATTTCTCTCGGCGGGAGTTCTCTCTGCACTATTCCCATCTGAAAATAGAAGGAGGGAGACACCTCTCCGAACGGGAGCATGCCCCTGTTCTGGAAAACCTCCTTCAAAGGATTTCCTGTGGTTTCCTGTTCTTCAAGAGCCCCCTCAATTGACTTGCTATCCCATAAACCGATGCTTGATATAATGTTTATTACTTCCTTTTTAGTGGGCATATCTTGAAATTACCACAAATTGACCGAAATGTCAACCTCTACGTTGGAAATATGGGGAAGATGACCTCTATGCTGAAAGGCTTCTTTCTATCGCTTCCGACAGCCACTGAGAGATTGTTTTTTCCTGTTCCACGGCAATATGCTTCACTCTCTTCATGAGTTCAACAGGAAGTATGAAGGTGTATTTCTTGCTCTTCTGCTTCGTTTCCTTCTTTGCCGAATCCATCCTGCCGTCTGTGTCGGAAGAGAACTCAAAAAGTTTTTTCGCCTGAGGACCTAATCGTTTCATATCGCTCTCCTTTATCCCGAACTCTTCTCTGATACGCCTTCTTGTGAGGGGTTTTGATTTTACTTGCCATTCGGTAATGCTTACGAAGTTACACTTGTACGTTTTTTGATTTCCCTGGCAACCGCCAGAAAATCCGCGGAAGCAGAGGAACCTGCCGCATAATCAAATATCGCTTTGCCAAAAGACGGGGATTCTCTCAACCTGCTGCATATATTGATACCGGTCTTGAAAACAAAGTCTCCGAACTCCTTCTTTATCAAGGAAAGACTTTCTTCGGTTATTCTGAGTCGCCTGTCAATCATATTCGGCAAAATCCCCAGCACTTCCAGCGAAGGATTCAGTCTTTTCTTGATCTCCCCGACAGTGTCTATCAGATGTGAAAGTCCTTCCAGTGACAGATAATCGCACAGAACGGGGACAATCACAAAATCCGAGGCGCATAACCCGTTAACGGTGAGCAGCGAGAGGGAAGGAGGACAGTCTATGAGAATGAAATCAAATGAACCCATTACATCTGCGTTTTTCTCAAGAGCCTTTTTAAGGAAAAACTGGTTCTTGTTTTTTGAGACAAGTTCAACCTCTGTATGCGCAAGTGTTGTGTCGGAAGGAATCACCGATAGATCCGCCATGTAGCTGTCCAGAATCAGGTCCTCTATTCTTTCTCCTGCCAGAATAAATTCGGAAACGGTCAAATCCTCCGGTTTCAGCCTTATTCCGACACTGACAGTGGCATTGCCCTGCGGGTCAAGATCTATGACAAGCACCCGCTCCCCGCTCCTGACAAGAGCCGCTGCCGTATTAATACACGCGGTGGTTTTTCCGGTGCCGCCTTTTTGATTTGAAAACGATATGATTTTCACGGCTATAAGTATACACCAATGTCTTCCTGTCATCAACTACACAGAACTGAGCAGAGAAAGTGCATTTTCCCCCAGAATACGGTTTCCAAGAGCAGGGTCAAGTGAAAGTCCTTGCAGCAGATCAAGTGTCTCTCTCTGGTTCGTCCATGGAGAATCTGTTCCGAAAAGAATGCACTCCGGCGGATGTTTCATCATTATGTTTCTGGCCAGTCCTCTGTCCATGAACTCCAGAGAGAAAGAAATTTCCATGTATATTTTCCGCCCCGCCATAACTCGCTCAACATCAGGCCAGTCTTCCCACGCACCCATGTGAGTCGCGACGAGTTTCAACCCGGGGAAAACCTGATGTATGCCGATGACCTTCCCAGGGTCAGCTTTCCTCACCCTCCCGAACGCAAAATCAAAACCGGTATGCAAAACAAGTATCAGGTTTTCTGTGCAAATCCTCTCATATATGCGTAGCATTTTTTTCTCATCCAGGACGAATCCCTGATAATATGGATGCATTTTTACACCCTTGAACCCCTCGTTCTTTATTAGACCGATTTTGTCGAGGACTTGCGGGTCATCAGGATGTACAGAAGGCAGGGGGATGATTCTGTCGGACTTAATTTCGGACGACCATTTAAGTATGGGCCAGAACTGCGACGGCTTCGTCGCTATGGAGCAGACAACACTCCTCTCAATTCCACAACTGTCCATTGATTTTAGAAGAGCCGCTATTGTCCCGTCGGTTCTCGCAGGCATACCGCCTTTCTTCTCAATTGATTTTATTGCCTTTTCGGCGAGTGCATCGGGAAAGGCATGTGTATGGAAATCTATTGTTCTGCTCATCTCTTCAGGAGATTAAAAAGCGCGTTCGCTATTACCATATGGCCGGCTTGGTTCGGATGAACAGGTTCCGCACAAAATGTTTCGCCATCCCTGTATTTGAGATGTTTATTGAAAAGATCCTGCGTTTTGATCATGAGAGTGTTGTGTTTCTTGCTCAGTCCAGATACCACCTCTCTGTATTCGGCCAATCTCTCCTTAACCATTCCACGCCACCAGTCCGTGCTGTCAACAGTTATATAAAACGGCTCAAGAAGTATTATCCTGCAGGAGAGTCTCTTCTTTGTTGTTTCAAGCAGGCGTTCATAATTCTCGCGGTATTTTTTGCATGCAAAATTTTCCCACATATCAACCTTTGCAAAAACCCTGTGTATGTCATTGATACCTATGAGTATGCTCAACCAGTCAGGTTTGTTATGGATCACATCATCTTCCCACCTCTGCTTCAGGTCAATGATTGTATTTCCGCCTATCCCCTTGTTGACGAAGTTTATTCTCCTCTCAGGGAAATTGGCGGTCACCATGTCCATGAAAAGCTTCACGTATCCGTTTCCCGCAGGTGCAAAAGTATCCCTCCTTCCACAGTCAGTTATGCTGTCTCCTATGAACAGAATCTTCTGATTGTTTTTTATCATGAAGTTCATTTTCACAACCTCCTTTTTTACAAAATAGGTTCCTTTAAGTATAATACAAAGAAAATAACTGTCAACATTGCCATGTACAGACTCGTATCTCTTGACCTGGATGGAACTCTCCTTGCCGATGACGGGACAATAAGCGAGGAGGATTCTTTCCATTTAAGAAAATTTTCAGAGAACGGGGGAATTGTGGTTTTATCCTCAGGCAGAATGACGGAATGCGTATCGCCCTTTGCTGACAGACTTGAGATTGACTGCCCCCTGATAGTATATAACGGGGCAATGGTGAAGCTGTCCCGCTCGGCGAAAAGAGAAATGATATACCACAATCCCGTAAGCCCCGCATATGCCGATATGGTAGTGGATTACTGTGTGAAGAATGGCTTCCTCCTGAACTATTACCTCAAAGATATACTGTATTCACAGGGCGATGAAGAACTCAGAAAATATGCTGAGATTTATTCAAGCCAGACAGGAGCCGCATACCATTTCCTCAAAGACCTGAGAATTATGAAAGGCAATGCCCCCACCAAGATGATATTGATAACCGATGCCTCAAACGATGAAGATATCTGCAGGACAAGGGACTATCAGTATGGGTATTTCAGAAACAGGATAGGAAAAGCCCTGAATATTCTGAAAACAAATCCCGAATACCTGGAATTCATGAATACAGGTTCGGACAAGGGAAGAGGACTTGCAGAAATAGCAGGGTATTATGATATAGGGAAAGAGGAGATTATTGCTTTCGGAGATGGAGATAACGATATTGCAATGCTTGAATATGCAGGGCTTTCCGTTGTCCCGGCCAACGCGAAAGAAAGCGTCAGGAAATCAGCGGATGTCGTACTTGAATGGGACAATAACCAGTCCGCAGTAGGCAGGTTCATGAAAAAGATACTACAGTGATAGGAGTTCCTTCGGGAATATATTGTCCCTTCCGAGAATGCAGCAGGGATCAAAAATCCTTTTTATCCTCACCATATCCATCAGTCCTTCTTTCCCGTACATGACTTCAAGCCACCTGTGTTTTATTTTGCCTATCCCGTGCTCAGCCGCAACCGTCCCTCCCATGGATAACGCCTTATTCACGCAACTTTCATAAATCCCGATCCCGCGCACCCTCTGTTTTTCATCAGAAGGAAAGAGGTTGAAATGCAGATGGTTCTCACCAATATGTCCGAACAATATGGAATGCATGTCATTTTCCCTTGCCATTGTATCCCTGTAAAAAGTGTACATCTCCGGGAACTTCTCCTCGGGAACAGCGATATCCATCGCAACCTTTACAAGTCCTATTTTTTTGAAGTACGCATTTATATTTTCGGGAAGCCGATGCCTGAAATCAATAAGCCGTTCATAGTTCTTCTTATCTTCACCCGTCCATGCATCAACTGAATCGTACCTGTCCGCAATATCTGCCAGTTTTTCCATCTGCTCCGCGCCTGAACCGGTCTCAACATACACGGCACATGCATCTTCCGGAATTCCCGGAAAATCCTGTCTCAAGAACCGCAGGCTGCCCCGGTCAAAAAATTCAAGGCTGTAGAGTTCCCGCATATTCCTTTTCATTTCTCCGACAATTTCCGGGATTGTCTCATGGTTCTGCAGGAAGAGTATGGTGATTGATCTCGGCGGGAGAGGGTCTATCAGAGAAACCTCAACTTCCGTGATAACTCCCAGAGTGCCTTCGGATCCTATCAATAATTCTATGCCATCCATGCCTGCCTGCGAAAAATACCCGGCAGAGCACTTTATGCGGGGAGTACGATAGGAGGGCAAAGGAACAAGAAACGCACCATAATCTACCAGGCCGCTTTTTTCGTGAACCTGTCCCCTTTCAATATCAAGGATTCGGCCTGTAGTCAAAACCATTCTTATTTTTCTGACATATCTTCTTGTGGGTCCGAACCTGAAACTGTATTCACCCGAGGCATTTGTGGCAACGTTACCACCAACGAAAGCTGTTCTTTCTGTCGGGAACGGGGGATAGAAAAAACCGTGCGGTTCAATTGCGCTTAGAAAATCCTTGACAATAACCCCTGCCTGGAGCCGTGCCGTTTTTTTTTCTCCGTCTATGCGCAAAATTCTATTAAGCCTCTCCAGGGATATGATTGCGCCTTCCCTCGGAATCCGTCCGCCCACCGTTCCTGTTCCACCGCCTGACACGGTAACAGGAGTACCGTTTCGCACGCATTCCGCAAGAGAACGCATAAGGCCTTCTTCATCATCAGGGATATATAATTTTTCTGCATTTCCTCCCTTGAAGTTTGATGCATCCTCAAGATAAGAAAGTATCTCCTGCTTCTCCTCCTTTACTGTCATCGTCATGTCTTATTCCCTTCAAGGTTTTACGCCGAGAAATTTTATCCTGTTCTCATTACACAATTTCATGGTCTTTTCCTCATCCAGAATTATGGTTTTGCCTGCCTCAACGGCAATCACTTTTCCCCCTGCTGTTTTCAGCACCTTCGCGGTTTGAGGGCCTACAACAGGCATGTCAAAACGCTCATCCTTATTTTCTCCCGCAATTTTGACGACCACAAAACCTCTCTGACCACAGTATTTACCTGCTCTTCTTATCATCTCATCCGTTCCTTCAATACCTTCCAGCGCAACAATCATACCGTTCTTCACGGAAACAGATTGTCCCGCTCTGTATTTCATGAGGTCTTTCAGCACTCTTATCCCCATCTCCATATCAGACTGTTCAAGTGCATCCAGCGATCCGCCGGTATAAACCTTTTCCATCGCGAGTTCTTCCTTCATGACCATGGTGAGCGATAGAACCTTGATGCCTTCCTTCTCTATGTGTGCGATTAAATCCGCCAGTATCTTTTCTCCCCGCCAGAGGCCGCATTTACTTAGAAATTCCTTTCCTGAAGCGCGCATATCGTTTTTAAACAGTGAAGAAGCGGAGATGCCGCCTATAAGAACCATTTCTCTTGCTCCCATTTTCTTCAGGTATACCACCACACCGTCTATATCTCCGAAATCCAGGACTGTGCTTCTGACAAAATCCACCGGCGAAAAGGAAAAAGGATAAACCTCGCCTGTATCTGACAGTTTCTTATATACAAACTCCGACAACCTGTCATTGCTGACAAACAATCCTCTTTTCCTTATCATGATTTTCAGATCAGGGGTGTTTTTCCTTCGCAATGCCGCGTTCTGATTTTCTTATGAACTCCGTGATATAAGAAGCCTCTTCCGATTTTTCCGTTTTTTCAATATCCGCAAGGGCATCGGCCACATTCAAACCCGAACGGAATAACTTTCTGTATATTTCTTCTATCATTATTATTTTTTCATCCGAGAACCCTCTCCTTTTGAGCCCCACCTTATTGACGCCCGACGGGATTGCAGGATGCCCGTCCGCCATGACAAACGGGATGATATCTTTGGTAATCTTTGAACAGCCGCCAATGATAGAATGTCTGCCGACGCGACAGAACTGGTGTATACCGACAAGTCCGCCAACAATTGCAAAATCTTCAATTACAACGTGCCCGGCCAGGGTTCCCGCATTTGCAATTATGACGTTATTTCCTATCAGACAGTTATGGGCGATATGTGAATAAGCCATTATGAGGTTGTTATTGCCGACGACAGTGGTCTCTCCTTCGGATGTTCCGGAATTCATCGTGACAAATTCCCTTATGACATTCCTCTCGCCAACCTTAAGGTATGTCCTTCCGCCTCTATACTTGAGGTCCTGAGGTATGCTGCCTATGACGGCTCCGGTGAAGATGGAACAGCCGGCTCCTATCTCCGTATAACCCTGAATATGGACATACGGTCCGATCCTGCAATTCTCATGGATTACTGCATTATCTTCAATAATTGCATACGGGGCTATTTCAACCTTCTTGTTGATATTGGCATTCGGAGAGACTATCGCAGTAGGATGGATCATGGTATCGGTTCAATTCAAATAATGCTCCTGCTCAGGCGTCCATTATGGTGGACATAAAAAATCCTTCTGCGGCAAGCTTTCCATCGACAAACGCCTTGCCCTGCAAACGCCCCACCTTGCTTTTCATCTTTATTACTTCAACCTGCAGAACTACCTGGCTGCCAGGCGTTATGGCTCTTCTGAATTTCACGTTATCTATGCTCATGAAATAAGCAAGTTTTCCCCTGTTCTCTTCCTTGCTCAGCATCAGAACACCGCCCACCTGTGCCATTGCCTCAACCACCAGCACGCCCGGCATGACGGGTCGTCCAGGAAAGTGCCCCTGGAAGAACCACTCGTTCACGGTAACGTTCTTGATGCCGACCGCTTTTGTATCGCTCAACTCAATAATCCTGTCCACGAGGAGAAATGGATACCTGTGGGGGATTATATTGGAAATCTCTTCCACGGAAAGAGTCTCGTAAGAGCCCGCAGAAAAAGAGGATTTTCCCACACCGCTCACTCTCTCCTTATTGTAAATTTCTCTTATCTTTTTAATGAGTCTCGTGTTTATTGAGTGTCCGCTCTTTATCCCGATTATATGCGCGGCTATATAGTTTCCGAAAAGCGCAAGGTCACCTATCAGATCGCTTATCTTATGCCTCACCGGTTCATCGCCGAACCTGAATTGATTGTCTATAACGCCTTTCTTTCCGTCTATAACCAGTGTATTATCATAAGTCGACCCTTTGCCGAGCCCGAGCTTTTTCAGGGAATCCACCTCTTCCCGCAGGCAAAAAGTTCTTGCAGGGGCTATCTCTTTTTCGTAGCTCTCCGGAGTTATCGCATAGGAGGCATACTGGGAATTCAGCACAGTCCCTGGATAGTCAAGCATGTAGGATATCTTAAGTTCGTCGGCGGGCAGAGCGATTATATGCGTACCGTTGTTTGAAACATATATTGGTTCTTTCACCATGAAAACATCTTTCTCGCTATTCAATATTCTTATGCCTGCTTTCTTCAGGATGTCGACAAAAGGTTTGGCACTGCCATCCATACCCGGACATTCATTGCCGTCTATTTCAATAATGATGTTGTCTATCTCCATTGAATAGAGCGCGGATAGAAGATGTTCCACGGTATGAATCTGGAAATGTCCGTTACCTATTGACGTTCTTCTGGGGAATTTTCTGGTGTCAAGAAGACTGTCAATATCGGGTTTAACAGGTTCTGCGTCAGGTGCGTTTTTTTTAATGAAAAGTATGCCAGAATTGGCGGTAGAAGGCTTGAAGGTGAGCGTGCTCCTTTCCCCCGTATGAAGTCCTATCCCTTCCAGCGTAACAACCTTTTCAATTGTTTTCTGGCTCTTCCTCTCCATATATCTCCTTGATTCTCCTTTCCATCTTTTCAATTTTTTCTTCCAGTTTCTTGATCTTGTCTATGAACTCGGGTTGCCTTCTGGAATAGGCCTGCAATCTCATGTCTTCCCATTTGTCGCGCGCGGGGAATCCTGTTACATGCGTGTTTGGAGGAACATTCTTCGTTACACCGGCCTTTCCGCCTATTATTGAATTATCTCCCACGGTCACATGTCCGGTGATTCCAGCCTGTCCCGCTATTATGACATTCCTTCCGACAATGGTACTGCCCGATATGCCAACCTGGGCAACCACTATGGTATTCTCGCCTATATAGACATTGTGGGCTATCTGTACCAGGTTATCTATCTTGACTCCATTCCCAATATAGGTCTTATCAAATCTTGCCCTGTCTATCGTGACATTTGAACCAATCTCAACGTCATCGCCTATCTCAACGGTTCCAATCTGCGGGATCTTGTGATGAACCCCTTTGACGGTGGCAAAACCGAAACCGTCTCCACCTATCACCGTGCCGGGATGAATTATAACCCTGTCCCCCATCAATACCCGCTCCCTGATTATCACGTGGGGATAGATCAGGGAATCCCTGCCTATCTTTGTATAATGCCCTATGTATACGCATGCGCCGATTACTGAACCGTCTCCTATCTTCACACAATCCTCTATAACCGCATACGGCTGTATTGAAACATTCTTGCCGATAACCACATCCTTGCCTATGACAGCCGTCTTATCTATGCCTGAACTGAAAGTGACAGGTTCCGGTCCAACTATGGCCATTATCTTTGCAAATGCAAGCGAAGGATTTTCCACCTGTATGAGCACCGCGCTGACACTGTTATTTATGTCCGGGGGAACGATTACTGCGGATGCCTTGGTCAATTTCAAAAGCGGCCTGTACTTGTTATTTGCAATAAAAGTCAGTTCCCCCTCTTTCGCCTCTTTGATCCCGGATATTCCGCTAATAGTAATATTCTCATCTCCTATGACAACCCCTCCGACTATCTCCGCAATCTCTCTGACTTTCATATTCACTGTTTTTTCTCGCCCGTCTTGTTCATTCCCTTCACTATCTCTTCCGTAAGGTTCACCACTTCATGCCCGTAAATAACAATCCTTGAATCAAGAATAACCGTGAATCCGTTTTTCTCTCCGTAGGCCTTGACTTCCTTGCGTATTTCCTCCAGCAGGCCTTCTTCCAATCCCTTCCGCTTGTCATCCAGTTTTTTGTTGACATCACTCCATATCTTTGAAAACTCCTGAATCTTTTCCTTCAATTCGGCTTCCTTCTTGCTTTTCTCCTCGGGCTTCATCACATCTTTCTTCTGGTCGTAATCAGTCTGCATCTTTTTTATGTTGCTTTCCAGTTCTCCCACTTCCTTCTGTTTTTCTTCCACCTCTTTCATAAAAGCCTTCTCGGCTTCAGACGCTTTCTCGTATTTGGAAAAGACTTCCTTGAGATCCACGTATCCGATTTTAATATCCTGTGAAAAAGCAAGACCGGCGGATACCATGCTTAATAGCAGACCGTTCAACAATGCTCTTTTAAGATTCTCCATTGAAATCCCCCTTTTGCTAAAATCCGAAACTCATGCCTATATGAAACCTTCCCTCGGGTTCCCCCGGTTCTCTATCAAGTGCGCGGCCGTAATAAATCTCAATGGGCGCATTCAAGAAAGGCACCATGACCTTAAATCCGGCCCCGAAACTACTGCGCAAATCTCCGTATTTATCCCACTCTTTCCACACATTGCCAGCGTCAAAGAACAAAACTCCTTTTAGTATATCTTCATATAAAGGATAAATCAACTCAAAATTCTGTGCGAAGATGGACTGGCCCCCATCAAGCGGACTGCCCGAGGGACCCAGTTCCCTTTCCTTATATCCCCTGACAGTCCCTATGCCGCCCCCGAAAAATCTTTCATAGACAGGTACTTCAGTATCCCCTGTTTCCCTTACCATGCCCACGATGGTCATGCTGTGAAACACAGCCTTGCCCAGGGGAAAATATAAGTCATTGTTCAGTATCGGCTTGACAAACGAAATGTCTCCCCCGAGAAAATCTCCTGCACATTCCACAGACAAACGGACCATGTCCCCCTTTCTGGGAGAGCGTTGACTGTCAAGCGTATTTAAAACCAGGGCCGGCATAATGCTGCTTTTTCTCATGTCTTCTTCGGGCCTTAACGGTGAGGGCACATCAATGTCCGAGAGACCGATCTCTTCAGTTCTCAGAGTGAAACCGAGGGAAGATTTGTCCCATCTTCTGCCGATTCTCAGTGCCGCACCTGTTCTGTCTTCCGTGTAGTCAGACCACATTCTGCTGGTCCTGTATAGATCGGTACCGAACCATACCGGCCTGTCAAAAAAATACGGTTCAGTAAAACTCAACCTGTAATTCTTTGCCTTCGTGCCAAATTCGGCGGAAAGGGACAAATTCTGTCCTCCGCCGATGAAAGAAGGTGGATTTGCTATGTCAAAATTACTCTGTTGAATGCTCACCATGCCAACGAGGTCATCCACGCTGCTGTAACCTCCGCCTATCATGAAAAGTCCCGTTCTTCCTTTCTCAACAACGTCCACCACAACATTGGCAACACCAGGCTTATCTGTAAATTCCGGATAGATGTTGATCCTGTCGAAATAATTCAGGTCAAAGAGATTGCTGAAACTCTTGCGTATTTTGTCCGAGGTAATCTTTTCTCCCGGTTCAATCTTCACCTCTCTTCTTATAACCTTGTCCCTGGTTTTCGTATTACCTCTTACAACAATCTCACCTGCGGAAAATATCTCATCAGGCTCAATAAAATATACTATATTCACAACGCCCGGCTTCTCGGCCATCACGGGAATTTCGTCAACCTTGATTTTTAAGTATCCCTTGTTCATGTAAAAGAGGGATAAGTCTCTGATATTTTCATCCGCTTTTTTTCTGCTCAACAACTGCCCCTTCTCCTTGAAAGGCAGTAAGCTTCTCAGTTTCTTTTCATCAACCAGAAGATTGCCCTGGAAGCTTATGTCCCCCAGATGATATTGCATGCCTTCCTTCAGAGATATGTGCAGAACCAGCATCCTGCCCTTCTTATCCTGTGATACAGTTTTGTCCACCTCGACATCCAGGAAACCGTTATCCCTGTAGAAACTTGATATATTCCCAATATCCTTCTCAAAAATTTCTTCCTTAAAAGTACCCCTTATGAATGGCATATTTCTCTGTTTTATCTTCATTAACTTCCGCAGACGGTAACTGGAAAAGGACTTGTTACCTTCAAAGGTGATTGATGAAACATAACCCCGGCCTTCTTCCTTTATTGATATATTGAGAATGACATCACGGTCTTTGTCCTCCGCCCTGTAATTGACCTCCGTCAGATAAAAACCTTTCTCCCTGTATTTGGACTTTATCTCTTCAATACCCCTGGAGATCTTTACCTCGTTCAAAATGTCCCCTTTCTTAATATCGAGGAATTCCAGAAGCTTTTTTGATGTGAATACGCTGTTGCCCGTACATTTGATATCTTTGATTACAGGATTCTCGACCACGAGAAGTTTTATATTTATGCCGCCGTCCACTTCTTCCTTGTCGTAACCTATGCTGGAAAAAAAGCCGGTCTCCCCTATCTTTTTTATGTCGTCTATCAAAACTTCCTCGTTGAACTCAACCCCGGGCTTCATTTTCATGAGCATCAATATCCGTTCCTTGCTCACATTCCTGTTTCCCGATACCTCTATCTCGTTTATCCTGGTCTGTGCAAAAACCAGAATGCTCGTATTAAGCAAGAGGGACAGCAGTAGAACTTGTATTTTTTTCAAGGTTATCTCCTTTCTTCAAAAGCCTGAAGGTTAGTTTGTCCTTTCCTCTGTAATCAACGAGAACCGTTGAATTCCTGGGATATATCTCTTTCAATATTTCTTCGGAAAGCGGGTCTTCAAGGTATTTTGATATGGTCCTCTTGAGAGGCCTTGCACCGAATTCATAACTCGTCCCCTTGTCTATGAGAAACTCCTTCGCCTTGTCGGAAATGACGATGACAATATGCTGCTCTTTCATTCTTTCCTTGACGAAAGAAATCTCAAGTTCAGCAATCCTGAAAAGCTGCTCCCTTTTCAGCGGGTGAAATACTATTATCTCATCCAGTCTGTTCAAAAACTCCGGTCTGAAAGTATGCCTCACCTGTTCCGTTATCCGGTCTTTGAACTTCTCGTAAAAATCTCCCCCTTCTTCGGGCTGAAAGCCCATAACTGACTTGTTCTTGAAAATCTGTGTTCCTATGTTTGAAGTCAGAATAAGTACCGTATTCTGAAAATTAACGCTTCTGCCGAAACTATCCGTCAATTTCCCGTCCTCAAGTACCTGCAGGAGCAAATTGAAAATTTCAGGATGTGCCTTCTCAATTTCGTCAAGCAATATAACGCTGTAAGGACGTCTCCTTATCCTTTCTGTAATCTGTCCTCCCTCTTCATAGCCCACATATCCGGGCGGTGCTCCTATTAACCTGCTTATAGAAAATTTTTCCATATATTCCGACATATCTATCTGGACAAGCGCCTGTTCATCACCGAACAGGAACTTCGCAAGCGCCCTGGCAAGCAAGGTCTTGCCAACACCGGTCGGTCCGAGAAAGAGAAAACTTCCTATCGGTCTCCTCTTGTCCTGCAGGCCCGCTCTTGACCTCCTTATCGCTCTGCTTATTGCCGAAATCGCTTCATCCTGCCCTATGACCATTTCATGAACCGCTTTTTCCATGTCAAGCAGTCTTTCTTTTTCCTTCTTGCAGAGCTGAGCAACCGGAATACCTGTCCACTGGGAAACAACCCCGGCTATATTTTCCTCGGTTATGGTCCTTTTCTCCTCGGGGATGAGTTTACTCCAGTTTTCTCTCAGATAATCAAGTTTATTCTTCAACTCCCTTTCTTTATCCCTTAACGAAGCAGCGGTCTCATAATCCTGTTTTTTTATCGAATTTTCTTTTTCTCTGGTAACTTCCTTAATCTCACCATTCAACTTTTCTATTTCCTCCGGCGGGTTGTAGAGTTTGAGTCTCAGATGACTTGCGGCTTCGTCTATCAGGTCAATGGCCTTGTCCGGCAAAAACCTGCCTGTTATATATCTTTCACTCAACACCGCGGCTGCTTCGACCGCTTCATCTGAAATCTTGAGATGATGATGCACTTCATATTTTTCCTTCAATCCTCTCAAGATTTCTATGGTTTCCTGTACTGTGGAAGGATCCACCATGATCGGCTGAAACCTTCTCTCAAGCGCTCCATCCTTCTCAATATATTTCCTGTATTCATCAAGTGTCGTTGCCCCGATGCACTGAATCTCCCCGCGGGAGAGAGAGGGCTTCAGTATATTTGAGGCATCTATGGCCCCTTCCGCCCCGCCCGCTCCTACCAGAGTATGTATCTCGTCAATAAAGATTATTACATTTCTGGAACTTCTGATTTCATCAAGAACTATTTTTACCCGCTGTTCAAATTCGCCCCTGTATTTTGTCCCGGCGACCATTGACGGAAGGTCCAGCATTATCAGTTTCTTATCCTTCAAAATCTCAGGTGCGGCACCGGAGACAATCTTCTGAGCCAGTCCTTCAACAATTGCTGTCTTGCCCACTCCGGGTTCCCCGAGCAAAACGGGATTATTCTTTTTGCGTCTGCACAGGATTTGAGTCAGCCTTTCTATCTCCTTATCCCTGCCTATCACCGGATCAAGCTTCCCTTCCATTGCAAGTTTGGTGAGATCCCTTCCAAAAGTCTGCAGGGCTGTCATCTTGGTTTTTTGATACTGCTGTGACGAATAACCCTTGTTATAACCTGTCCATTTCTGTCCCGTATCAAGAATAATCTCTTCAAAAGTCTCGCGCGCATTTTTCAGTGTGACGCCATTGTTTCTGAGTATCCTTGAAGGCAACGTATCCTCAGCCGCAATTATGCCAAGAAGAATGTGTTCCGTTCCAACATAGTTATGCGTGTAAAACTGCGCTTCCTTGACCGCGAGTTCCAGAACCCTCTTTGATTGGGCGCTCAACGGCAGTTCACCCACATATACTGGAACTCCTATCTTCATATTTCTTTCAATCTCATGCTTCATCTTCTGAAATTCAATTCCCATGTGATGCAGGATTGCAACCCCCACTCCCTGAGCATCTTCTATCATTGCCAGAAGAATATGTTCGGGCTCTATCCTGTTATGCCCGAACTTTATGGCTTCCTTCCTCGCAAGATCCAGTAATGCCTTGACTCTTTCTGTAAATCTTTCAAACATATTGACTCCTGGATAATCTACAAATCCTCATCCATCCCCTCATATCCTGTACTGTGCACCTCCATATCCCTCCGGCAATATTATACAAACCTCCTCCCGTTTTATCCGGTATCATTCATATACAGGAACGCCTTCTTCCATTGTCAATATTGAGAATTCTTTTCTTATCTTTCTTGTTGTATCACCGGGTTTCCCCGTTCCTATGGTTCTCTTGTCGAGAGAAACCACGGGAATTATCTCTGCCGCCGTACCCGTAAGGAAACACTCGTCAGCCGTGAATATATCATACCTCGTCATATTCTCCTCTACCACTTTCAGCCCCATGTTGGCGGCAATTTCCTTGACGACATTTCTTGTTACACCTTCAAGAATCCCTGCATATACGGGCGGCGTGAGCAAGACATTCTTCCTAACCGCAAAGATATTCTCGCCTGTACATTCGCTTATATACCCCTGATTATTCAGCATCAGCCCCTCAGCCGCTCCGGCATTATTCGCCTCTATTTTCGCAAGAATATTATTCAGATAGTTGAGAGACTTTATGGCAGGACTGACGGCTTCCGTCAGGTTTCTTTTGGTTCCCACGGTAATGACATCAAGTCCTTTATCATACAGGGCCTCCGGATAAAGCTGTATTGTGCCTGCTATGATAAAAAGCGTGGGTACTCTGCACTTCCTCGGATCCAGCCCCAGGTCTCCGACTCCCCTTGTGACAACCACCCTTATATAACTGTCCTTCAATTTGTTTGCCCTGACAGTCTGAATTATGGCGTTTTTCAGATCATAAAAATTGAGAGGCACCTCAAGCATTATCGCCTTTGCCGAACCGTACAGCCGGAAAAGATGCTCCTCCAATTTCCATATCCTGCCGTTATAGCCCCTTATGCCCTCAAAGACACCGTCCCCGTACAACAGGCCGTGGTCAAAGATTGACACCCGGGCTTCTTCCTCGGGAACCAGCTTGCCGTTTAGATATATAAGCAACCCCATATGTTTACCCCTTTACCCCGAACTCTGACGTTATATGCCTTCACTGTGAGGGATTATGATTTTCCTGTCCCTTTTCTCTTACTTGTTCCGTTTTTTCAATCTCCCCTTCATTTAAATATACTACTTTTGTGGCAAATTGTAAAAATTTATCGTTGTGCGTTCCTATGATAAATGTGACTTCCCTCTTTTCATTCAGGGATTTAACCGTATCAAAAAACAGTTCGGAGGACTTCTTGTCTATGCTACCGGTCGGTTCATCTGCAAATACTATGGAAGGTTTGCATATCAGACTCCTGCAGATCGCAACCTTCTGAAGCTCACCGCCGGAGAGCTGGGCAGGATACGCGTTCTTCTTCTTAACGAGATTAAACTCGGCAAGGAGATTCCCCGCCTCCTCGTAATAGGATTTGAGTTTCAGGTAACTCTTCTCTCTTATCCACAAAGGCAGCATGACGTTTTCAATAACGTTGAGTTCCGGGATAAGATAATAAAACTGGAAGATAAAACCAAAGGTTTTATTCATTATACCGCAGGTTTCCCTTTCTCCGAGAGAGGTTATCTCCCTGCCCTCCAGGTAAACATTTCCTTTCGTGGGCTTGTCAAGAAGTCCCAGCACGTTTATCAGCGTTGTCTTGCCTGACCCGGAAGGTCCAAGCAATATCAATATATCTCCCTTTTCTATTTCTATATCAACGTTACTCAGCGCGACAACCCCCCCGGGGTATTCCTTGGTAATCTTGCTGCCCGTCAATAATTTACTCATTTCTTATCGCCCTGTTCGGATTTAATCCTGCAGCCCGTTTCGCTGGATACAGGCTGGCAAAACTCACGATGGCAAATACCAATACTATTATCCATGATATATCCGATAGGGAAATCTCTATCGGCAGACGGGAAAGGTCATACACGAATTCCGGAAGTTTTATAAACTGGTATTTTTTCAACAACCATGCAAGTATCCCGCCAGAGACCAGGCCGCTCATGAGACCCTTGCCACCCAGTATCAACCCCTGGTAAATGAATATCTTTTCCACGTCCCTTGAAGAAAGTCCGAGTGCTCTCAATATCCCTATTTCCTTAACCTTCCTGTAAACCGTTATCATAAGAGTGGACGATATGTTGAAAGATGCAACAAGCACTATGAGACCGAGAATAACCGCCATGGCCTTCCTCTCCAGGGCAAGCGCAGCAAAGAGAATCTTGTTCTTCTGAACCCATGTGGAAACCGCATATTTGTTATCCAGAACTTCTCTGACCTTTGCGGCAACCCTTTCCGAGGCGTAGATATCGCCTATTTTTATGCCTATGCCCTGCACCATGCTAACCGTACCAAAGATTCCGCTGTTAAGTGACACAAACCCCATTGAAGAGTCAAACGCATAAACCCCGTATTCAACGATACCCGCAACTCTGGTTTGTCGCTCCAATGCCAGTACCCCGGTAATTATTGAAATTTCGTCTCCCACGCCAACGTCCAGTTCTTTTGCAAGTTCACTACCGAGGATTATCCCGTCATCCAGTCCCTTCAACTTGCCTTCCTTGAGGAACCTGGCTATATTTGTAACCTCATCCTCCGAAACCGGGTCAATAGCTTTCAATATGCCTCCAAGCATGTATCTGCTGGATCTGTATATAACCTGGGTGGTAATGTAGGGTGATATCCCCTCAACCTCGGGAATGCTTGCGGAAACCCGTTCCATAACCTGCCTGTAGTCTCTTATAAATGGTTTCCCTTCAACCGTTATGATGGGATACGCACCTATTATTTTCCTCTTCAACTCCCTTGAAAAACCGTTCATCACCCCGATGACAAGCATCAGGGCAACAACCCCTATGGCAATACCGGCTACTGAAAAGATGCTTATGAACCATAAAAAACTGTCCGCCCGTCGCTTCTGTCCGGCAAATTTCCTTGAAAGAAAAAAATTGTATGAAAGCATAGATTGATTATACCAGAATTCCTCCCTGTGTTAAAATTGAAACGGCTGAAATAATGTTGACACTGGAATTGTTAT
>CAYOFY010000020.1:0-21499 GCA_964403465.1 uncultured bacterium
CGCCTTAAAAGGGCGGTGCTCTGCCGGATGAGCTAGCGGCCCGTGCTCAGTAAAAATGCTCTTTTAATTATAGTTACAAAAAAAACTGTGTCAATTCTACTTGACGGGTATCATGGGCATTGTTGAAGTGTCGGTCTTCTCAGATTCTGCCTTTGTTTCTTCTCCTTTCAGGAAACTCAGGACATCGTCGGTTATATCCCTGCCACCCACGACAAGCATACTCTTTTCAACAACATAGGTATAGCCTTTTGCTTTCGCTATTTTCTCAACATCACTTGTTACCTTAGCCATCGCTTCTTGCTGAAGCCTTATGGCAATCTGCTGAATCTGTTGCTGCATCTTCTGCTGCTCCTTCGTCTTTTCGTCCCCCTTCAGCTTTCCCAGTTGCTCCTGCATTGCCCCTATCTCCTTCTGGAAATCCGTCATCGCCTCCCTGAAAGCAGGATGGCTGTTCATGACCTTTTCCATATCAACGGACGCTATTCTCGCAGGCCTGTTGAAAATCCTGTTCAGTCCTACTGTCAATCCCACAATCACCACAAATATCACAATCCCGGCGACAACAACTTCCAGCATCTTCTTATTCTTCAGCAAATCCTTCGTCTCTTCCGTCTTCATTCTGATCCTCCCTTGCCCCGGGCGGTGCTCCGGGGATTTATGATTTATTTTTTTGAAGCCTCACTATG
Source organism: uncultured bacterium (assembly GCA_964403465.1). Lineage (GTDB taxonomy): Bacteria > Ratteibacteria > UBA8468 > B48-G9 > JAFGKM01 > JAFGKM01. The sequence goes on from CAYOFY010000020.1 coordinate 687, forward strand.
ACAAATGACATGTACGGAATCCGGGATTCTGTTTTCCACAAGCCGGCAATTTCGTCCTTTTCCCCTTTCAGCAATTTCCCTGAAGAAGGCTTTTCAAGAGGTTTAAGAACCGTTGTCTGCCGTGACGGCAAGGTCTTCCCGTTTGTTCTGACTGAAACAGTTGCAGGGTCAGTGGCCCCGTTGAAAACCACAAGATTCATCTCCTTCTTTCCCTTGAAGCACATCGGCAGTAAATACGGTGCTCCTGTGACCAGGGGAAATGGAATTTTTCCTCCGTAGAGGTATCTAATCATATTATGAACCATTGTCTGGCGTTGAAAATTCAATACGAGCTTTGCCGGGTCTTCAACAGCAAATACGACCGTACGGCCGCCGAGACAATTTTCATAAAGCATTGTGCCTGCTCCTATCCTTTCATTCTCCGGCGTAATGATATCCGACCATGTAGCCGCGCCTTCTGACGGCTCAAAAACCCTCAGTTGCTCCATCTTGTTTACGGAGAAATAGAATCCCTTTCTCAATCCGCTCTCTTCGTTATTAACCACCTCCACGGAATAGGTTGACTTCTCTCTCTCAAGCGTATCCTTATATCTGATGCCGAGATATCTTCCGAATCCTCTCTTGATGAGTATTTCCGCGCTCAGACCGTCAATCATAAGTCCGCCCTTCAGCATTCCATAAATCTCATCATCCTCAAATGTCCATGCCGAATTGCCGAAAATCACATTCACGTCCTGCTCCCCGTGGCAGGCAGGTATCCCGCAGGAAAGGAGAAAGTTCCATGCAGGGGAAACATCAACTTTCAGTTCATCCATGGATTCACCCTTCTCTGTCCATGTTTTTTCCGAAGCGTTCTCTCTCCATGGTATCCCGATTCCTGAAAGATTATGCTCCCTGGAAAAATTGCTTGAAACCCATGAAAGTGATTCAGCGCTCTTATCAAGTAATGCGCCTATGCGGGGTTCTTCATCAACGCGATTGCCCAGCATGGGAAAAAGGTCAAGAAGCAACGCGTCGGAACCGAATAATAGGGCAAAAACCATATTCATCCAGGTTGATGTGTCGGATTTGTTCCACACCGTGAAAGGGAAGTTTTCTATCTCCGGGGCAACCTCAAAAGAAGCGGGACGCAATTTCTTCTGCATATCCAGCGTCATGATTGAATGTGCCTGGTTTTTCCCGATATCTTCCGCATAATTTGCAAAATTTGGTCTGTGTGCAACATCTCCTTCTATGGATAATGCCCTGAACAGGTCCAACCATCTTCTGCCTTCAATGCTGTGAATCGGCAGATAAGAACTCATCAGGCCCAGTTTGGTTTTGCGCTGTGAATTTCTTCCCACCGATTCCGCAATACCTCTCGCAACTTCCAGCTGGGTTTCCCTCCACTCCTCCATCCACCTGCTTCTCCACGGATGCGGCTTACCCTTCCGCAGGATTTTTTTAAGAATTTCGCGCCTCGTGACTCTTTTCCCTATTCTGCGCGAAAATCTTTCGCACATCTCATCTTCAAAACCCCCGCCCCACGTGAGAGGCCCATGGTTATGATACCTGAAATCATCCTCAACCCATATGACACGAAATCCGAGGGTGGCAAACCTGCCGTAAAGATTATATATATATTTCTGCCAGTTAGTGTCGGCGAAAGAAGCACACGCCCTGCACTTTTCCCCTGTCGGGGAAACCATCGGTCTGAACCTTCTTCCGGGAGGGAAAAACCTTCCGCGATCACAATGCAGGACAGTCATCCATGGATTCAGACTTACGGAAATTCCTCTCCGCTCAAGGATCTTCTTTGAATCCCTGACGGTAGCAAACCACATGTCTTCTTCTTTCTCTGACAGCAAGCCGTTATTCCACTCTTCAGCCGCAAAAAAAAGAACGACCTCCTCTATATTATGCTTCACGCAGAAATCAGCCAGCCTCCGGGCATTATCAGTAACATTTTTCCCCGGTATAACCTGAAACCGCAAATGATACTTAACTTTTTTCATGGTCTCGTTTTGATGAATGGCATGAAGTTTTCAACATCAGTCTTCCCCAAAAACCTCTGCCTGGAAGGTGTAAATCTCGGTACTCTTTTCTTTCCATGCATCGGGAGGCAACCCGGCCTTGTACTGGCAGAGATTGCTCAGGAATTCTTCCTTTCTCCAGCCGGTCTCGTCCGCAACCTGGGGCAGGAAGACACCCTGCCTGTATCCCTTTCTTATTATGACCCCGTCGCGTTTCAGCACCACCTCTTCCGCGTTCTTCACTCTTGCAGGAACGGTGAGGACGGAGATTTCAATCCTTATGTCCTTCAGTTCATCATAACGGACGGGTGAAAATCTCGGGTCTCCTGTTGCGGATTGAATTGCGACATCTCTCACGGCCAGGGCAAGCGCTTCAACCGGCTGGATGTATCCTATGCACCCCCGGAGTTCTCCCCCTTTCTTCAACGTGACGAAGACCCCTCTCTTTTCCTGCAGGACTGCCTCGTCTGCCATAACCGGCGGTAGTTCTTTTCCCGAAAGGTAGCATGCAAGAGTTTCCCTCGCAATCCCGCTAAGTTTTTGTTTTTGCTGTTCCGTCAACATTCTCTTTTCACGCTTTTACTCACCACTATTGATATATGCATAGTTAATGTCACATTGTAAAATTTTCTTCCGTTTGTCATTGCGAACGTTTTTTGTGCGGCAATCCCTCATAAGGTTGAGATTGCCACGCACAGGGCGCTCGAAACGACAAAAAACGAGGGTCCCGAAAGAAAAAATCGGGATGATAGAAAACATCCATTGCCACGTCGCACACCCCGCTCCTCGCAATGACAACCATAGGACATTACTTACGCAATCCTCAATAATCACTACCCACTGTTTTTATAAGTAGCGAGGGGGGGATTGTGCTGGCAAAAAACGCCGCACGGTCTCTGCTTGCGAAACCGAGAGATTTCAGTCGGCTTGAACCCAAAAAGGTTCAAACCCCACCCCTCATTGAAAAACAGTAGCGAGGGGGGGATTTGGCGCCCTCGCCTCCCCAGACGGCTCGGGTCGGCCACTCGCTGTCCGATGCTCTTATTCATCGCATCGGACTGACTTCGCTCTCTTCAAATCCCCCTATCAAGTTTTTTTAGACTTTTACTCACCGCAAGTCACTAACCGCTATCCCCTGTTTTTATAAGTAGCGAGGGGGGGATTTGAACCCCCGGCATACCGGGTATGAGCCGGCTGCTCTGCCGCTGAGCTACCCCGCCATTTTTTCAATCTGGCCTTGTTTCCACCGCTGTCAGAACTTTATATTCTACAATTTAAGCATGTACTCCGCAAGTTTCCTGAAGGCGGCTGACCGGTGACTCACCCTGTTTTTTTCTTCGGCGGACAATTCCGCGAATGTCTTCCCTGTCCCTTCCATCTCAAATACAGGGTCATATCCGAAACCATTCCTGCCGCGCGGAAAGAAGGTTATAAAACCCTCTGCTTCGCCCGTGAAGGTTATTTTTCCCGCCGGGCCAAGAAACACGACCACCGTCACAAATCTCGCCTTTCTGTCGGCAATATCCCTGTAGCCTGAGAGCATGTCAAGCAATTTTTCTATGTTCTTTGAATCATCTCCGTTTCCCGCAAACCTTGCCGACATAACCCCGGGAAGTCCGTCAAGTCTCTCAACCACGAGACCGGAATCTTCCCCTGCGACCGGTTCATCTCCGACAATTTTCTTCAGACACGCGGCCTTGATGAAGGCATTTTCCTCAAAGCTTCTTCCCCTTTCCTCAGAGAAAACAATGCTCCCGGGACATGGCCTGACCGCAATTCCTGTTCCCTGAAGAATCTGGCCTACCTCGCGGAGTTTATTGGCATTCTTAGTTGCCAAGTAGAAACTCAATTTCATCCTTCAGAATCCTTTTTTGCACTTCTATGACGTCCTTGATTCCCTTGCCCGCAAGTTTGAGCAATTCAGTAAGTTCCTTTTCGGAGAACGGATATCCCTCTGCGGTACCCTGTATTTCAATGAACTCGCCCTTGCCTGTCATGGCAAAATTGAAATCAACGCTTGCAGCGGAATCTTCTGAGTAATCAAGGTCAACGATCTTCTGCCCGTACACGATCCCGACGCTTATCGCCGCAAGGTAATCCCTCAGAAGGGGTATCTTGATCAGGTGTGCTTTCCTTAACTTGGAAAGTGCCTCAACCAGGGCAACAAACCCTCCGGTTACCGCCGCGGCCCTCGTACCTCCGTCTGCCTGCAGAACATCGCAGTCCACCCATAAAGTTCTCTCCCCTATCTTCTTCACGTCAAGGATTCCCCGCAGGGATCTGCCTATCATCCTCTGAATCTCCTGGCTCCTTCCGGTGAAGTTTGAATTTCTGGATACGCGTTCGCTCGTTGAGGAAGGCAGCAGGGAATATTCCGCGGTCAGCCATCCACTGTCCGTTCCCTTCAGGAACAATGGCACGCGGTCTTCAACGTTTACAGAACATACGACCTTGGTATCCCCCATCTCTATCAGACAGGACCCGAGAGCGTACTTGATAAAATTTCTGGTTATCTTTATCTCCCTTATCTGGTCAAAAGCCCTGTTGCCCCTCCTTTTCATTTCCATTGTATCTCCCTTTCCCGGTGACAGGTCCGGACTCCATGGTCATGTTTTCAAAACGCCAGTACCGGATACGCTGCAATAAAAAAAGAAAAATCGTCCTTGTCTCCTGATATCCTGATGTGCATCTCCCAGCAATGCAGTCTCTTCCAGACATCAAGATTTGTCTTCACAAAACTGCCGGAGTTGATATCATAGTCTATCCCTATGCCGTACCGCCAATCCTCATTCACAACGTGGCTGAACCTGGCTTCAATACCGGAGATGTCGTCTTCTTCGTCGTACCTGTTCCCGATGGAACAGGTGTACCTGCCGAAATCCATCACCAGGTCGTTCACTCCGAACCTGTAGGACTTCTCCGAGAGGTTAAATTCATTCTGCCCTTCAATACGAATCCGCGGATTTATCCTCATGTCATATTTCAAAATATTTCCGTCAAAAATAGTCCTGCCGATGTCATATATGTTCTCCAGCGATATCCTGCCCAGATAATCCTTCTCTCCGCCAAAAAACCATTCCAACCCGAGATTTACAAAACTTCCGTCATCCAGACTCTCAAGATTGTCAAAACGTTCAATCTCTCCCTTCTTGTAGTCAATTCCGCGGGAAAACGCAGAAATAGAAGGGGAAAAATACCCGGTATATCCATCATACTGCTTTTTCATTGTTGCCGAGATTTTCACTCCTGCCTCGCGAAGCAGGTTGAACCTGTCTTTCGACAGACCGGAATAATCAACACCCGCTGCGGAAACATAAGGAGTAACTGCCAGAGGACCTGCGGTTGTTCTGCTCTCAACGGTAATCCTGTCCATTGTCCTGATGCAGTCCCTGTCATCCTTATGAAAATTCGTCATGCGGAAATCATTTTCAACAAATACCGGAGAATCGCCGGCGCGCAGGAGCGGCGTGGTGAAGCTGACATCGGGAAGTCTTTCAGCATTGAGAAAATCTTCTCCGGCCGATTGGCGGAAATTGATGTTGAAAATGCCTGCCCTGAAATCCTGGGTCAGGGACAGGTAGTTATAGGTCTTTGATTTCCTCATGTATTCATCCCTGAAGAAATAGTAAAAGAGGTCATTATTGTCCATCCATCTCCAGTCAAGTATTAAACTGCCTTCTCCGTAACGAGAAGTATAATTCTTGCGGAATTCAGCCAGCAATGCCGGTTCAAAATAATCGCCGCCCCATCTCCTGTACAGAAAACCCTCCCCGCTGTATCCGCTCTCCTCAGAATATATTTTCAGGCCGGCCCCGATACCTCTCTCCCCCATGGAAATTCTTTCCTTCACAACAGCATCCGTTCCCTTACTTTTTTTATGAGCAAAAAGGAGGTCAAGCGTCCTCCCTATCCGGGAACTGTAACCCGGCATAATACTGAAGACCGGTTCCTTTGTCCTGGTACCAACGGTCAATCTCGGCAAATACAGGACAGTGAATTTCTCACCGAAGGTGAGCCGCATCCTTTCGGCCCTGATGTAATCACCCGGAACGTATTCCATCCTTTCCGCGGAAATCCTGTAATGGGGTTTTTCAAGGTCGCATGAGGTTATGTACCCGTTGTACAGGAGGACAATTCCCTCCTTCTTCTCCACCCTTCCTGCCTTTCCATAAAAGGGCGCAGTCTTAAAAGAGGCATTTGAAAGAAGACCGGTTTTTTCATTCACATTGTACGTGATATAGTCCGCCGCAAAAATCCCTTCTGAAGTTGCCACGGATATGGCGCCCTCGGCTTCAATCTCCCCCGTGACCCGGTTGAAACTTGCTTTTTCGCAGGTTATCGTGACATCCTCAAAAGAAATCCTGACATTCCCCTGAAGAAATATCTTTCCGGGCTCTCCCGCCTCGCTCAATTCCACTTTCATGCTGTCACAACTGTAGTATACCGGATATTCTTCTGAAAATACGGTGGCGCAAGAAAACAGAAGAGTGACAAGGAGACAGGTTCTGACAGTTGTAACCATATTCCCTTTCAAGAATTACAGGTATTTTCGGCGGAAAAGACTTCACACCATGGTCACACCGTAACCGAGGTACCTTTCAAAGGCTTCCCTGACAGGGCGCATGACATGCCCGGAGACAGCGCTTGTGTGATGACGGTGCCCCATGTAACCTATGGTCTGCAGAACATCCTGCAGGTTATCAATCTCTGCCACGCCGGCGCATCCGAAGAAATCGTCAGGGATAGGGTCATCCGTGAATCTGCCTTCGCCCACGTAGAATTCCATCTTCCCGTCAGCGGTTAGCATGCTCCCGAAAGTGAACGGCCCCGACGCAATCCGTCCTGTATTGCAGCCGAAACCGCAACCCGGCCCTGCAAGATTGGCAAGTATTGCATGGTCGGTAATCCTGCCCTTGCATTTCATCATGGACGCAGGGACAGGTCCGCAGTGAAACAGAATACACTTGTTTTCCTCGTCGCCATAATTATTGTTCCAGTCAAGGCATGTGGAGACATTCCCGGACGCCCTGCTCAGTGCAAACATGGTCACCGCATTACCCACGTCAACCTCGCAGGCGGCAGGGATACCCCTGTTGTTAATCTCGCTGAGGACCACGCAGGGAGAAATCCCGAGTATCTCCTGCATCTCCACCCAGCACCGGAGAGCGATGGCATCAAAACCGTTATCGGAAATCATGTCGTCAAGGACAACCGCCAGTTTCACTATCGTCTCAAAAGATTTCCTGGGGACGCCTTTCCAGTCCGCATAATCGCCTAAAATCCTGGCCTTGGCAACCGCTTTCTTTTCCGATGTCTTGACCGCATCCATCCTGACAAACACGGACGAAAGGTCAAAAGTCTCCGTGTTTATGCCGTATTTCTGCAGGGCAAGTTCATCTATCCGCACGGTCTTGAAGGGGGTCGTCCTCGCACCGATGGCACCCACGGTCATATCCCTCATCCCCGTTACGACCCTGCATATCCTGTCAAAAAGGTCAATGTTTTCGGAAAAAACGCGGGATTTCGGATGAACCGTGTGCGGTTTCAACGCCGTGAAAGGAATCCCGTGCTGGCGGAAAACATCCATGATTGAAAACTTGCCGCAGAAAGAGTCCCGTCTCAACTCCGGTCTCATTCTGTCCAGTTCATCGGGATATGCCTGAATCAGAATCGGAACGCCCGCTTCTTTGAGTGCCTCTACAGCACCGTTTTCATCCCCGAAATTTGGCAGGGAAAGGATAATTCCTCCGAACCTGCCCCGGTTTTTTCTCAGGAAATCCGCGTATACCCTGCCTTCCTTCACTGTCTCAACGGCACCGAAGCGCGTCGCCTTTTCATCAAGCATGAGTACTTTGTGTCCCATACCTTTCAGAACTTCTGATAATTCCTTTCGTGCAACGGCCATCAACGAAGACGGGAAAAATCCCCTGTTTCCGAAAAACAGCGCGAATGCGGTCTTTTCCGCTCTCATACCATCCTCCTTTACCCCGTGCCGACGTCTTCTGCCGTTGCGAGCGTCTTCTGCGCAGTAATTGGCGGCTATTCTGTCACCCCCATTCATCCGGGCTCGCAATAACAGGACGGGAGTCACGAATATTCTCCCTTTATTTTATGAAGTTGGAACAGGAATGTCAATTCAACGACCCTGCGATTGACAAACTGGCAATTAAATATATAATATGAGATACAACGGGGGATTAGCTCAGTTGGGAGAGCACCAGGCTGGCAGTCTGGGTGTCAAGGGTTCGAATCCCTTATCCTCCACCATCTCTTCCTGGAAAGGGATTCGATCAGGGGTTCATGCCTTCTTCTATTATCGCCTCCTCCGTCGTTTCGGTGATCACCTTTATCTCCTCGGTTATCCTTTTCCGCTTCCATGTCCCTCTTGAAAACCATATTGCCGTTATAAGTGCTGTAAGGATATTTGCAACGGGAAATGCAATCCATATTCCCATCTCCATCAGCAAGGTATGGTGCGACAGGACGTAAGCCACGGGAAACCTCAGCACCCACAGTGATATGCTGGACAACATCAGGGAGATGAAGGTGTTGCCTGACCCTATGAAAGCGCCGTTAAACACCTGGTGAATTCCTATGAAACCGAAGGTAAGGGCCATTATTCTTATAAAAAGCGCGCTCACCCTTATGGTTTCAGCTTCTCCCGGGATAAATATCCCGGCAAGTCTCTCCGCTGACAGGAACATCAGCACGCCAAGTAATGTCAGGACCCAGAAACTTGTCATAGCCGCTATGTTTATTATCTTTTCCGCCCTGTAGATTTTTCCCGCACCCATATTCTGTCCGACAAGAGTTGATGTGGCCATTGACAATCCTATGGTGGGAATAATAACAAGCCCCAGTATCCTGTGTCCTATCCCGTACGCGGCAATGGCCGTGGTGCCGAAACCCGTAACAAGGAATATCATGAGGTTCATGCCAATTCCTATCGTGGACTGTTCTATGGAAGCGGGCATCCCGAGTCTCACCATCTTCCTGATTAACGGAAGATCCGGTCTCAGTTCATTCAAACGAAGCCTTATCTGATGTTTTCCCCTCAGCATGAGCAAAATTCCAATGACTGCCGATATCCCCTGTGTGGCGATTGTGGCCACTGCAGCCCCGGCAACGCCCATGGCGGGAAAAGGGCCGTAACCTAGGATAAGCAGCGGGTCAATGACAAGATTCAGCGTGACAGTCCCGAGGATAACGTACATGGGAGTTTTCACATCCCCCACTCCCCTCATCAGGGATTGAAAAACCATGAAGGTGAACATGAAAACCAACCCCGCAAAGGAGATTTTCATGTAGGAAACGGCATTCGTGAAAACATCTTTTTCTGCACCCATCAGACTGACAATATGAGGGGATACGAAAAAGCCCACGCCCGAAAGTATCGAGGAGGTTATAATGACCATGAATAGTGTCTGAGTGGTGATATGGTCCACGGCTCTTGCGTCGCCCTTCCCCTTGTACTGGGAAACCAGTATGGTTCCTGCAAGCGACAGTCCACCTCCCAGCGAAACCAGAAGAAAGATTACGGGAAAACTGATGGAAACGGATGCGATTGCAACCGTTCCCAGCCTGCCGACCCAGAAGGTATCGGTCAACTGATATGCCATATGGAGGAAATTTGCAAATATTATGGGAAGGGCTATCACCAGCAGGGACTGCAGAATGGGTCCTTCGGTCAGGTTGTCTCCGTCTTTCATAATCAAATGCCTTTCATCGCGCTTGATGATTCAGATGCTGAAGAAAGAATTTCCTCACCGCATCCTGGTATTCCGCGGCAAAAGCGCGGTCAGGCCCTGTATGCTCTCCTCTCACCGTCAACAACTTTTTCGGCTGCGGCGCTTTTGCGTAGAGCCGTTGCGCGTGTTCGTAAGGAACGAATTTATCCTGCTCGGAATGTATGATAAGAACAGGACATCTGATGTTCGCGATAAAATTCTCCGGGCTGTTTTCAAAGAAATCAAAACCGAGTGCGTATCTTCCCAGTATTATGGAAAGCCCTGAAAAGAGATATTTCAGCGGACCGAGATTTCCGTAGTAATGGGTGACCATCTCCGGGAAATTGGCAAATGCCGAATCCGTCACAAGCGCATCTATATCATCGTACCTTGCAGACGCAATTATACCCACCGCACCGCCCATGGAATACCCCCAGATGCCTGTTTTCTTATCCTTCAGGTTCTCCCTTGACCTTATGAATCTTATGGCAGAATCCACGTCAATGAACTCTTTCAATCCGAAATAGGTGATTTTCCCGCCGCTCCGTCCATGTGCCCTGAAATCAAAGAGGAGCAGGGAAAAATCCGGATGAAGGAATGATACAACGGGCAGGATGTCCGATTTGTTTGCTGGGTAACCATGGAGGCAGATGACCGTCCCCCTGCTTTTTTCCGAGGGGATGAGCCAGCCGCTGAGCCTCACCCCGTCCAGGGTCTCAAGCACAATGTCATCGTACGGGAGCCCCAGGTCCGATGGGACAAGGTTATCGGGCATCCTGACGGGCATGATAGCACGCCAGCCAAGCAGGACGGTCAGGGTAAATATTATTATCCCCGCGTCAATGAGAACCCTGAGCCACATCTTCATTTTTCAATTGCTCCCTGTATATGCTCCGGATCTTCAGGAAAAAATCAAGATATTTATCCGTCCTGTAGTCGGGGTATGTCCACGGCAGAAACGCAAACCTGTTCTTTTCAAAGCGCAGAGTCACTTCCCCGAAAACACCGCCACCGAGGTAAATCCTGTGCGAATAATCCTTCGCCGAAAAAAGAACCACCCTTGACAGGTTCAGGTATCCCGGGTCAAGGTTAACCCTCCTGGAAAATTCCCCCCCGTAAAAAAATTCTTTTTCAACCTCGTTTGTAAACAGTTTCCACGCGAACGAATTTTCCAGCGAAATCATTTCTTTGAACGAGAAAAACCTTCTTTTGAGGTTATCTCCCATCTCGCTGCGGTAGTAATCGGTAAAGTCAAAGGAGAAAGGTCCTGCCTCAATGTCCGTTCTCCCCATCCTGGAGACAAGTCTATCCCTGACAGCATCCACGATACTCTCATCCCTGTACAGCATGCCGCAGAAAAGCTTTACCTTTTCATAATCCTTTTTTGTTTCCATCTAATCCCCCTGGCAGGTTCATATATGTTATACTAATTCGGGGTCAAAGTATAGCGAATCCTGGAAAAACAGCGGGGTGATGATGAAACAGGACACAATATGTGCGGTTTCCACGCCGTTCGGAATCAGCGGCATAGGCATCGTGCGTCTCAGCGGACCGGATGCTTATAGCATCATAAGGAAAATATTCGTGCCGGCAAGAAGAACGGACATGATGGAAGTTCCCTCCCATACCGTACACTACGGCCATATTGTTGATGGCAAGAAAACGGTTGACGAGGTACTCGTGACGGTCATGAGGAGACCGAGAAGTTACACAAGAGAGGATATGGCCGAGATAGGATGCCATGGAGGCATTGTGCCCCTGAAAGAAGTCTTATCCCTGTGCATAAGGAGCGGCGCAAGGGAGGCCGAACCCGGGGAATTCACAAGGAGGGCATTTCTCAACGGCAGGATAGACCTTGCCCAGGCGGAAAGCGTCATTGAGATTATCTCCAGCAAGACGGAGAGGGCACTGGAAATATCGCTGAGGAAACTGAAGGGTTCCCTTTCCTCCCCTCTTCACGACATGGAAACCTCGCTGTCAGGAATCCTGGCAGGGATAGAAGCCAGAATAGACTTCCCGGAAGAGGAGGAGGTGGATTCCTTCGACCCTGAAACGCTGAAAGGGATCAGCAGGATAGTATCTTCCATAGACGGCGTCCTCTCGCGCGCCGGCAAGGGGAAGATATTGCAGCAGGGGATAAATGCAGCCATAACCGGGAGGGTGAACTCGGGGAAATCAAGCCTGCTCAATTACCTTACAAAAGAAGACAGAGCAATAGTTACGGATGTCCCCGGAACAACGAGAGACGCGATACAGGAAACGATAAACATCAGGGGAATTCCCATCAACATAATAGACACGGCGGGCATAAGAAAGGTACGGGGAATGGTGGAAAAGATGGGTGTGGACAGGGCGATAGAGTGGATGGAAAAAGCCGAGATAAACCTCATCATGCTTGACGGCAGCAGAAAGATGAATGAATATGACCGTCAGCTTCTGCGGCATGTCAGGGGAAGGAATTATGTCATTCTGATAAACAAGGCTGACCTTCCCCTCAAGGTAGAGAAAAGGCGACTGGAAAAAGAGTTCTCTCCGGACAGAATAATTATGATATCCGCAAAAACCGGGGCGGGCATACCTGAACTTGAAGAGCGCATATACGATTTGATACGCATGGGGTACGGGGAGATGAAGGGCGACGAGATATTTTTGAATATGCGGCAGTATGGTAAGATAAGAGAAATAAGAAAAATGCTTCTGACCGTGGAGAAGGAGATCAGGCAGGACATGACGGCCGAGATTATTGCCGAAGGCCTCAGGAGCTGTCTGAAAAAACTGGACGAACTGACAGGCAGGAACGTTTCGGAAGATATCCTGGACCAGATTTTTTCGCGTTTCTGCATAGGTAAATAGCGGAGCTGAAAAACAAAATGACAGTTACCCCACAATGAAAGAGATGCGGGAAGAGTTCCCCGAAAAACAGAATCGGGGCAAGCGGGGTAAAACAGAGATACAAAATCATCAACCCCTCACAAGAAAGCGTATCAGGGAAGAGTTCGGGGTAAAGGGGTACACCATGAAAAAGGTATTCTTTGCCGTTGCTATTGTATGCATGCTCGCCGGATGTACCACATATTACAATCCGGTAACAAAGAAAACCGAATATACCGTCTATTCGGAGCAGGACGAGATTGACATGGGCGTGGCCATTGACAACAAGCTCCAGAAGGAGAACAAGGTCCTGGAAACGCCGGCAAAAATAAAGGACATTGCAGGCAAAATCGGCACTGCCTCCGACAGGCCGGAATTGAAATACACGGTGCGGGTGATAGAAAACGAGGAGATAAACGCATTCGCGGTTCCAGGAGGTTTCGTTTACCTCTACACCGGGCTTGTTGAAAAATCAGGATCTTCCGACGAACTGGCCAATATCATAGGACATGAGATTGGACATGTCTGTGCGAGGGACAGCGTCAGACAATTGCAGAAGACGCTGCTGTATTCAATCCCGGCGCAGATACTGCTGAGCAACAGGAGCGCCGCCATACAGCAGGCGGTTGACGCGGCCTTCACCATCACGATGCTGAAATACAGCAGGGAAGATGAATTGAGGGCTGATTCACTGGGGATAAGGTATGCCTATCGCGCCGGATACAACCCGGAGGGCATGATAACCTTCTTCCAGAAACTGCAGGAGATAGAAACCAAGAGCCCATCGTTGAATATAACTTTTCTCAGGAGCCACCCGGACATAAAGGCACGGATAGAAAACGCAAGGGCAGTGATAAGGGATTTGCAGTGGGTGAAGACAGAAAATTGACGGACAGGATTCATCGGGCAATAAGTCCATAATGAAACCGCCTGCCACAATGGACATGTGTCAGCGCGGCAGAATAATACCCTTTGATGACTGGTATTTCCCCGCAAGGTCCTTGTAGGATTTTTCGCAGATCTCGCCGGCGCCAATAAAGACTATCTGCGCAATACCCTCTCCCGCATAAACCTCGCCTTCAACCGGAGTAAGGTTGGCGATCTGCACGGTAATATTTCCTTCCCATTCGGGTTCCAGGGGGGTCACATTGACTATGATGCCGCACCTTGCATAGGTTGATTTCCCGAAACATATCCCGACCACATCCCTCGGTATCCTGAAATACTCCTCGCTTCTTCCGAGGATAAAACTGTTTGGAGGCACGATGCAGACCTTCCCTGAAAATCTTTCAAAATCCGTATCCTTTATTTTCTTTGGCGATACCGGACCTTTCCCCCTGAATATCAGGAACTCCTCGGACAGTATGAAATCATAACCGTAGGAAGAGATTCCGAAGGAAATCCCCCTCTTGACTTTTTCCGGGTGAAACGGGTCTATCATGCCTGTCGCCATCCTTTTTATCCAGCTGTCGGGTTTGATCATGGCTTACCCTCCTTATGCGACCATTCGTTTTTCAAGCTGGTTGTTATTTTATCACAGGTTTTGAAATTCCCAGCAGAAATTTTATCCGTTGCGTTTGATGTGTTAACATAATCATATGGCTCAGCAGACAATACCGATATGGATCAAGAAAAGAGTTTTTTCTGACGGGAATATCGAAGAAATGCGTCGTTTGCTCGCCGAATTTTCGATAGATACGGTGTGTAAGAACGCGGTCTGCCCCAACATGTACGAGTGTTTTTCCAGAGGATACGCCTCATTCATGATACTCGGCAACAGATGTACCAGGAACTGCAGATTCTGCGGTGTTTCCCCTCTTCGCAAAACAGTCCCTCCCGACACTGAAGAACCGGGGAAAATCGCCCTGGCAATAAAAAAACTGAAAATGCGGTACGCGGTGATAACATCCCCGACGAGAGACGACCTGACGGACGGGGGCGCCGGACATTTCGCCGCGGTGACACGAGAAATCAGGAATCTGAACCCGGGCACGAAGATAGAGCTGCTGATTCCCGACTTCCGGGGAAACAGGTCAAGCCTGGAAAAAATATTCCGTTCAGCGCCGGATGTCATTTCTCACAATATTGAGACCGTGGAACCGCTTTACCGGCACGTAAGGCCATCCTCGGACTACGCAACCTCCATCGGTATCCTTGAAGCCGTGAAGAAGAACGGATTCGTCACAAAATCCGGTTTCATGCTCGGTCTCGGCGAGAAGAAAGAAGATGTGCTTTCGCTTCTGCATGCTCTCAGGGACGCAGGATGTGATTACCTCGTCATAGGCCAGTATCTCAGGCCGTCAAAAGAGGCGCTTCCGGTGAAGGAGTTCGTGACGAAAGAGGTTTTCAGGGAATATGAAGAAGCCGGCAGGAAAATCGGTTTCAGGAACATATTCGCCGGCACATTTTTCAGAAGTTCCTATCTTGCAGACAAACTCATCCAATGACAGACGAGAAGAGGCTGATTCTGCTTTCTCAACAGGGGGATACGACGGCATTCTCGCTGCTGCTGCGTTCGTGCGAGAACCGGCTTCACAACACCGCTCACGCGCTGTGCCCGGACGAGGCGGAGGACCTCCTTCAGGAAACCTTCATCGCGGCCTTCATGTCCATCAAAAATTTCAGAGGGAAATCTTCTTTCTACACGTGGCTGTACCGGATAATGCTGAATACCGCGTACAAGAAATTCCGCAGGAAAAAACAGAAAAAATCTTTTCTGGGCATTCTGAGAAGAAACACCTCCTCCGACACAGGCAACAACCCCATCAGTTCTGAGGACGACCGCAAGGAAAAAATGAGAGAGGCCCTTGCCAGACTGCCTTCCATGCAAAAAGAAATAATAACGCTTTACTATTTTGAAGAACTGTCTCTCCATGAGATATCAGAAAACCTGAATATATCCGAAGGCACGGTGAAATCAAGACTCTTCAACGCCAGGACCCTGCTCAAAAAATTGATTGAACCGTGACAGCGAACCGTGGAACTAATATACAGGAGCAAAAAATGGAAAAACATATGAACAATCACTTTGAAAAGATGGAGGAAACGCTTGCGGATATAAGGATGGATGCGGAGAATTTCCGATGGGGAAAAGACGCGGTCGGTTCTGCCGTTGATATCCTGAGAGCGACGAGGAGACCACCCCTTGTCTGGCGCAGGCAATTTTTGCAGTCTCTCGTGATGTTGCTTCTGGTCTGCAACATGGTACAGGGGGTTTTTCTGATACGCGGGAGAAACAGGCCGCAACAAACCGGGCCTTCGGAGAGGGGACTTACGATTGCCCTTCCGCCGGAAACATACCATACTCCGGATATCCCTTCCGCTGTACCAGGGAAAACGTCCTTGAAAGAAACAGTCCTGACCGCAAACGGGAATTCAGTAACCGGGATAACCCCGGAAGAAGGACTTACCAGACTGCTTGAACTTTACAGATTGTTTGAGACTCTATCACCGGCAATAGCATTGCCGGAAAATCAATCTCCATCCCGGGAAGATACCCGGGATAGAATCCGGGGTAAAGGAGAATATCATGGTGAGGCATAAATCGCTTGTTGCTGTTGCTTTTCTCCTCTTGTTATCCGCGAGCCTGTCAGCCGCAACCGAGAAGGACAGGGTTCTGGACAACTTCTTCTCAACCGCAAGGGAAATACAGACAGGCAGTATTCCGTCAATTGAAAGCATTGAAGCCGATTTCAACTCTGAAATTACATTTTCCCATGAGACCATGACCGCCCTTCAGCCTTTCATAAGCAATATATTTCACGCCCCACTCCCTTCCATCCTCAGAAGCGACGGCTTTCTGAGAATCAAATTCAGAAACGTTGCAGGGAAGAACGCGACCGAAAACGCATTCCTCTATTCAAATTCGTCCCTCGGCAGTTTTGTCCTGACCAAGTCTGGAGACAATATAGAACTTCATGTGCCAAAACTGGGCGTTATCATCAACGACAGCATGGACGAGATAAGAAATACCCTGCCACAGCAGAATCAGGCTTCAGTACCGGATGCAAATGCCACATTCCCGGCCGACTTCCTTACTTCAATTCTTGCTTATATCACGGGCAATGAGAAAGAGATTCGTGAAAAAATAAGGATGGAGGAGAAAACAGGTTTGCTTAACGGGATGAAAACATACCTTTTCACCTATCCGTTGGAGAACGGGAACCTTGATATTGCCATATATGATAATTTCTGGACTTTTGCCACGATAGGTTTCACGGGCAATAACACCCGCATGCAGTTGAAATATCCGAAACCGGTTCAGAAGGCCGACCCGTCCATCTGTCTGCCGGAGGTCGTGAACATCAAGGGCGAACGTGACAGAAACTTGATTTCGGTTGAACTTTCAAAATTAAGGTATAACCGCCTCTTTTCCGAAAGCGATTTCAGGATTGAACGGCTCAATTTCCGCGAGTTTGTTGCAATAATGTATCTCAAATTCATACAGGCGAGGTGATATGAACAGTATTATGAAGAGACATGGTGGACTGGATGCACGGAGTGGATGGAGCAGGATTCAGGGATTCACGCTCATAGAACTGCTGGTTGTGGTCGCAATCATAGCGATACTGGCGGCGATGCTGCTGCCTGCGCTGTCACAGGCAAGAGAAAAAGCAAGACAGATAACATGCCTGAATAACCTTAAACAACTGCACCTTGCTTTCTTCCTCTACGGCGAGGCGTACGGCGGAAAGATCCCCCCCAGAGATTTGGATATTGTGGAGATCTACCCGCTCTGCTATATCAACTGGACGAATTTCATAAGACCTGTCCTTGAACCCGGGCTGTCCAGCATGAGTATTCTTGACTGGCCGGATTCACCGGGCATCTATTACTGCCCCAGAGCAATACGGTCGCTGAAGGATTTTTCAATAGACCATCTGGGAGGCATCATCAACCCGCACACCACTTACATCATCAACACGTATCCTCCGCCGGGAGATCCCGGAGTCAAGGGTAGAAATCTGGACGGGCAGTGGACAGACCCCGAGGGTAATTTCGGTTCATCAAAGATATGGCTGCTTGCAGACCCGCCCCTCAGGGACAGCGGATGGAAATCATTTACACACACAGGGGGCATAAACGTACTGTTTCTTGACGGCAGTGTAAGGTGGCAGAGAATTTAGGGGAAAATTGAATGATGAAAAGATTGTGCGCCGCAGTTCTTGCATTTCTCCTTTTGTTTGCCCTTGTGGTTAAGGGAGAAACTGTGCAGGAATCATCGTCAGAAGGGGCTGTTCAGGAACCTGTATCAACGGACATGGCAACATCCGGGGAACAGGGCAAGAAAGAACTCTACGACCTGTCCTATAAGTTCCCCCAGGGAAAGGAACTATTCTACAGGATGGATTTTGACAGGGAAGATGAATTCAACATAGGCGGCAAAAACGTGAAGATCGCGAAAAAAACCCTTCTTTACATATCCCAGTTATTTGAATCGGTTGACGGCGACGGTAACGGCTCAGGCAAATTGTTTTACCTCCAGGGATGGCAGGACGGACAGAGGATATTCCCTCAGCAGAAGGTCGTTACGCTGAAGGTGTCTCCCGGCGGCGATGTGCTTGAGACCGCAGGGCTCCAGGAGGTGGCAGCCGAATTCCTGAAGGTGATTCAGCGAACAATAGCAGATTACATCCCGGGGTTTGATCGCCTGCCGCTCAAGATAGACCTCACGAAAGCACCATCAAATACCTTCAACCCTTTCCTTCAGTCCTTCATACTGCCCCTGCCGGCAAGACCCGTTGCCACAGGTGAAAAATGGACCAGGGGGGACAAGAACATCGGCAATGTGGAATTCACGCTGCAAAAGGTTGAAGGCAACAATGCCTATATAGAGATGTATGCCGAGGGACGCAACGGGATCGTAAAGGGCGATGCGGTATTTGACCTCGCCGAAGGAATTGTCATCTCGCAGAAAGTCAGAACCGATACGGATGCAACCGGAAGGGTCGTGGAACGGATAGCAAAAGAGATTGAAATCCCGGTAGAAAATAACAAGCTCAATATACCCGAAAAAACACATATGACCATAACCATGGTTCTTATGCCGTCAGAATGATTGAAACAGTTGAAGAACTTGAAGATATCCTTTCTTCCCCGTCGGGAAACGTGAACAGGGTTGTTGCCCGTCTGAATGGAGATATTGTTATCCTTGGCGTTGCCGGCAAGATGGGTCCAACCATCGCAAGGATGCTCGTACGTAGTTGCCTTGAGTCCGGAATCAAGAAAAAGATTACAGGCGTATCCAGATTCTCGGATAAGACCATAAGGGAAACTCTGGAAAGAAGCGGCATAGAAACTGTTGAATGCAACCTGCTTGAAAGGAAAAATGTGGAGAAATTGCCCGATGCTGAAAACGTCGTATTCCTCGCCGGAATGAAATTCGGAACGACAGGAAAAGAGCCGCTCACATGGGCAATGAATACGCTCGTTCCTGCCCTTGTTGCCGAGAAATACAGATACTCCAGAATTGTGGCACTCTCCACGGGGAACGTCTATCCCCTCACAAAGGTCGCCGAAGGCGGGTGCACCGAAGAGCATCCTCCAGAACCTGTCGGAGAATATGCGCAATCCTGTCTTGGCAGGGAGAGAATATTCCAGTATTTTTCGGAGAAAAACAGAACGCCTGTTGCAACCATAAGGCTGAATTATGCCGTGGAATTGAGATATGGCGTTCTCGTGGATATAGCCAGACGGGTTATGAACGGTGATTCCATTGACCTCAGGATGGGATATGTAAATGTGATATGGCAGGCCGACGCAAACAGAGGGATAATAGAGTGTTTCTCACTGTGTTCTATTCCTCCTGCAATAATCAACCTTACCGGGAGAGAGATAATTTCTGTCCGCAAAACCGCTGAAGAATTTGCCAGTATTTTCGGGAAAAAACCGGTTTTCGTGAACGAGGAAGAAGAGACCGCGCTTCTTTCAAACCCATCCTTTTTCTACGAAACATTCGGTGATTCCGAGATAACCGCGGAGCAGATGATAACGTGGGTGGGTGAATGGATTAAGAAGGGAAATCCTACGTTTGATAAACCCACGCATTTTGAGACAAAGAACGGGAGGTTTTAGCATGTCTTCTCCGATGCCTTCAAAAAAAGCAGTGCGGATATTGCGAAAGGGTACCGTCATACCTGCACATCCTCTGGCGCTGGATGCCAGGCGCAGACTGGACGAGAGAAGACAGGTTGCGCTGACCAGGTACTATATCGCGGCGGGAGCCGGAGGTATCGCGGTGGGGGTACACACCACACAGTTTGAAATACATGACAGCAAGGTCGGTCTGTACAGGCCGGTTCTTGAACTGGCATCCGAGACGGCAGGGAAAAGTGCTTCTGAAACGATAGTAAAGATAGCGGGGATTTGCGGAAACACGAGGGATGCCGTCAGGGAGGCGCGGGAAGCCAGGGATTACGGCTACGACATGGGACTTCTCAGTCTGGGTGCGTTCAGAAATGCCCCGGAAGCAAAACTCCTTGACCACTCAAGAGCGGTGGCAGACATAATACCCCTTTTCGGCTTTTATCTTCAGCCCCTGGCAGGCGGAAGGACACTGAGTTTCAGGTTCTGGCAGCAGTTCTTCAGGATAGAAAACGCGGTTGCGGTAAAAATAGCGCCCTTCAACAGGTATTCTACGCTTGACGTCATTCGCGCACTCATAACATCGGGGAGAGAAAAGGAGATTGCATTGTACACGGGAAACGATGACAGTATCGTCGCGGACCTCGTGACGCCTTATGAATTCTACGGCAAACGCGTCAGAATGGCGGGAGGTTTGCTCGGACACTGGGCATTCTGGACACGCAAGGCCGTTGAACTCCTTGAGGAAATAAAGGAACTCAGAAGAGGAAAAGAGATACCATGTTCCCTGTTGAAAAAATCCTTTCAGATAACGGACAGCAATTCGGCCATATTTGATGCCGCCAACAATTTCAGGGGTTGCATACCCGGTATAAACGAAATGTTAAGAAGGTCTGGTTTGTTAAAAGGGATATGGTGCAGCAACCCGGCAGAAACCCTTTCACCAGGACAGAAGGAAGAGATAGACAGGGTCTATCTCGCCTACCCCCACCTCAGGGACGACTCTTTCGTTAGAGAAAATATTGACACGTGGCTCCGATAAATTCCTGAGGGAAATTCCCAGTCCCTCCCCATAAAGAAAATACTGAAGAAGTTGAGCAATGCGGATAAGAGTTGGTAT
>CAYOFY010000021.1:0-3700 GCA_964403465.1 uncultured bacterium
GGGTTGCGTTCCGTCATTCGGGGGGGTTGTCCTGAGCATGGAGAACATGAACAGGATAGTTGATATTGATACTGGAAACCTCATGGCCGAGATGGAGGCAGGGGTTTCCCTCAAGGACTTTTACGCGGCCATAAAGGGACATAAACTGTTTTTCCCCCCGCATCCCGGGGAGGAGAGTGCGACGGTTGGCGGGGTCATTGCAACCAATGCCGGCGGCTCCCGCGCGGTGAAATACGGCACGGTGAGAAACTTCGCGAGGGCGCTGGAGGTGGTCTTGCCTGACGGCAGCATTACAATCCTGGGCGGCAGGATACTCAAGGACAGTTCAGGATACAGCCTCATGCATCTCATGATCGGGTCCGAGGGGACTCTCGGGGTTATCACGAAGGCAACCCTTTCCATGATGCCTGCGCCTGCCTCAACCTTGACGCTGATTATCCCTTTTGACAGCATCTTTGATGCTTTCAGGTCCGTCCCCAGCATGCTCGTGTCAGGGGTGCTTCCCCTTGCCCTTGAATTCATCGGCCGGCAGGTGATCTCCGTTTCAGAAGATTACCTGGGAAAGGACTGGCCCGTGCGACAGGGAGAGTTCTTTCTCATGATAATTCTTGAGGGGGAGGAAAACGAACTTCTCTCAACAAGCGAAAGGATTTCGGAAATTTCAATGAAACACAACGCCATAGACGTTTTCGTTGCGCAGGCACAGGAGAAACAGGAGGAGATTCTTGCGATAAGGAGCCTTGTCTATGAGGCGCTGAAGTCAAGGACGGTTGAGATACTTGATATCGTACTTCCGCGGAGCCGGATGGAAGAGCATATACGGTACGTGGAGGAACTCTCGGAAAGATATAGCATGTGGCTTCCCACCTACGGACATGCCGCAGACGGAAACCTGCATACCCACATCATGAAGACCGACAGGGAAGGGAAAGAAATCTCCGGCTGGAAGGAAATTTATCCGGAAGTCCGCAGGGAGATACACCTGGATGCAAAGAAGCGGGGCGGAAAGGTCTCCGGCGAACACGGCATAGGGCTGGCAAAGAAGGAGTACCTCGGTCTGTTCACCGATGAACCCGCTTTACGGATGATGAAGGAGATAAAGAGGGTTTTTGACCCGAAGAATATCCTTAACCCCGGCAAAATTTTCTGAAATCCCTGGTTCTCGTTACGGTTGGCTGCTTCTTGCCCTTCGTCAGAATTTCCTCAGAGTCCTCCGGGCATTTTCAATGAATTCAAGGCAGTTTGAGAGAGGAACGGATGGCATGTTCAAGTTCCGTGGGGACATCGGTGCCGATGCGGTATTTTTTTCCTGATTTTGTGGTGACCTCAACCGCGTCAAAACCGGAAACGTTATAAAGCCAGCCCTCCGGCGTATAGTGAATGCCCCAGCCGTAGTACCAGCGGTTCTTCACGGCACGGCACCCGGTCATATCTTTCAGCAGGAACCTTTTCCTTATGAGTCCTATCCCGAAGCGGATTTCCAGGAGATTCTCGCCTATGGTTACGGTCAGACTGTAAAACAGGGCAAGGCAGATTGACATTATGATGAAAAGAGAAAGCAGGTCAGCATTATATCCCTTATAAATCAGCAGGCAGCCGACAATGATGAACGAGAATACGTATATCATGAGCCAGCCGGTCTGCGTATGCCGGTATCTGATGTTCATAAACGTTCCTCCTGACTTTTCTATTTTATCGCATAACTTCATTCTTGTGTAAAAAACACGTTTTTCTTGAAATGTTCAGGGTTGCGATGTATCATAAGGGGAATTGAGATTGTAGCGGTGCGATTCATCGCACTGTTTCTAAAAAAGGAGATTCAAAAAATGAGATGGAGCAGATATTTCATGCCGACCTCAAAGGAGGCCCCCAGGGATGCCGAGACGATAAGCCATAAACTGATGTTCAGGGCAGGGTTGGTGGACAAGACGTCCTCGGGCGTTTACACCTATCTGCCTGCCGGCTACAACGTTTTGAGGAAGGTTGAGGGCATTGTAAGGGACGAGATGAACAAGGCCGGTGCGGTTGAACTGCTTATGCCCGCTTTGCAGCCGGCGGTCCTGTGGAAGGAGAGCGGACGGCTGGAGAAGATGGGAGACGAGATGATACGGTTCACCGACAGGCACAAACGGCTCATGGTTTTCGGACCCACTCACGAAGAGGTGATTACCGACATTTTCAGGAGATATGTAAATTCATGGAAGCAGCTGCCCCTGACGCTTTACCAGATACAGACAAAGTTCCGGGACGAGATGAGACCGAGGTTCGGCATTGTGAGGGCGAGGGAGTTTCTGATGAAGGACGCGTACAGTTTTGACCTTGACGAGAAGGGACTTGATGAAATGTACCTCAGGATGAAACAGGCCTATGAGAACATATTTAACAGGAGCGGCCTTGTCTTTTCCATCCGGCAGGCGGACTCCGGGATTATAGGCGGGAAATTTTCAGAAGAGTTTGTCGCGAAGGGGGAGTGCCCGGAACTGGAGGTCGGACACCTTTTTAAACTGGGCACCCAGTACAGCGAGGCGATGAAGGCTTTCTTTGTTGACAGGGACGGCAGGGAAAAACCTGCGGTTATGGGCTGTTACGGGATAGGCGTGAGCAGGATAGTCGCTGCGGCAGTTGAAGGAAACAATGACGAAAAAGGGATTATATGGCCGCTTTCCATAGCGCCTTTCAGCACACTTGTCATACCCGTCAATGCAGGGGATGATGTCCTGCGATCAACCGCGGAGAAGATTCATGACGGACTGGTGAGAGAGAACGTTGAGGCGCTTCTTGACGACAGGGAGGGTAGCGTCGGGTTCAAGTTCTCGGATGCGGACCTTGTGGGTATCCCCCTGTGGGTTGTCGTCGGCAAGAAATTTGTGGAAAAAAGGAATGTGGAGGTCAAGATAAGGAAAGAAAACAGGTTCGTTGAGGTGGATGCTGAGAAAGCGGTGCAATGGGTCGTGGATTATATAAAGAAATTAGGCCCGGGGTCAGGATTCGGGGTTAGGGAAGAATGATGAACACGTTACTGAAAGCAGTCATAAAAGAGGGGGTTGTCTTCAGGCGCAGGGAGTTTCTTCTCTCTCTTTTCGTCCTTGTTTACCTGGCAGTTTCTTATATCATGCTCTCCCTGCAACTTTCCCAGGGTTATATGCTCGTTCTGCAGTTGTTCTTCATAATTCTTGAAAACTACATAACCGTGGCCGTGTACTACGGTATCAAACAATCCCTTTTTGACGGGAAACTTGACATGAAGGACATGTTTGCAAAGGGAGGATATTTTTTTGGCAGGACGCTGTATTACAAGTTGCTTGTCACCGCAGCCGGCCTGTTCATAGCCGCCTTCTGTTTGAGCATGATTGAAATTGTCAAAGACTCCTCCCTTGCCGCGGCAGGGTTCATCACGGGATTCACCGTTCTGTGGATATCTTTTCCCATATACCTTATCATGCTGACGCTTTTCACCCCGCTCGTTATTATCGTTGAGGACAGCCCTCTGTTGCCGGCGGTCAGGAAGAGCATGGCTTTCGCCAGGGGAAACCTTGCTGATATCGTCAGGCTGGGGCTTCTGGTAATCCCCTTGTGGTTTTTTGCCCTTTTTCTTATGAAGGTGTATAATAAGAAGGATTTTTTTGTTCTATCCGCAATCTTCTGCTTCTTTGCGGTCCTGGAGATTGTGACAATCAGACTTTTTATGCTTTTCTATAAA
>CAYOFY010000021.1:3800-20198 GCA_964403465.1 uncultured bacterium
AATAATGGCTAACAGGATTTTTGAGATAAGATGGCATGGAAGGGGCGGGCAGGGCGCAAAGACAGCTGCCCTTCTTTTCGGAGATGCGGCGCTGTCCACCGGCAAGTACATACAGGCATTTCCCGAATACGGACCCGAGAGGATGGGCGCGCCGGTGCAGTCCTTTAACAGGATAAGTTCCGACCCCATACGGCTGCATTCCGGCATTGAAAATCCCGACGTTGTCCTGGTTCTTGACGTTACGCTCGTCGGGCAGGTGGATGTTACAAAGGGGCTTGACCCGGAAAAGGGAGTCCTGATCGTCAATACGCCGCTTGCCTCAGAGGAGATAAAGAAACAGTTGAATTACAGGGGGAGGGTCTGCACGGTTGATGCCTCTGCCATAGCCACGGAGACAATAGGCAAGAACATACCCAATACTCCGATGATAGGAGCGCTTGTTAAGGTAACAAGAATACTGGGAATTGACGACCTGCTGGAAGATACAAAAACGAAACTTGAAAAGAAGTTCAGGAACAGGCCCGAGATAGTGGAGGGCAATCTTGCGGCTATCAAGCGGGCCTATCAAGAAGTTAAGGGTGTTTGAAAAACTTGAAAAACAAAACCCCTCACTTTGAGGGCGTAGCAAGAAAGAGTTCGGGGTAAAGGAGTGTAACAATGGAAGAGAAAAAAGCGACATGGAAGGAACTTCCCGAAGGCGATGTCCTTGAAGGCGGGTCCTCTCTCAAGTTCAAAACAGGCAACTGGCGTACCGACAGGCCTGTTCATATCCCGGAGAAATGCATCCACTGCTTCTTTTGCTGGGTTTCCTGTCCTGACAGCGCCGTGAAGGTAAATGCCGAAACCGGGAAATTTGAGGCGTTTGACTATGACTATTGCAAGGGCTGCGGAATCTGCGCTTACGAATGCCCGAAGGATGCGATAAAGATGGTCAATGAACAGGAGGCAGAAAAATGAAAAAATCCATTGTGAAATTGGCGGTGCTTATCCTTGTCCTCTCGGGGTGGGTTGCATTCGGAATACTTTACGCTGTTTCCGAGAAGAACAGGGCGCAGAAGGATATAGAAATCTCGGAGTTGAAATCGGAGCTTGATTCCTACCGGTTCCTTGTCAAGGATGTTGAGGAAAGCGCGGAAAAGATAGACAGTATCATAGGCAATCTTGAAAACCTGAAAGCCAACCTTGGAAAACTGAAAAACAAGATTGGAAAGCAACAGATTGAGGAGCAAAATCAAAACCCCTCACCTTGATTGTCATTGCGAGGAATGTAATGACGAAGCAATCTCATGAGATTGCCACGCCACAATACGGCTCGCAACGACAAACAACGTCGGTTCGGGGTAAAGGGAGCGGAAAATGAAAGCAGCCAGAACAGGTAACGAGGCATTTGCAGAAGCGATGCGACAGATAAATCCTGACGTTGTTGCCGCCTATCCCATAACGCCTGCCACCGAGATAGTCCAGATATTTTCTCAGTTCGTTGCGGACGGCCTTGTGAAGACGGAATTCGTGGCGGTGGAGAGCGAGCACAGCGCCATGAGCGCCTGCATCGGCGCCAGCGCAGCCGGGGCGCGGGCGATGACCGGCACCTCTTCCCAGGGGCTCGCGCTGATGTGGGAGATGCTTTATATCGCCGGGGGATTGCGGCTTCCCATCGTCATGGCGGTTGTAAACAGGACGCTTTCGTCCCCCATAAACATACACTGCGACCATTCGGACACCCTTGGAGCGAGGGACTCCGGATGGATACAGATTTTTTCGGAAAACGTGCAGGAGGCGTACGACAACATCATCCAAGCGGTGAGAATAGCGGAACATCCCGATGTGAAACTTCCCGTCATGGCGACAACAGACGGATTCATACTCAGCCACTGCCTTGAAACGCTTGAGATGCTCTCCGACGCAGAAGTCCAGGGTTTCGTGGGTGAAGTTCCTGACAGGGCAACTCTTGCAAAGAGCCTGAAAGAAGGGAAGCCCATAACCCTGGGCGCTCTTGACCTCCAGGACTACTATTTTGAACACAAGAGGCAGTCCGCGGAAGGGATGTTCAACGCGATGAGGGTTATCCCGGAAATCGGCACGGAGTTCGGTAAGAGATTCGGCAGGGAATACGGCTTTTTTGAAGAATATAAACTTGCGGATGCTGATGCTGCAATTGTGGTTATGGGTTCCACGGCGGGAACCGCAAAAGATATCGTTGACATGATGCGCGCGGAAGGCAAGAAGGTGGGGCTTTTGAAACTGCGGGTTTACAGGCCCTTCCCTGCGGAGATGCTTGCGCAAGCACTGTCGGGCGTAAAAGCGCTGGGTGTCATGGACAGGGCTGAGGGCATGAGTGCGGTATCAGGTCCGCTATATCCTGAGGTATGCGCGGCCCTCTATGACCTGCCAGGGAAAAAACCGGTTGTCCAGAACTATATCTACGGTCTTGGCGGCAGGGATGTTACGATTGAAGACATAAGGTGTATGTTTGAGGAAGTTCTGAAATCCGCAGCAGCAGGCAAAAAAGAATATACCTTGAAGTACGTGGGTGTCAGGGAATAGCGGCGTTTTTTGTCGGATAAATGTAGCGGTGCGATTTATCGCACGGTTTTAAACGGGAGGTATTACAAATGCCGAGTATAAAACAACTTGCAAAAAGAGAAGAAGGATTCTTGTCGGGCCACCGTCTGTGTGCCGGCTGCGGAGAGGGCATTGTTGCGAGGCTTGTCATGCTTGCCATAGACAGACCGGTTATCGTGGGGAATGCGACTGGCTGCCTGGAGGTGGCAAGCACTATCTTCCCGTATTCGGCATGGAACGTTCCGTGGATACACTCAGCCTTTGAGAATGTTGCGGCGACAGTGAGCGGCGTGGAAGCGGCTTACCGGGCATTGAAGAAGCAGGGGAAGATAGACAAGGATGCGGTTTTTGTGGCATTTGGAGGCGACGGCGGGACGTACGACATAGGGCTCCAGTCACTTTCAGGCGCGGCAGAGCGGGGACACAGGATGCTTTACGTCTGCTGCAACAATCAGGCTTATATGAATTGCTTAAGTACGTCATCTCTTATAATGACCAAAGAAGGGCTTAAGAAAATAACAGATATAAAGGAAGGAGAACTGATTTATGCTTTTGACCAAAAAACCTATCAGCCAGTTTTGAAAAAATGCACCGGTGTTTTTGATAATGGAATAAAACCTGTTTATGAACTTAAGACTCTACATCATTCAATAAAAGCCACAGATAACCATCCTTTTCTAATTTTGAAAAGAAACGGAAGAGGAAGAAAAAATAACTTTATCTGGAAAACACTATCCGAAGTTAAGACAGGAGATGAGGTTGTAGTTTTAAAAAACATAAATCCGGGGAGAACTGCTGAGTTCAGTTTTACAAGAGTTACCACAGATGACTATAAGGTAAATAAACTCAATGATACTAATATACCCGGGCATTCCAGTCCTGACTTAATGAAATATCTGGGTTTGTATGTCGGAGACGGCTGGGTAAGGAACGAGAAAGGAGAAGTGGGTTTTGCTTTACCCGAAAACAGCGAGGGGCGGGAAGTCCTGATAGACATTCATAACAAAATTTTTGGCGGAAATTTCAGAACAGATGAAGTTTATATCTATATAAATTCTGTAAATGTGGCAAGATTTATTGACTCTTTAGGTTTTGGCAAAGGAGCAAAAAATAAGACTATTCCACGATGGCTCTTCACTTTGCCAATAGAAGAAAGAGAGAGTTTTATTGACGGATTGATGCTGTCTGACGGATATAAGACAGGAAATAGTTGCCGTTATGTATCAGCGAGCTCTGAACTTTTGAGAACTCTTAAGTTATTACTGCAGATTACAAACTATAGAGTTGGAGATATCCACTGGCAGAGTAAAGAAAAAGGAACAAAATGCGTAGATAGAGAACTTCTGAAAGATGTTAAATATGGATATGTGTGTTTTAGTAAAAGAGGTAAATGGAATCTGGAAAAGTACAGGAATCAATACAGGTACCAAAATTTCCTAATAGAAAATAAATATTTTGATGTAGAAAAAGTAAAAAGTCTAAAATTGGTGGGAGAGGAGCCTACTCTTGACTTAAGAGTTGAGGATGAACATAACTTTATTGCTGATGGAATAGTAGTCCATAACACCGGTATTCAGCGCTCTTCCGCAACTCCCAAAGCGGCGCATACCACAACCTCGCCCCTGGGCAAAGTCATACCCGGCAAGGTACAGTTTCCCAAGGATGTTGCTTCAATAATGGTTGCGCACAACATCCCTTACGTTGCAACCTCAATTCCAGGCAGGTGGAATGACCTTGTGAACAAGGTGGAAAAGGCAATTTCTTTTGACGGGTTCACCTTCATTGATGTGCTTACGCCGTGCCGCCTGGGCTGGCCCCATGAGCCGGAACTCACGATGGAGATTTCCCGGGTTGCTGCGGATACATGCATCTGGCCCCTTTACGAGGTCGTGGAAGGAAAGTATAAATTGACCTACAAACCGAAGGAGAAGAAGCCGGTTGCAGAGTGGTTCAAGATGCAGAGAAGGTTCGCCCATCTCTTCAAGCCCGAGAACCAGGCACTGCTTGAAAACATCCAGCAGGAGGTTGACAGGAGATGGGAGATACTTCTCAAAAAATGTGATACCAGTTTGACTTCACACACATAGTTTTGTTGGCTGCGTCATTGGCTGCCTCGACGTATTTTAAAATACGCCTCGTTGCCTCTTCCTTGCCGCCGCACTCTGTGTATGAATTGAAACTGGTACAAGAGAGGGGGTAAGAGATGAATTCCCTGCTGATCGTGGTGTTTTCACTGGTTCTTTTCATTGTGGCATACCGTTTTTACGGTCGTTTTATGGAAAGAATGTGGGATATCTCCGCCGGCAGGAAGACCCCGGTGATGGAGAAGCAGGACGGCGTGGATTATGTTCCTGCCCGCCACTGGACGATACTGTTCGGCCATCACTTTGCCTCAATCGCCGGAGCCGGCCCCATACTGGGTCCTGTCATCGCCTGCATGCTGTGGGGATGGCTGCCTGCTGCTCTCTGGGTAATCCTCGGTTCCATCCTTCTGGGTGGAATGCACGACTTCTCCGCCCTCGTTTTAAGCATGCGAC
This sequence comes from uncultured bacterium, assembly GCA_964403465.1. Taxonomy (GTDB): domain Bacteria; phylum Ratteibacteria; class UBA8468; order B48-G9; family JAFGKM01; genus JAFGKM01. The sequence goes on from CAYOFY010000021.1 coordinate 8,900, forward strand.
ATAAAGGCAGGTCAATAGGGGAGATTACCGAATCGGTCATGGGGCGCAGGAGCAGGATACTCTTCTCTCTTTTCATATGGCTTGCGCTCATACTCGTGGTGGCGGTCTTTGTTTCCGTTACCGCAAATACTTTCGTTCAGGCGCCCGAGATTGTCATCCCGACCTTCGGGCTTATCCTGATAGCGATGCTCTTCGGGCTGCTTGTTTACCGGTTCAACTGCCATTACATATACGCCACAATCGGGGCGCTTGTACTGCTTTCCTCCCTTTTTGTGGTCGGCAACAGATACCCTGTTTCCTTTTCCGTGGCGGAGCCCCTGAAACTCTGGATTATCATACTGGTGGCATATTCGTTTGTCGCAAGCATCATGCCGGTCAACCTTCTCCTTCAGCCGAGGGATTACCTCTCCTCTTTTCTATTGATTGCAGGACTTGTTCTGGGGTATGCCGGGCTTTTCACCTCAAGACCTGCCATCAACACTCCGGCATACATATCTTTTACTGCTGCCGGGCAGAAGGGGACTCTGTGGCCCATGATGTTTGTTATCATCGCCTGCGGCGCAATAAGCGGTTTTCACAGCCTTGTTGCCAGCGGGACCACCTCAAAACAGATAACGAGCGAGAAGGATGCGAAAAAGATAGGGTACGGCAGCATGCTGACTGAGGGGGTGCTTTCAGTGCTGGCCCTGTTGTGCGTGTGCGCCGGGCTTTACTGGAAGAAAGACGGCTCGTCGTTCAACTACCCGGAATTGATGGCCACGGGCAACTGGATTGGCACGTTCGCAACCGGCTACGGACAGGTAATCTCAAGGATACTTAACCCTGATGTGGGCAAGATGCTGGCGATTGTCATGATAAACGCGTTTGTCCTGACCACGCTTGATACCTCCGCAAGGATTACCCGGTATATTTCACAGGAGTTATTTGGAGAGAGCTGGAACGTTAAGATATTCAGGAACAGGTACTTTTCCACCTTCTTCATCGTTCTTATAGCCGGCTGGCTTGCCTTCGGCAACTGGCAGAAGATATGGCCTGTCTTCGGCGCCGCAAACCAGCTGGTGGCCGCCATAGCGCTTTTTGTGGCAGGGATGTTTCTCCTGAGGTGGCGGAAGAAAGTTTCACTCGCAACGTTCCTGCCGGCTCTGTTCATGTTCCTCACGACAATCACCGCCTTGCTCTACCAGGCGCAGGGTTTCTACCGGAGCAAGAACTTCCTCCTGGGTAATATCGCCATCATTCTCGTGGCTCTCGCCGGATTTGTCATAGCAGAAGGCCTCCGCAAGATCCACACCCTCAAAACATCCTGACGATATACTGAACCTCTTTTGTGCTATAATAGAAAACTACAATCAGCAATTTTGCGGAACAACGGGAGGAGAGAGAATGGGGAGATTTGAAAAGGAAAGGTTAACTGATAATGATATTGCGAAACTGAAAGAACTGAGCAAGCTGTGCAAAGGCGACATACTGACGATGACAACCCTTGCCAATTCGGGGCATCCGGGCGGGTCAATGTCCTCCCTGGACATATACCTTACGGTTTATTCTTATGCCAGTGTTGCTCCGGACAGGGTTGACGACCCGTCAAGGGACAAGATTGTTGTAAGCCACGGGCATACGTCCCCCGGCGTCTTTTCCGTGCTGGGCAGGCTGGGTTTTTTCAACGTGGACGAGGCGGTTGCGACCTTCCGCTATTCCGGCAGTATCTTTGAGGGCCATGTTGTCAGGAGCGTTCCGGGCGTGGAATGGAGCAGCGGCAATCTGGGGCAGGGCCTTTCTGCCGGCTGCGGCTTTGCGCTTGGCGACAGGCTGCATAAAAGGGACACGCATGTTTTTGTGCTGATGAGCGACGGGGAGAGCACCAAGGGACAGGTGGCGGAAGCCAGGAGGTTTGCGGCGAAGTACGGCTTGAAAAACATAACGGTTGTGATTGACAATAACAATATACAGATAAGCGGAAAAACCTGCGATATCATGCCGTGCAGCATATCCGGCAATTACCGGGCCGACGGCTGGGAGACGCTGGAAGTGGACGGTCATAACTTCACGGAACTGTATGATACCCTGCGCAAGTCCGTCAGCATGGATAAGCCGGTCTGCATCATAGCGAACACCGTTATCGGCAAAGGCGTATCTTTCATGGAAAACGACTACCGCTACCACGGGAAGACGCTTGACGAACAGGCATATGTCAAGGCTATGGCTGAAGTTGGCCTGCCGCCCGCTCTTGAGAAATACAGGAAACTCAGGGGAGAGAAAAGGGGCTATAAAGAGAGAAAGTTCCATTTTGCGCCAAAACTGGAAAAAGGCGCGGCCGTTGTTTACAAGAAGGACGAGAAGACTGATAACCGCAGTGCCTACGGGAAAGCGCTTCTGGACATTGCAAAGGCGAACGCGGGAAACAGGGAATACCCGTTTGCCGTTTTTGACTGCGACCTTGCCACGTCGGTGAAGACCGACATGTTCGCCAAAGAATTTCCGGGAAACTTTTTCCAGGTGGGAGTACAGGAGCACAATGCCGCCACCATAGCGGGTGCGATTTCCACGGACAGGGTGATAAGTTTCTTTTCCGATTTCGCAGTTTTCGGCATTGACGAGACGTACAACCAGTCCCGCCTGAACGACCTCAACTATACCAACCTTAAGCTTGTATGCACGCATGTCGGGCTGGACGTGGGCGAAGACGGAAAGACGCACCAGTGCATTGATTATATAGGAACCATAAGGAATCTTTTCGGGTTCAGGATAGTTATCCCTGCCGATCCCAACCAGACGGACAGGGTGATAAGATACGTTGCCGGAGAGCCCGGGAACTGGTTTGTGGGCATGGGCAGGTCCAAGACCGTTACCGTTGCAACCGAAAAAGACGGCGGAGTGTATTTTGACGAAAACTACAGGTTTGAATACGGCAAGGCGGATATACTGCGCGAAGGCAAGAGCGGATACATAATAACCATGGGATGCCTGGTCTCCCGCGCACTTAAGGCTGTTGAACTGCTCAAGGCGGAAGGGATAAGCATAGGTATTATCAATATGAGCTGTCCCCTGGAGATAGACAGGAAGGTTATTGATAAGGCGATTGCGACAGGGCTGATTCTGACGATGGAAGACCATCACATAGAGACCGGGCTGGGGATGACCGTGGCAAGGTATCTTCTGGAGAAGAAATACACCGGGAAATTCTTAAGGAGGGGTGTAACACGTTACGGAAGTTCAGGCGAGCCGGAATATCTCTTCAAGCAGGAAGGGATGGACCCGGCATCGGTCGCCGCCCTGCTGAAATCCCAGGTGTAGAAATTGAGCAGGAGGGCTTCGGGACAGAACTTTTCCATTTCCCTGCATACGGGAATCACCAGGTGAAGGCTGCGCAGGGTATGGAAGGCCGCGCCAGGTCCACCGTTTTCTCCGAGCACATGCCTGAAACCGAGAGAAACGGGTATGCAGAACTCCTTTTCCCAGCACTCCATGCGTTTCCTTGCCACTGATGTTATCACGTAGTCTGCTCCCGACAGCGCTTCCCTGTAGTCCGTGGCGGCATGGATTCTCACGGGAGTCTTTCTATGCTCTTTTACCAGTCCGGCGAAGAGGAACATCTTTTTCAGCGCCGCCTCGTCTATGTCCATCAGGAACAGGGTCGTGTCTCTTTTTGCCAGGTCGCGCGAAGAAAGGACGTCCGCGATAACGGCCCTGCCAAAACTGTTGCTGCCTGCTCCCACAAGCGCTATCTTTATTTCCTCCCTGCCGCGTTTTCTCATATTCCCTCCCCTGGTCTGCCTGGAAATACGGCATGTTCAACAGAGTAGAAATGTATCATTTTTCAGGCCATTGTCAAGTTTTCGCAGGGTTGCGCACCTGCCGGATTGATGATGCAGGGGAAAAGGTGTATGATATAGATATACCGGCGGGTCAGGCATGGGAGGGAAAATGGAAGAAATATGCAACAGGGAAAAAAACCTGAAAGAGTGTACCTGTACCTACAAGGGTTGCAGCAGGAAGGGGCTGTGCTGCGAATGCATCAGTTACCACTGGGCGCAGAGGCAGTTGCCCGGGTGTCTGTTTCCTCCTGAAGCGGAAAGGACCTACGACAGGTCGCTGGAATATTTTATTGAGGTCTGGAGCAGGAAGTCAGGGAGATAGCGAAGAATGGGAAATGTTGACCCGAAGGAACGGCTTATCTTCGCCCTGGATGTCCCGACCGCGGGCGAAGCGGAAAGATACGTGGATGAACTTGACGGGATTATTGATTTTTTCAAGGTGGGCATTATACTGCACAGCGTTGCGGGCTCAGGGTTTGTGAGGGAACTGGTAAGAAGGGGCAAGAAAGTCTTCCTGGACCTGAAATTTCTTGACATAGCGGATACCGTGAGGGATGCGGTCAGGCAGGTGTCCGGCCTGGGTGTGACGTTCCTGACAGTGCATGCTGAAAGGCAGGCAATGAAGGCCGCGGCTGAAGGCAAGGCCGGGAGCGACCTCAGGATTCTCGCGGTCACGCTTCTCACAAATCTCGGGATTTCAGACCTGGAAGAGACAGGAATCAGGATGTCTCCCGGGGAGGTTGTCCTGCGCAGGGCAAGGATGGCGGCGGAATGCGGATGCGACGGGGTTATCTCCTCGGGCAGGGAGGCCGCCCTCATCAGGAAAAAAACAGGCGGTAGGCTTCTTATAGTTACCCCCGGCGTACGTCCTGCCGGCAGTTCCTCCGACGGCCACAAGCGCCTTGTCACGCCGTCAGATGCGATTCGGGCCGGAGCGGATTATCTCGTGGTTGGAAGGCCCATAAGAAACGCTGCCGACCGGCGTTCAGCCGCATCATCAATCCTTGAAGAGATGCGGAGCGCTTTTCAGCAAAAGGAATAACAGGGAATGCCGTTATGAAATCATTCTTGCGGAATTTTCAGGGGGGATAAATGGATTTTGTGAAAATCGGCAGACTGAGTGTGAGCAGGGTCATCCTGGGCAGTAACCCGTTCAGCGGGTTTTCTCACCAGAGCCCTGAGAGGGATGCCGAGATGAGACATTATTACACATGCTCAAGGATAAAGGATGTCTTAAGGAACGCGGAGGAACTGGGAATCAATACGGTTATTGCCCGCGCCGACCACCATATCATGAGGGTTATTATGGAATACCGGGACGAAGGCGGGAAGATACAGTGGGTCGCACAGACCTGCCCGGAACTGGGGACCATTGAACGCGGAATAATGAACGCGGTTTCAGGCGGTGCGGACGGATGTTATATCCACGGAGGCGTGATGGACTTCCTCTTCGCCAATAACAGGCTGGACGAGGTTCCCCCCGCTATTGAAAGGATAAGGGAGGCGGGTATGCCTGCCGGGATAGCGGCGCATAACCCGAAGGTCATTGAGTGGGCGGAAAAAAACCTGGACGTGGATTTCTACATGTGCTCTTACTACAATCCAACGCTGAGGGAAAAGGACCCGGAACACAAATCAGGCCTGACCGAGTACTTCGGCGCAGATGACAGGAACACGATGGTAGCGTTGATAGGGAAACTGAAAAAGCCGGCAATTCATTACAAGGTGATGGCAGCGGGAAGGAATAACCCCGAAGAAGCCATCTCCTTTGTCGCTGAACATCTCAGGCCGCAGGATGCGGTATGCATAGGCGTCTACCCCAAGGACAGGCCCGATATGCTCAGGGAAAACGTGGCCCTTCTTCAGAAACACCTTCCTTGACAGGAAAAGGATACCGTCACATGGCAGGGATTGAAAGTATAGAAAACGAGGTCATCCTTCACGGACGCAGGAACAACCAGGCGTGGTTTGAACCCCACATGGAGGTAATCCCGGCGAAAAAAGGAAGGCCAGCCGAGATATTTATCCGCGTGACGCTTCTGACCGGCGGGGACATAGGACCGCAAATGTTCCTGAGAAGCAGGGACGCGGGAAGGACATGGTCAAACCCTGTTCTCTGCCAGAACTGGTACAAGATACCCGTGCAGGACCACATCTTTGAAGAGCCGTGGTTCGGGCTTCAATACCACAGCAAGACGGACAGACTTGTCGCTATCTGCCAGACACATTTTGTGCGGGACAAGGATACCGACGTGGACCAGAAGAACGAGGAGCACGTCCTGCATTCCGGGATGAAGGGGTGCATCGGATATTCGTTATGGAATCCTGACAGGGAGGACTTTGAGCCGTGGAAAAGGATGGAACTGCCCGGGAACCTCTGCCTGGGTATTTACTACAACGGACAGAAACACGAGATGGAAGACGGAACAATCCTTATTCCGGGCTATTATTGCGGGCCGTTCAGGAGCGGTGAAGAGGAATCTTATTCAGCGGTAACTGTTCTGAGATGCCGCTTTGACGGTACCGACCTGCATTATGTTGAACACGGAAGCGTTCATACGGTGAGGGAATCAGCGGGACTGCACGAGCCGTCCATGGTTTGTTTCCGCGGCAGGTATTTCATGACAGTCAGGCATAATCTCAGGGCATACGTCGCCGTGAGCGAAGACGGCCTGCACTTCGGGGAACTGACACCCTGGAGGTTTGATGACGGGAAGGATCTGGGCAATTACAATACCCAGCAGCACTGGTTGAGCCACGGGGACGGGCTTTATCTCGTCTATAACCGGAGGAACAAACTGGAGGGGGGAGTGTGGAGAAGCAGGGCGCCGCTTTTCATGGCGCAGGTGGATACGGAAGGGCTGTGCGTCCTGAGGGATACGGAAGTGATTGTTTTCCCGGAAAAGGGTGCGAGGATGGGCAACTTCTGCATCGCCGACGTTTCCGAAAACCAGACGTTCGTTGTGACAGGGGAATGGCTTCAGGGATGTTTTCCTCACTCCGAACCGGGAAGGAGGTTCTTCTGGGCTGAGCAATTTGGCAGCGATTCCTTTTTCAATTACATGCAGTACATCGGAGATCTCCTCCTGGCAAGAATCCTCTGGGATTGATTGGACAAATCGGCCTGAAAATAATATCATTCCTGTTATTGCTGTATATCCTAATGAGTAAAAAGCCGTCCGGAAAAATAAATTGTCAGTAGACACAGTGTTGTCATTGCGAGCGACCGGAGGGAGCGTGGCAATCTCATGGGATAGAAAATACTCGCAATGAAGACGTGGTTGAGGAAAAGGAGAGGAGGACATGACTGAGAGAGAGAGGTATGTCAAGGGGCTCTTGTTCGAGAAGGTTGACAGGGTTCACTTCTGGCCCGGCGGACCGAGGGAGTCAACGCTGAAAAGGTGGAGGTCGGAAGGGTTGCCGGAAAAAGGAGACTGGTTTGAACATTTGTGCAGGGAGATAGGAGTTGTGCGGGAGAAGAGCAGGCAGAAGAGGATGGACCCAAAGATATCCTTCAGGATGATGCCGGAGTTTGAAGAAAAAGTGCTTGAGCACAAGGACGGGCATTACCTGGTTCAGGACTGGCAGGGGGCGGTTGTTGAGATTGCCGACAATTTTGATCTGACCTACCTCAGGGCTGCAAAGGATTTTGTTACGAGAAAGTGGCACAAGTTTCCCGTGGAAAATGCGAAGGACTGGGAGGAGATGAAGAAAAGGTATAACCCGCATGACCCTGCAAGAACTGCTTCTAACATCATGAAGATAGGGCAGAGGGTGAAAAACAGGGATTATGAGATGTCAATAGGTTTTTCCGGTCCTTTCTGGCAGCTGCGCGACTGGTGCGGTTTTGAAAACCTCTGCATGCTCATGGCGACGGAGCCGGATTTCGTGATGGAGATGGTTGAATTCTGGAAAAATTTTGTTCTCACTCTTCTGGACAGGGTAACGGAGCATATAGTCTTTGATTCTGTTCTGTTTAACGAGGATATGGCCTACAAGGAAAAGAGCATGATTTCCCCTGCCATGGTAAGAAAATTCCTGATGCCCGTATGGAGCGCCTGGTCCGAAAAGATAAAGGCGAGCGGCTGCAGGATAGTCATGGTTGATTCCGACGGGTACATAGGCGAACTGATTCCCCTGTGGATAGAATCGGGCATCAACTGCTGTGTTCCCCTGGAGGTTGCCGCCGGCAACGATATAGTGGAATACAGGAAACTCTACGGCAGGAAGATGGCATACGGCGGCGGTATAGACAAGCGTGCCATAGCAAAGGGCGGAAAGATAATGGAGCAGGAGGTTTACAGGGTTGTCCCACCTCTTCTCAAGGACGGCGGGTATCTCCCCGGCTGCGACCACGGCGTTCCGCCGGATATTTCCTGGCAGAATTTCATAGAATACTCAAGGTTGCTTGCCATGTTGCAAGGATGGTTATAACTGATTATCTGAAGACGCCGGCTTCAAATACGCCGTCCATGAAGAGTTTCAGTTTCTCGCTGCGGCAGGAATTTTTGAGTTTCTGGATGGCCTTCGCTTCTATCTGGCGTATCCTTTCCCTGGTGAGTTGAAACGAGTTTCCCACCTCTTCAAGTGTCCTCGGGAAACCTTCATCGTCCAGTCCGAATCTCAGACGTATAATCTTCTCTTCCCGGTCGTCAAGAATCATGAGGGCTTTTTCAAGTTCTTCCCTGAGCAGGGCGTGCTTGGCATGCCTGAGAGGGTCGGGATTCTCTATGTCTTCAATAAAATCGCCTATGGTGGTTCTTTCGTCATCGCCGACAGGCATATCAAGGGAAACAGGGTCGGGTCTCATTGACTTCTTTATTGTCTTCACCTTGTTCACGGACAGGTGCATCTTCTTTGCTATGTCCTCGTTTGTCGGCTCGTCATGCCTTGCCTGGGAGAGGTTTGCCTCTATCTTTTTCACCTTGTTTATCTTCTCAATCATATGCACAGGTATCCTTATGGTGGAGGAATGGTCTGCTATCGCCCTGGTGATAGCCTGCCTTATCCACCATGTTGCGTATGTGCTGAACTTGAAGCCTGTCCTGTACTTGAACTTCTCAACCGCCTTCATAAGCCCGATATTCCCTTCCTGTATGAGGTCAAGTATGGAAAGTTTCGGGTTGCTGTACCTCTTTGCGATGTTTATCACCAGGCGAAGGTTGGAACTTATCAGTCTTGACCTCAGTTCATAGAGTTCAATCTCGCATTTTTCGCAGTATCTCCTGCTTATGGTTTTTTGCCTGTGGAATTGTTGCAGCCTGCCCTTGCAACACTCAATTCCCTTGGCTATGGAAACCTCTTCCGCGTGCGTCAGCAGGTTAAATGTGCCCGCGCCTTTCAGATAGGATCGTAGCGGGTTTCTTGCCTCGTCGGTATCTATCCTCTTCTCTTTTTCAACGGGAAACGGCTCTTCCTCGTCTATGTCTATATCCCATGAGTCCAGTTCGTCAAAAAGTCCTATTATTTCTTCCTGGTTGGTCATTTCCATGGGCAGGATATCGTTGATTTCATCCCACGAGAGATGCTTTTTCTTCTTCCCCAGCGCTATAATCTCCTGGATTTTCTGGCCTTTCTCATTCTTGGAAAGCCTTCCCTTTTTCATCTTCTTTCGCATCGGTTCACTCCTTTTTCAGTTCAATCAGCAAATCCTGTATCTTTTCAACCTCTTCGTTGTAAGGAACACCCGTATCCTTTTTCTCGCTTATCCTCTTCTTGATGTCGTCAACCTGCCTGCATATGCATGACTTGTGAATCTTCCTGAGGCAGTCCTGGAAGATCTGCTGTTTTTTTTCGACATCGGGAAAATTTTCTTTCAGCGATGTCCATGAAATCCATCTGCCAGTGTCTTCGTCAACGTTGCTGATGAGGTTCGCCGGGGTAATCTCTATGTTGTTCTTAAGCAGTTCCTTTGATGTCTGTGACACAATCTCCATCCTCTGGCTCAGGTATCCTTCCCATTCAAGAAACGGTTCCCAGTAATCATTCCCGGAGAGCAGGATCTCCAGCAGAAGGTTTTCCGCATGGGCGTTCGGGGAAAAGGATTTCTTCTCGGTTTCCGGAACATCCGCGGTTTCCCTGGTATCGGGCATATAGCTCTCTATGAGGGATTCTTTCAGGTCTATCTTCCTTGAGAGTATCCTGATATACTCGGATTTTTCAATCCCGTCAGGTATCAGGGAGATGAGTTTCATGGCCTCTCTTGCGATTGAAGATTTGCCTTTCGGCGTGTTCACATCGTTTCTCCGGGATTCAACGGCGAGCACAAAATCAAGAAAATCCACAGACTTGCCCATCACTTTCTTAAAAGCATCCATGCCGTACTCATCAACAAATTTGTCAGGGTCAAAACCTGCAGGCAAGAGGCATATCTTTGTTTCAAACCCCTTGCGGAGAACATTTTCAAGGTTCCTTAAACTTGCTTTTATGCCGGCCTCGTCGGAGTCAAAGACGAGGAGTATCTTTTCGGTGAATCTTCTCAGGAGCCGCAGGTGTATGTCGGTCAGGGATGTGCCCATGGGCGCAACGCAGTTTTCAATGCCGTTCATGTGCATCCTGAGGACGTCAAAATAACCCTCAACGATAAGAACGAAGTTCTTCTCCTTCACCGCGGATTTTGCCCAGTTCAGCCCGTAGAGCAACCGGCCCTTGCTGAACACCGCGTTTTCTCCCGTGTTCAGATACTTGGGCAGGTGTTCGTCGTCAAGCGCCCTTCCTCCGAACCCGGCAATCTTTCCCTGGAAATCAAAGATGGGGAACATTACCCTGTTTCTGAAGCTGTCAGCACCTTCGGTATTCACCAGTCCCGCCCTGACAAAATCATCCCTGTCAAGTTTGTTTTCAACCGTCTTTTTCAGCAGGAAATCCCTGGAGTTCGGCGCAAAGCCGATGCCGAAACGGTTTATTTCCGAATCCGTAATGTTTCTTCCAGAGAGGTATTCTGCAGCCCTCTTGCCCTGCTGGGAGAGAAGCGCCTCCCTGTAGCAGCGAGCGGCAAATTCGTTGGCTCCAACCAGCCTTTCCCTTTTCTCCTCGTCCGCGGGCCGGTATCCCGACAAATCTATCTTGATCCCTGCCTTGCCTGCTGCCATCGCGGCGGCCTGGGGGAACGGCAGATTTTCAACAAGCATGAGGAACTTTATTACATTGCCCCCGATTCCGCAACCGAAACAGTGAAAAATCTGTTTTTCCCTGTTCACGATAAAAGAGGGCGTTTTCTCCTCGTGGAACGGACACAATGCCTTGAAGTTCTTGCCCGACTTTTTCAGGGAAACGTATTCTGATATGACTTCTGCGATGTCAAGTTTAGCGGTTATGTTGTCCAGCTGCGAGGATGAAATAAACTCCTTCACCATATGGTCGTATCCCACCTTTAATCTCAATATCTGCAATTGAAAGGTTATACCCGCCGCTTTTTGATATGTCAAGGGAAGGTTGGAGCCCGTGTCGCAAAAAAACACACGGCCATTTCTTGACAAATCAAA
>CAYOFY010000022.1:0-4459 GCA_964403465.1 uncultured bacterium
CCCATTTAGATTTCGCTGAAATCTGGAAAAACCGCAAAAAGGGACAATACGGAAAAATTAAAGTTAATTTTATAGATCTTGCACATCTGATAAAAAGTAAAAGAGTTTCTGGTAGAAAACAGGATAAGGCCGATTTGGAACTTCTCTCGGCAAGAAAAAAGCAATAAATCCTATATCCGGAGGATTTTTTTGAGCTTGTATGAACTGTATGCCTTCTCCGCAACCTGCATTATATGAATCGCGTTTTTCAGATTGTTCATGACAGGCTCTCTGTTTTTCAGAATGCAGTCGGCAAAGTACTCGCATTCCGCGGTGTAGGGATTGATTTTCCTGAAATGGATGCTTCTGAATTTGCGTGCAACGTCCTTGCTCTGTTTTGCTTCGTATCCTCCTTCGCCAAGTCCGAATATCCCTTCCATGGCACCGCCCACGCTCTGCCCTATCGTTCCCTCTGTAAAGATACTCCCCTGCGAACCGTATATCTCAAGACGGGTTCTGGTTGACTCATCAGGGATGCAGAAGAAGCAGTCCACCGTCGCGTGGGTTCCAGACTCAAACTCCAGGATCGTCGTAGAAGAATCCTCGGATTTGTAGTTCTGAACCTGACTGTTGGTTATAGCCGATACCCGTTTTATTCTCTCGTCCATGAAAAACTCAAGCAGATCGTAGAGGTGCGTGGCCATATCAATCAGGGAGCCACCCCCGCCTTTTTTCGGGTTCTGCCTCCATGCCCCTTTGATGGGCGGATACCAGCACGACAACTGGGCTCTCATGTATACAACCCTGCCCAATTTACCGTCTCTTATTATCTCCCTTATCTTTGCATGGGCGCCGTGAAATTTCATCATGTAACCTTCCTGAAAGAAAACTCTGTTCTTCCTGCATATGCTCGCCGCTTCCCTGGCTTCCCCGAGAGTTGCGGTTATCGGTTTTTCGCACAGTATATGCTTGCCGTTTTCCGCAGCCATCCTTATGTGTTTCAGATGCAGGTAGACCGGAGTTGCAATATAGACAGCATCAATATCCGGGTCTCTGATAATGTCTTTCTCGGAGGAATATGCCTTCCGGACATCAAATTCCCTTGCTATCTCTTTTATCCGCACCACATCCATCACGGCCCTGAGGTCTATATTTTTTGCCTTCAACATGCCGGGTATGGTTCTTCTGTATGCTATGCCGCCGGCACCTATAACCCCCATCCTCACTTTCTTCATTTCATCCTCCAGGAAATACGGTTCTTGAAATACTACTTCATATATGCTTTTGCAACCTTGTTGAACGCCTCAACACATTTCTCCATGTGTTTTATCTCATATACCGGGTGCGGGAAGAAATTCATTGTCCTCTTTGACAGCCATTGCGCCTTCTTACAGTCAAACTTTGTATAATCAATCTTTCTTGCGCTGGGGTCATTGAACGGGTACTGCAGTCTGCCAAACCCCTGCTTTCCGGTATATGCGGCTTCCCTGTACATCTCCGGCCACTGGACCCCGTAAACAGGCACTCCCTCTTTCTCAACCGCCGCAACAAACTGCTTCACGGGAACTTTCAATCTATCCGCATCCAGCACAAACGGCGCCCACCAGAATGCATTCTGCCGCTCTTTCGTATCAAGTGGTGGATGGAGGACCAGCGGATGGCCTTTCAATGCGTCTATGAGATATCCGGCGTTTCTCTTCCTGTTCACAAGATTCCACCTGTCAAACCTTTCAAGTTCACACAGACCGATCAGGGATTGCATCTCGGTCATCCTGTAATTGAATCCCACCCTTTTGTGTATATAGGTAAGCTTTGCCTCAAGTTCAAGAAGCCGCAGGCGCTCTTTGACATCATAACCATGGTCCCTGAACGACTTGCATTCCCACCATAAATCCTCGTTATCAGTTATGACTGCGCCACCTTCTCCACCGGTGGTAAAATGTTTGCTCTGACAGAAACTGAAACAGCCCACATCGCCGATGGTCCCGGTTTTTCTGCCCTTATAGATACCGCCGAAACACTGGGCACAGTCCTCTATGACAGCCAGGTCATGTTTCTTAGCCACAGCAAGAATCGGATCCATGTCAGCAACAACCCCGTAGAGATGGACGACGATAATCGCCTTCGTCCTGTTGTTAACCAGCGGTTCTATTTCCTTCGGGCTGAGGGTGTGCGACTCATCCACGTCCGCGAAAACAGGAAGTGCACCTGCCTGCAGTACGCAGAAAGAAGAGGCGATAAATGAATATGACGGGCATATAACCTCGTCGCCCGGACCTATCTCCAGGGCAGCGACGGCTGTATGCAGGGCACTTGTTCCGTTTGTCGTGGTAACCGCATACTTTGCACCGTTCCATTTCGCCCATTCCTTTTCAAACCTTACACCCACGTCTCCTGTCCAGTAATTGACCTTTCCGGTTTTCAGTGGCTCGGAAACCATGCTTATTGACTTCTCGGAAAATGACGGCCACATTGGAAACTTTTCAGCATTAACAGGTCTTCCACCCTCAATCGCCAGTTTCTCCATTCTCCCTCCCTGCCCTCACTCTAAACCCTTCCTTCCGCGAAAGAGATTAGGGGGCTTATACAATACGTTTACAGTTTAACTCCAGGGTTATTTACAATAGTATAATTAATTGAAAAGGTCAAATTTTACAAACAAAAAAATTGTGTTATCATAATAAGAATTCTCTTCGCAAGGAGGAAAGCATATGGATCTTATTACAACAATCAAGGGTTCTCTTCTGGAAAACTTTTTTCCTGCAGGATGGGACATGAAGAAGATAGATAAATGCTGCAGCAACCCGCCTGAAGGAATCATGGAAAGGCAAAGATGGTGGAACAGAAATTTCTCGCCGGTGCCCTGCGGTACGCTGGAGGAATTCAACGCAAAGATGGGACATGAGATAGCCATGGAAATCTGCGCTGCGAGGGAAGCAGGGAAAAAATTAATATTGATACTACCCGTGGGTCCCATGGGGATGTATGCATGGATTGTTTACTTTCTCAAGGAATGGGGTGTTGACTGCAAACATGTCTATGGCTTCAACATGGACGAATGGAGCGACGGCACCGGAAAAACACTCGCTCCAAATAATCCGGGAGCTTTTCAGAATGCAATGCAGGAAGCATTTTACGGACCGCTTGGCAAACTCACCATCCCCGCGAATCAGAGGCATTTTGCGACAAAGGAAACGCTGCCAGAATACCCCGCAAGGATAAAGGAATTAAAAAAACGGGGCGCAAGACTGGTTGTAATCTTCGGAATTGGCAGGGTTTTTCACATAGCGTTCTGGGAACCGCATTTTGCCGCGGAATTCAGGTCGGAGGCAGAATGGAAGAAACAGGAATACCGTCTTGGCGCAAAACTCCATCCCCTGACGATTGAGCAGAATGCCGTAACAAGTTTCAAGAGCAGGACAACGCTTGTTCCTTGCTTTGCCAACACGATAGGTCCCGGAATATTCCTCAAGGCTGACAAAATTGTAGGCGGAGCTGACGGAACGCTCGGGAGAGGCATGATGTGGCAGGGTATGAGTCTGTGGGTAACCCTCAGACACGGCCCCAGCATCTGGATTCCCAGCAGTTTCATGCCGACAATTCCGGGAAAACTGTTCTTCCTGAAAGACCTGGCCGGTCCGTTGGCCGCTGAATGCAATTGACAGAGTGGCGTGGGAGAAAACAATGAACATACTGGCTGTTGGAGCTCATCCTGACGACCTGGAAATACTGTGCGGGGGAACGCTTGCAAAGTATGCAAAAAGAGGAGACAAGGTTTTCATGGCCCATCTCTGTAACGGAAATATGGGCGGCAAGAACATAACGTCTGAAGAACTTGCAAGAATAAGGGACGTGGAAGCAAAAAATTCCGCCGCAATAATAGGAGCGGAAGCACTCGGTCCCATTGCCGGGGACCTTGACCTTTACCCCACAAAGGAGATGCGCATAGCGGTTGTGGACATAATACGGCATGCAAAGCCGGATGTGATAATAACACACAGCGTAAACGATTATATGCCCGATCATGTCATAACCGGGCAACTGGTATTTGATGCAGCCCTCACGGCAACATTGCCCCTTTTCAAAACAAAATTACCACCGCATGAGAAAATCATGCCTATTTATTACATGGAAACGCTTGCCGGTTTTCTTTTTGAGCCGAGCCACTATGTTGACATAACCGAATTTTTAGAGACAAAAAAGAAGATGCTTCTTGCCCACGAAAGCCAGTATAAATGGCTCACGGGACATCATCAGGCGGAACCTGTCAAGATGCTTGAGAAAGTGGCAGGCTTCAGGGGTGTGCAGTGCGGTGTGGAGTATGCCGAAGCCTTCTGCCTGGCAAAGATCTGGGGCAGGGTCACGACCGAAAACCTCCTCCCGTAAATCGGCGCTTTATGCTATCCCTTCACAGCTTGTCCCTGTATGCAGTAAACAGGGATTTTTAGCAGGGACCTCATACCTCTTTTTTCATTGCGAG
>CAYOFY010000022.1:4559-19800 GCA_964403465.1 uncultured bacterium
TCATCTGACGTTTTTCGTCATCTGATGCTTTTTATCATCTGATGCCTTTTATCATCTGACGCCTTTTATCATCTCGATTCTTTCTATCGGGACCGGTGATTCTTTCTATCGGGACATGTTTCTTTCATCGGGACCAATGTCCTTTTGAAGTATTTTCAATCATCTCTTGACAGGCGTTTCATATACAGGTAAAATGATAATGAGAATTATTATCAATAAGGAGCGCAAATGCGATATGGAAATCCGTGGATAAGGCAGAAAATGATTGAAGAAGGATTAAGGTTCACAGAGGCACGCAGAGTGATATTGAACATACTCACCAGAAGTCCGCAACACTTCAGCGCTGAAGATATTTATTTCATCGTACGCAGGATGAATCCCTCCATAGGATTTGCCACAATCTACAGAACACTTGATTTATTGACCAACATGGGTATTGTGCAGAAATTCACTTTTGGCGATGGAAAGGCACGGTATGAGTTGGTAGCAATTCCTGATAAAGAGATGCATCACCATCATCTCATATGCACAAAATGCAGAAAGATTATCAATTATACGGATTTTGTTGATGAGGAAAAAGAACTGGTTGAAAAAACAGAGAAAGTACTTTCAGCAAAACATAAGTTTGATATCAAGAATCATATAATAAATTTTTACGGGTTATGTGAGACATGCAGAAGTGAAGATAAGAATCAAAACCCCTCACTTGGAAAGCTTAGCATGTAAGAGTTCGGGGTAAAGGAGGTGATTAATATGCCAGGTGGAGACGGAACAGGACCCATGGGTTTGGGTCCAATGACAGGCAGGGCGGCAGGATACTGTGCCGGCTATGGAGTACCCGGTTATATGAATCCGTATGTCTGGGGCCGGGGAGCAGGTTTTGGATGGGGCCGCGGTTTCGGAAGAGGCAGAGGTTTTGGCCGCGGATTTGGCAGAGGAATGCGTGGAAGATGGTTTTACGGCAACCCTTATTTTGGGGGTGCTCCATATCCGACAGGACCTGTCTCCTATCCTTTTACTCCTGATCCGACAACCGACCCTTATGCCGTATGGGAAGTAACTCCTCAGCAGGAAATGCAGATGCTGCAATCTGAGACAAAGATGCTTGAGGAGCAACTTGCCGGCATGAAGAAGAGGATTGCGGAACTGGAGAAAGAGGCAGGAAAGCAGAAGTGAATGTATATCTGCGGGGCGGTGCTTAACCGCCCTGCAGGTATTGCTTTTAACGGAGGAATACTTATGAAAATCTGCATAACCGCTGACGGAAATAACCTGGAATCCAATGTTGACCCGCGATTCGGCAGGTGCGCCTGGTTCATTTTTTACGATACCCTTTCGGATAAGTTTGAAGCGCTGGCCAATACGAACGCAGCAGGGATGGGCGGTGTTGGAATACAGAACGGACAGTTGATGGCTGAGAAAGGTGCTGAAGTCATCATTACAGGCAATCTGGGACCCAATGCGGCAAATGTACTGCAACAGGCAGGCATAAAGGCAATAACAGGGGTGAACGGCAAGGTGAAAGATGCGGTGGAAGGCTTCAAAAAAGGAATATTGAAAACAGATTCTGCGGTCACCCCCACGGTATCAGCCCATTCTGGAATGGGAAAAAGGAAATAATCGGAGGTGCGCCATGCGTTTTGCCATTTCTACAGACGGGGATTCCGTTTCGCCTCATTTTGGAAGATGCCCGTTTTTCACCATCGTGGATATTGAAAGCAACAGGATTATAAAACAGGAGGTGGTTGAAAATCCGGGACATCATCCCGGGTATCTGCCCGAGTTTCTGCATCAAAAAAATGTAATCTGCATCATTTGCGGCGGAATGGGACAGCGCGCCGCCGGCTTATTCAGGGAACGCGGGATACGGGTTATTGCAGGTATCAGCGGGAAGATCAGTGAGACGATAGAAAAACTTCTGGAAGGAGAACTTCAATCAGGAGAGAGTTTGTGCAAGCCCGGTGCAGGCAAGAATTACGGGATAGAAAAAACAGAATGCGACCACAAAAAAAGCAGTGATTAGTGTAAAGTGCTTTGTGCAATTCCTTAGTGAGATAAGACAGAGGAAAATGGACGCCCGCTTTCAATTCATGTATAGAGGGAAGAAGCAAGGAAGAGACGAGGAGATGTATGAGGGGATACACCGACGAAGTCGATGACGCAGATGATGAACCTATATGCGTGAAGTGGAAGCGGGTAAAGGGGGGTGAGTAACATGCCAAGAGGAGACGGAACAGGACCCATGGGACAGGGTCCCATGACAGGCAGAAGAGGACAGGGCAGAGGAGCAGGAGGAAGAATGGGAGGCAGAGCCGCAGGACCGGGAGGTTTTTGCGTATGTCCGTCATGCGGGGAGAAGATTGCACATCAGGCAGGTGTACCCTGCTTTGAGAAAAATTGCCCCAAGTGCGGAACAAGAATGGTAAGAGGTTGACGGAATGACAATAACGGTGGCAAGTGGAAAAGGAGGCACGGGCAAGACGATTGTTTCCACTTCGCTGGCTTTATCCCTCGGTGGTAAAAACGTCCGGTTTCTTGACTGCGACGTTGAAGAGCCCGACGGCTATATCTTTCTGAAACCGGAAATAAAGGAACGCAGGAAGGTTCACCTGCCCAGGCCACGCGTAAATATTGAAAAGTGCAATTTTTGCGGCGGGTGCGCCTCTTCCTGTGTTTACAACGCAATAGCCGTTATCAAACCGGAGGAAGGGAAGCGAAGAGGAAACGTGCTTTTTTTCTATGAACTCTGCCACAGCTGCGGCGCCTGCTCACTGGCCTGCCCCGAAGGGGCAATAAGCGAAGTATCCGGGGAAAAAGGCGAGGTGGAAACAGGCACTGCAAGAAACGGCATCTTCTTTGCCCAGGGACGATTGAAACCCTCGGAGGCCAATCCCGTCCCTCTGGTAAAGGCGGTGAAAAAACACAGAAAAGCCGGCAGAATAAATATAATTGACTCTTCTCCCGGAACCAGCTGTCCGGTAGTGCAGGCGGTTAACGATTCGGATTTCTGTCTCCTGGTCACCGAACCTACGCCTTTCGGATTGAACGACCTTGCGCTGGCGGTGGAGATGACAAGGGAACTGAAGGTGCCGGCAGGCGTCGTAATCAACCGTTCGGATATAGGGGATAATGCGGTTGTAGAATACTGCCTTAAAGAAAATATTCCCGTACTCCTGCACATCCCGTTTAAAAAAGAGATTGCCGTTGCATACTCCAGGGGAATACCGCTGGTTGAATCATTCCCCGAATACACGGAAGTTTTCAAGAAGCTTTTTCAGGATATATGCAGTATTATTGAAAAACGGCAAATATGAAAAAGATACTGGTTATAAGCGGAAAAGGAGGGACAGGGAAAACTTTTTTGACGGCCTCTCTGGCTGTCCTGGCAAAAAACAAGGTAATGGTTGACTGCGACGTTGACGCCGCCAACCTGTATCTTCTTCTCCATCCAGATATCAAGAAAACCGAAGTATTTGAAGGAGGTTACGAGGCAGAGATAAATCAGGACAACTGCATAAAATGCGGGAAGTGTTTGACGGTATGCAGGTTTGAGGCAATCAGAGTAATTAAGGATAAGAAAGGATGTGCCGAGAAAATTTTCATAGACCCATTTTCCTGCGAAGGATGCGGCGCCTGCAGGTACGGATGCCCCGTAGAAGCGATAGAATTGAAAAAGAAAGAGAGCGGCAGGTGGTTCATCTCCGATACAAAATACGGACCTTTCGTTTTTGCAAAACTCGGCGTAGCGGCTGAAAATTCCGGCAAACTCGTGTCAAGAATCAAGGAGGAGGCGCATAAGATTGCAGAAAAACAGAAATCGGAATATATCATCATAGACGGACCTCCCGGCATAGGATGCCCTGTAATCGCATCCATGTCAGGCGTTGACCTCGCCCTTGTGGTGACGGAACCCACCCTTTCAGGCATCAGCGATATGAAAAGGGTAATACAGGTTGCTGGACATTTCGGGGTTGAAACAAAAGTCGTCATAAATAAATACGACATAAACCCCGAAAACTCCGCGGATATAGAAAAGATGTGCGGGGAAGAAAACATTGAAATAGCGGGGTACATCCCCTTCTCGCCGGAGGTAGTCAGATCCATAGTGCAGTCGGTTCCATACATTGAATTTTTTGGAGATGGTACTGTATCCAAGCAAATTAAGAATATCTGGTCAAAAATTTCATAATGCATATGCAAACAAAATTTGAAGAACAGCAGAATAAAATAAACGGGCGTATGGCCAGAATAAAACATAAAATACTGGTCATGAGCGGAAAAGGCGGAGTGGGTAAAACGACCGTTTCCGTTAACCTGGCTTACGCGTTATCCTTGACGGGCAGGAAAGTCGGTTTGCTTGATATAGACCTGCACGGTCCCAATGTTGCAAAGATGCTGGGTATTGAAGGGGATCTGTTATCAAGCAAGGACGGCGAAATAGAACCTCTTGAAACTCTGTACGGACTCAAGGTAATCAGCATGGCATTGATACTTGAGAGGCCCGACGAGCCTGTTATCTGGCGCGGCCCCTTGAAAACCGGAGCTATCAGACAACTTTTAGGCGACGTACATTGGGGTGTGCTTGATTATTTAATTATTGACTCGCCGCCCGGGACAGGTGATGAACTTATAAGCATCTGCCAGACCATAAACAGCCTGGATGGAGCAGTTATTGTAACAACGCCCCAGGATGTTGCCATACTGGACTCTGCAAAATCCGTGATATTTGCAAAAAAGCTGAATATACCCGTTATGGGCATTATAGAAAATATGGGAGGTTTTATATGTCCCCACTGCAAAAAGGAGATAGATTTGTTCGGGACAGGCGGTGGTGAAAAAGCCGCCCAGAGACTGAAGGTACCGTTTCTCGGCAGGATACCTGTTGAACCAGAAATAGTAAAAGGCGGCGATTCAGGACAGCCTTTTATCCTTTTCAAAAACCTGCCGGAGACAGCAGGCATAATGAATAAAATAGCCGAAAGGATTGCAGGGAAGGATCAAGCCGCGGAAAAATGAGAACATACCTTGAGTGTATCCCCTGTTTTTTCAAGCAGGGCATTGAATCGGCAAAGATACTGGGAGTGGACAGAAAAATCCAGAAGCGCATAGTCGATGAAATATCAAGAGTCATTCCTTCATTCCCCCTTGCATCTTCACCCCCTGAAATGGAAAAAATTATCCATGACATCATAAAGAGGAATCTCAAGAAGGACGTTCCTTACGAGAAACTCAAGAAAAAAAGTAACAGAGTTGCTTTGAGTATTTATGGAAAACTTAAAGAGAAGGTCAAAGATTCCAAAGATAGTCTCCTCACAGCTCTGGAACTCTCAATAGCCGGCAATATAATAGACTACGGAGCCAACCACACCGTTCAACCGGAAAAGGAAGTCTTCAGAATCCTGAAAGAAGAAAACTCAATGTTGAATAAAAGACTTTTTCATTATACGGATTTCAAAAGAAGAGTAAAACATTCAAACCTTATACTTCTTATCGGAGACAACGCAGGAGAGATTGTTTTTGACAGACTGCTCATTGAGGAAATAAAAACCCTTTATCCTGCCAAGAGACTGGTGTATGCGGTAAGGGAAGAACCGGTAATAAACGACGTAACAATTGAAGATGCCCTCTTTGTTGAAATAGACAAAACCGCGGACATTGTTTCATCCGGTTCTGACATTCCGGGAACCTTGCTTTCACAATGCGATAAGAACTTTATTGATTTATTTAACAGTGCTGATTTGATTATGAGCAAAGGGCAGGGAAATTTTGAAACACTGTCGCATGAACCCGCCCCTGCATTTTTTCTTCTTACAGTTAAATGTCCGGTAGTGGGATCGACATTGGGTGCAGGAATAGGCGATGTTATACTAACGACCTCCAAAAGGAAAAACCGGCCCGGACAAAACTGATGGAAATACAACTGTATGGATTATTGACAAAGAGAAATATCAGGTACAAAATAGAATGATAGACTGGAGGAGGGGGCAATGAAAAGAAGGATTGTTTTTCTGTTGACCGTGGTTGCGGCCATTATATGCCTTATATGCTCACCATTCCGATGTTGCAGCCAGGATTACAACTCCAGGGCAGGTGCGCCAGTAATTATTGACCACAGATGTACGGACATCCGTAAAATACCGCAAAAGTGGGTGGAAAAAGCCAGAAGATATCTCCGCATCGCTTATGGCCACACTTCCCACGGCAGTCAGATAACCACGGGCATGACCGGACTGGCAGTTTTCGCCGGAAGTCTCTATTCCTGGAACAGCGGGGGTATAAACGGCGCTCTGGATTTGAAAGACGGAAATCTGGGCGCAGCGCAGGACCTGGGTAACCCGAACAGAACGGCATGGGAGTCTACCACAAGGACCTACCTGGATTCTCACCCGTCAACGAACGTAATTATATGGTCCTGGTGCGGACAGGCAAGTTCGGCTACCGAGGGAGATATAAACACCTACCTCAATCTCATGAGCAGACTGGAAAGAGATTATCCAGAAGTCCGGTTTGTTTACATGACAGGGCATACTGACGGCACAGGACTTTCGGGAAATCTGCATCTCAGAAACCAACAAATCAGGCGTTACTGCGAGGTAAACAACAAGATTCTGTACGATTTTGAAGACATTGAGAGCTATGACCCTGACGGCAGATACCTCGGGGATAAGAACGTCAGAGATGATTGTTCCTATTCCGGCGGGAACTGGGCGATAGAATGGCAGAACTCGCACAGGGAGGGCGTGGACTGGTACAGATGCGGTTCCGCCCACAGCCAGCCCTTGAATGCAAACCGCAAAGCATACGCTGCCTGGTGGCTCTGGGCAAGACTTGCCGGCTGGAACGGCGAGTGAAGGTATCACCGGAAAATACAGGATCAAGACGGCATGACAGTTTCAGAATCTAATACATATGACAATTATGGAAATAAAAATAATCTTTGACAAAGCGGCTCTTAATAAAAAAATTCATACCGGATGGGGATTCTCCGTTCTGGTTGATAACAAAATACTTTTTGACACAGGGGAAAAAGGTGAATGGCTTATTGAGAATCTTGGATACATGAATGTTGCCCCGGGAGCAATAGAGGGAATCGTCATCTCCCATGACCACTGGGACCACACGGGCGGATTGTGCACGTTGCTGAGAAACGTGGAAAAAGGCATGCCCGTTTATATCTGTCCACATTTCTCTGCGGATATAAAAAAGAAAATCAGGGATTGCGGGGGGAAACCCGTCGAGACAGGGAGATTTCAGGAGATAGCAGAGAATATCCACGTGACGGGCGAAATACTTGGAGACTATAAGGGCAGTCCCATGCCGGAACAGGCATTGGTTCTTCATACGGAAAAAGGTATTTCAGTGATAACCGGCTGTGCCCATCCCGGAATTCTCAGGATGCTTGACTTGATTAAGAATGCTTTCCCGAAAAACCGCTTTTATCTGGTGGCCGGCGGCTTCCACCTGCTTGATGAAGACAGAAGAATTCTTGCGTTCATTCTGCAGGAGTTTAAGAACATTGAAGTGGAAATGGTTGCCCCTTCTCATTGTTCCGGGCCAAAGGCCGAAGCGTTTTTCGCGAAAGAATACGGAGCAGGATTTGTTGCCCTGAAGGCAGGACAAACCCTGAATATGTGAGAATGGCTGATTTTAAAGAGATTGACGAAGCGAGGAAAATACTGGGGCTGGAAGAAACCGCCACATTGAGGGAGATAAGAGACGCCTACCGTAAACTGGCATTGAAATACCATCCCGATAAGTGTCAGGGTAACAGAAAAGAATCCGAAGAGATGTTTAAAAAAATAACCGCCGCTTATGATATCATCATGGCTTACTGCGCGGGTTACAGGTATTCCTTCAAGAAAAGGGATATTGAGGATACGGTAAAGGAAATGGACGAGGAGATTTTCAGGAATTTTTTTGATGACTGGTTCGGAAATCCGGATTTATGAAGAACATTTTTGACAGACATCATAAGAGATATGATGCATGGTACGACAGGAATAGATTCACCTATCTGTCAGAACTCAATGCCCTGAAGAAAGTCCTGCCGGCAAAAGGCATCGGTCTGGAAATAGGCGTCGGGACAGGAAGATTTGCCGCTCCGCTGGGGATTCAATACGGGATTGATCCCTCGCGTAGAATGCTTGAAATCGCAGAAGGGAGAGGAATTAACGTACGGCCAGGAAGAGGAGAAGACCTGCCTTTCAAGAATGCAACATTTGATTACGTCGCCATTATAATAACCATTTGTTTTGTCAAGAATCCCGGACGAGTATTGAAAGAAGCAAACAGGGTTTTGAAGAAAAAAGGAAGAATTATTCTGGGTATCGTTGACAGGAATAGTTTTTTGGGAAAATTCTACCGCAAGGAGAAAAAGAGCGTATTTTATGAAGATGCCAGATTTTTCGGAGTTAAGGAATTAACCGGCTTGCTGAAATCCGCGGGATTTGATGATGTATCTTATTTCCAGACATTGTATGACCTGCCTGAAAAAATAACCTCTGTCCAGAATGTAAGAAAAGGTTACGGGAATGGAGGATTTGTGGTAATTAAGGCCGGCAAAAAAACAAAACCTTGAATTGACTTATAAACGGAAATCTCCCGGAAAACCGAGCCGCATCCAATCCAGAAATAGAAGTAGTTGACATATATGTTCTTTTATTGTATTGTAAACAGAAACCATTTCTGTTTAGATGAAAAATAGGATGAATAGATATGGGAAAAACAAGGAGCGAAACTGATGAAAACGCGGATAATCTTTCTGGTGATACTGCTCATCGCCTGTCTCTGGCTGTTTATGACCTTCGGGCATAGAAAATCACGGCAGGACAAGACGGTGACGGGCAAAGAAGAATTAAGAGTAATTGCGACTATCTTTCCGCTGGCCGACATTGCCGGACAAATCGGCGGAGACAGGGTGAACGTAATCACCATGCTCCCGATAGGAGCCAGCCCTCATACTTTTGAACCCACTCCGCAACAGGTAAAAGACATCTCCGATGCGCAACTATTTTTGGAAATCGGTGCGGGGCTTGAATTCTGGGCAGATAAAATCATAAAATCGGAACAAGTGCCGCATTTCAAAACCGTCATTGTGTCCGAAAATATCAAGCTCCTCAAGGGTGACGGAGACGAACACGAAAGCGGCAATCCGCACATCTGGCTTGATCCGATTCTGGCAAAGGAGATTGCGGAGAAGATTGAAAAAAACCTGATAATTGTTGACCCCGCAGGAGCAGACTATTACCGGAAAAGAGCGGCGGATTACCGGCAGGAACTTGACCAACTGGATGAGGAAATCAAAAAGACCGTGGCCGGATTTAAGATCAGGGAGTACCTTACATTCCATCCTGCCTGGGCTTATTTCGGGTTGCGCTACGGTATTAAAGAAGCCGGCGTAATTGAAGAAACTCCGGGTAGGGAACCCACCCCCAAACAACTTAAAACGATTGTGGATAAAATAAGGGAATCAGGAATAAGGGCGATTTTCGCCGAACCCCAATTCTCTCCGAGAACGGTTGAAGCAATAGCCGAAAACACCGGGGCGAAAGTTCTATTTCTCGACCCGATAGGCGACCCGAAAATCCCGGATAGAAGTACCTATCTTGATCTGATGAGGTATAATTTAAGAATAATGAAAGAAGCGATGGAATAATAAGAGTCAAAATCGCCTGAGTGACAACATGAAAATGGATGATATTCTGCAAATTGAGGATCTGCGGGTTGTTTTCAATGGAAACCTGGTTCTGGATGGAATCAGCCTTAAAATGCAGAAGAACACTTTTCTTGCCCTGATAGGTCCCAACGGCGGAGGAAAAACCACTCTCCTCAAGGTCATCCTGGGATTGATCCGGCCTCATTCCGGAGAAGTCAGGGTTTTCGGACTGAAACCATGTCAGGTCAATAAAAAAACACCGGGGATAATCGGTTATGTTTCTCAACTGCCATTGTTTGACCATGCATTTCCGGTGTCCGCCCTTGACGTGGTTTTGATGGGAAATTACCGCAAGATCGGACCGTGCCGTCGGGCAGGCAAAACTGATAGACGCCGGGCGATGGAAAGCCTGGAATTGGTGGGAATGGCTCCGCTGGCACACCGGCCTATCGGGCAGATGTCGGGAGGCCAGCAGCAGCGTGTCTTTATAGCCCGCAGTCTCATAACCCAGCCACAGCTTTTGCTTTTGGATGAACCTACGACCGGAGTGGACGCCCTTTCACAGGACCAATTCTACCGCCTGCTTAAGGAATTACAGGTAAAACTTTCCATATCCGTCATACTTGTTTCACACGATATTGGACTGGTCCCCAGATACTGTGACCAGGTTGCGTGTCTCAACCAACGTCTCTTCCTGCACGGAAAACCGTCGGAAGTCCTGCATAGCGAGGCAATGCGCGAGGCTTACGGATGCGAAATTGATTTCCTTTTTCACGGGAACATGCCGCACCGGGTCGTTGATTACCACGATGAGTGAAATTATTTCTTACGGATTTATGCAGCGGGCAATATTTGCCGGCGTTATGGTCGGCATCCTTTGCTCCGTTCTCTCCCTTTTTGTAGTCTTGAAACGGCTTTCGTTCGTTGGCGCCGGCATCTCCCATTCCGCCTTTGGCGGCGTGGCGCTTGGTTTTCTGCTCGGTATCGAGCCCACATGGACCGCAACATTTTTCTGCATTTTGATTGCACTTTTGATCGGACTGATAAAAAAGCGAGGGAAAATCCAGGAAGATACTGTGATAGGCATCTTTTTTGCAGCAACGATGGCTTTCGGAATACTGTTGGTAGGTTTGAGCAAACGCTACAACATGGATCTGTTCGGATATCTTTTTGGCAACATCCTGGCAATCAGCTCTTCGGATGTGAAGATGGTCGTTGCAGTAAGTGTCATTGTTCTGACAATAGTAGGTTTATTTTTCAAAGAGTTTCTTTTTTACAGTTTTGATGAAGAGATGGCAAAGGTTTCCGGTATCCCCACCGGATTTCTAAACTATCTGCTTCTTACGCTTCTGGCTCTGGTCATTGTGGTTTCAATAAAAGTGGTCGGAATCGTACTGGTCTCCGCTCTCCTGGTAATACCTGGCGCAACTGGCAGGCAGATTTCCTCCAATTACCGCGGCATGCTGGCATGTGCGCTCCTGGTGGGATTTTTTGCCACGACAGGCGGACTAACTATTTCTTACCTATTCAATTTACCTTCCGGTTCCACTATCGTACTTACCGCAACCCTCCTGTTTTTTCTGTCGCTTCTCAAACGCTGACTGTGGCAGGTATGTTTGAATAATCGGAAGAAACATCTCTTGACAAAGGTCTATTTTTATTGTATGGTAAGCAGAAATCATTTCTATTTAGATGAAAAACAGGATGAATAAATATCGGGAAGAACTGAAAGAAAACAATTTGAAGGTTACCCCCAAAAGAGAAGCTATTATAGGTTTCTTTTTGAGAAACAACAGATACGCCACCCCGGAAATTGTCTGGAATAAATTGAAGAAATCCTTTCCGCACCTGGGATTGCCCACCGTATACCGTAACATGGAGCAACTTGGAAAAATCGGCATCCTGACGCGGGTGGACGGAACGGAGAACAGGTTCTATTACGGATTATGCCGTGCCCGGGAACCGAAAAGACACCACTACCACATAATCTGTCAGAAGTGCCGTCGGGTTAATGAAGTAGAGAATCCTTATTTTGAATCAGTGAGAAAAGACGTGGAAAGGAAGACCGGCTTTAGAATTACCGGCCACAAACTTCAGTTAATGGGGCTCTGCCGGAACTGCCGGTAAAGAAGGAACTGTCAATGCAGCAGAAAAAAAAAAGCAATTCCGAGCAAATAGTTCAACGGTGGCTCATAATAGGCGGTGTACTGCTGGCCGTTGTCCTCCTGAACATGAGCGCGAGCGGCGAACTGCCGCAGATTCTTGTGCTCTTCAAGAATCCCAGGGTGCAGGTTTTCACAATTGTCCTTGTGGCCATCCTCCTGGAAGGGCTCACCTTTCTTCTTCTGGGTTCATGTCTTTCAGGAATAATTGAGGTTTTCGTCCCGCAAGAGTTCCTTGAAAAGCGTTTTCCCCGGAGCAGGATTCCCGCGGCGCTGACAGGCTCAGTGATGGGATTATGCTTTCCTGTTTGTTCGTGCGGCAATATACCGCTGACCAGAAGACTGATGAAAAAAGGAGTCCCGGTGGCAGGGGCAATCAGTTACCTGCTGGCCGCGCCTCTGATTAATCCCATAACCATTATTTCAACCATACTTGCATTCCCTGCCAGCAAGGTGATTTCCCTGGAAAGGACCGGCATGGCCTTCCTTATCGCCAGTATCTGCGGAATCATGTTCAGCCGGTATGACCGGTCCCTTATCATGCAGGATGCGTCTTCCGAGAAGGATTCCTGCCATCACCATGATTCTTCCTCTAAAATCTCCCGAATACTTCACCATGCAGAAGACGATTTTTTTCTTACTGGCAGGTATTTCGTTCTCGGAGCCATTACCGCGAGTCTGTTCCAGACATGTATTCCCCGAACCGTGCTGGGCAGTCTGAGCCAGAACTCCATCCTTTCAATACTGTTGCTGGGAGGACTCGGCATGCTGTTTTCACTGTGTTCTTTCGCCGACGCCTTCGTGGCAAGCACTTTTACCACTTTCCCTGCAGCCGCAAAACTTGTCTTTATGACGGCCGGACCGATGATAGGCATCACGCTGATTTTCCTGTATCTGGGAACATTCAGACGCAAATTCGCCGGACGGTTGATTTTCACAGTCGCAGGCATATTATTCCTGTTTGCTCTTATCAGAAGCTTTCTGGGAGGTTGATGTCTCATGTTTAAGAAAGCGTCTTTGTATCACCTGTTGGTCCTGACGGCATGGTTCGCTTTCTTATTCACGCTTCTTCTGGGCGGGGGATTTAAGACCTATCTCAAGAAGGGGTACGGCATAATGCTCGCGGGCGGACTTATTATCCTGCTGGCTTTGATTATCAACGGGATTCGAAAAATCCGGGAAGAATCCGAACATCCGCTGACGTGCACAACCTCTCTGGGACTATTCCTTTTCATTATTCCCATCCTGCTGGCAATCGCTGTCAGGCCAAGCAGTCTTTCCACCTCTGCCGCAGCCAGCCGGGGCATAAACACCTCTCTGGCAGGTGATGATGTTAATGTGCTGGATGCCCTGCAATCGCAAATTGCGAGCCAGGCCGCTTTCAAAAATCTGAATCTCAAACAACTCCTGCTTCTTGCCAACCGGGAACCGGAAAAGATTGACGGCCTGCAGGTTTCCGTGGAAGGATTTGCATACCGCGACAAGACACAGCCGGCCGGGTCATTCATGCTCGTTCGTTTTCTTATCACCTGCTGTGCTGCGGATGCCACACCCCTCGGCGTTGAGGTGCAATCAGAAGAAAACTGCGTGTTTCCCACGGATACGTGGATAAGAGTACAGGGTACGGCCATGATTGAAAACGGCAAACCCGTAATAACGCAATCTCACGCAGTACAGGTACAGAAACCATCAGACGTGTATCTTTATTAGCGAAGGTGTACTGTAAAAAACACAAGGAAAAGTCAAAATGTGCAACATACAATTCCCGCAGTTTAAAAGAGGCAAAGAAGGATTCAAGATACATCCTGGACTGACAATCCTTGAATTTGCGAGAATGGCGGGTGTGAAGATAAATGCCGAGTGCGGAGGCATAGGCAAGTGCGGCAAATGCATAGTCAGGATTGAAGAGGGGGAAGAAAACCTCAATCCTTTAACCCACATTGAAAAGAAGTTCAACCTGAAAGACAAGGAACGGCTCGCCTGCCAGGCAAGGATTGTAAGAGACAAATCCGACATGGTTGTTTATATCAAGAACTTCGGAGAGTATGAGATTTTGAAATACGGATTGGAAAGAGAAGTCCCCATATGCCCGGTGTACCGCAGGGAGGGCAGCAGAATATTCAAGAACGGCTCGCCGGTGGAGAATTACAGGGGGAAAATCTACGGTCTTGCCATAGACGTGGGTACCACGACCGTTGTTTTTGACCTCGTGGACATGGAAAACGGGGACATCCTGGAAACCATCGCAAAAACAAATCCTCAGATATCCTACGGAAACGATGTAATCTCAAGGATTGAATACACACTTGTTGATAAACACAACAAGAAATATTTTGAGGCGGCCAAAAGGGAAAGAAGAATTCACCATCTCCGCATGATGGTGGTGGACCAGATAAACGAGGCAATAAGGGAACTGTCAAAAGAGAGGGGTGAGGATATCTCCCAGTACATATATGAAACCGCCGTGGTTGGAAACTCGACCATGCGCAACCTTTTCTGCGGCCTTGATGTTTCTTCTCTGGGGATGATACCGTATGAGGCATCCCATACAGATGCAGTCATCAAGACACCCGATGAGATAGGCCTCAGGACAAATGAAGCGGGAACAGTTTACGGATGCGCCCTTATAGGCGGGCACGTCGGGGCGGACATCGTGGCTGACATCCTGGCGTCCGGGATGTACAAGGACGATGGGATATCTCTGCTTATCGACATAGGAACCAACGGCGAGGTCGTGCTCGGCAATAAAGCCAGGATGATTTCCGCCTCGTGCGCCGCGGGAGGCGCGTTTGAAGGGGCCGCGGTAAGCTGCGGGATAGGCGGGATAGAGGGGGCTATCAAGAAGATAGAGATCGTTGATGGAAGAATTGCCTATTCCACCATAGGCGATAAATATCCGGTCGGCGTATGCGGTTCCGGTCTGATAGACCTGCTTGCCCAGCTGCTCGACAAAAATCTCATGACGAAAAATGCGAGGATACAGCAGGATTTCTATATAACAGGGGACCTGAAACTGACGCAGAATGATATATTCCAGTTGATAACTTCAAAATCAGCCATAAAAACGGGATGGAACATACTTCTCAAGCACTATCCGGTCAATATTGCTGACGTGAACAAAATCTACCTATCGGGCGGCTTCGGCAATTTTATAGACGCCAGAAATGCAATGAGGATAGGTCTCATCCCCGAGGTTGACGAGAAGAAGGTGATCAAAATAGGCAACGGGGCGCTCGAGGGAGCAAGGGAAATCCTCCTGTGCAAAGACTCTCAGACACTGAGCGAAGAGGTTGCAAGGAAGGTTGAGCATATAAAAACGAATGAGGTGGAGAAGGATTTTGAGTATCTCATGGCGGAGAATATGTACTTCTGAATTCCGCCCTCAAGAAACCTTTATAAATATGTGCCCAACCGGGCGGCTTTC
>CAYOFY010000023.1:0-19769 GCA_964403465.1 uncultured bacterium
CTGGAAAGGATGAAGGAGATAATGGACGTTCCGCCTGCCGCGGAGATACTGCTGAATAAATCCGAAAAGGAAATCAGGTTTTCGCTCAACCTGAAAATGTTAAGGGATAAGATTCTCTGTTTTGATGCTTTCGTGGTTTATCACAACGTGGTTATGGGGCCGGCGAAGGGCGGCGTGCGTTTTTCTCCCGCAGTTTCAATGGAGGAGACAAGGAACCTTGCCGAGATAATGACGTACAAAAACGCCCTGATGGGGCTACCTTTCGGGGGAGGCAAGTCAGGCATCAGGTTCAACCCCTATAACATGGATGATTTCACGCGCATAGCGGTGATCAAAGAATACGTCCACATGATAAGGGAGGAGCTGTTCTCCGGGGCATACATACCGGCGCCGGATATGGGAAGCACTCCGCAGGACATGGCAACCATCTACGGCGAAACCCACAGGCCGGAATCGGTTACGGGCAAGCCGGTAATAGTCGGCGGGCTGCCGGGCCGGCTGCAGGCGACCGGGCGGGGAGTCTCCCATGCCGTCAAACTGGGAATTGAGAACATGCTGGGCAGAAAATTGAAAGAGAGCCGTATTACAATACAGGGCTTCGGCAACGTGGGCAGGTGGACCGCATATTTCCTGCACCAGATGGGCGCGAAGATAACAGGGGTTTCGGATATAGGCGGGGCAGTTTACAACAGGAACGGCATGGACATAGGAAAACTGCTTGAGTATTCGCCAACCAGCAGGGATACGGTAAAGGGTTTCCCCGGAGGAGAGCCCATCGGCACCTCGGAATTCATGTCGCTTGAAAGCGATGTTTTTATCCCCGCGGCGCTTGAGAAGGTCGTGACTGCCGAGACCGCGCCGAAGATAAAAGCGGGGATGATAGTTGAGGGCGCAAACGACCCCACAACAGAGGAGGGGGAGAAGGCCCTTCTCGGAAAAGGTGTCAGGATACTCCCTGATTTTTTTGCAAACAGCGGGGGTGTGATAGCATCCTACATAGAGTGGCGAAATGCCAAGTCAGGCAACCAGACGTCCGACAAAGAGGTTTTTGACATGATAGACAGCAAGATAGAGGAGACCTTCCTTGCCGGGGTGCGGGCGAACAAAGAACTCAAATGTAACAGTTTGAGAGAATCCTTTTCCTCGCTTGCGTTGAATGCGCTGATTGAGGCAATGCGCGCCCGCCTATGGATTTAGCGGTATGGTATTGGTATCGGCGGGAGGAGGAACGTCAAATTTCTCCGGGCTTCCCACGACGAGTACCGTCAGTCTGCCCGGGAGAAGGAGTTCATTTGCCACACGTATCACGTCCTGCCCTGTCACTTTCTTGACGCCCTCAATAAGTCTGTCAGGATAGTCAAGAGGATATCCGTAGTACTCGTAACGCATGAGCCTGCGTATTATCTTGTCTTTCGTGTCAGACCAGAAGACCTCGCTGTTCAGAATGCCGTCCTTTGCGACCGCAAGTTCCTCGTCGCTGACGTTTTCTCTGACTGATTCAATCTCCTTTTTCATCAGTCCGATGACCTCAAAAGTTCTGTCCATGCGCGTCTGCGCCGAGGCGATGAAGAGTCCCGGGTAGTCAAATTCTCCCAGAAAACTTGCCCATACGTCGTAGGCGAGCCCCTTCTCCTGTCTCAATCTCCTTGAGAACCTTGAATACCATCCCGCCCCGAGTATCCTGCTCAGCACGACAGCGGTGAAATAGTCAGGGTGGTCCCTTCTCAGACCCCCGTGGCCCATCATTATGACCGACTGCGTGGCGTCTTTCTTGACTATCATGTTGAGATGCGCGGTTTCCGGGAATTGCACCTCAATCCGGGAAGGTTTTTCAATCCGCTCTTTCTGCCATCCTCCGAAAGTCCCCCTTACTTTTTCCAGCATATCCGCCGTGTCAAAGTCGCCCCATACGCCCAGGATGATATTTGATGGACAAACAAACCTGCCGTAAAATTCCACCAGGTCTTCCCGGCGGATGCTATCTATCGTTGCATACTCGGATATTCTGGCGTAAGGGCTCTCTTTCCCGTAAACAATCCTTCTGAATTCCCTTTCAGCGATACCTGATATATCGTCATTTCTCCTGCGTATCTCGCCCTTCTTTCCTATGACCGCGAGCGATATCTTTTCCTGTTCAAAAGACGGTGCCGTGAGGATATCATGGAATATGCCGAAGACAGACGGGAAGTCTTCCCTGTGTGAAAGGCCCTCCACCCATGCGATATCCCTGTCAATGCCGGTTGATATCCGTGCCCCTATGCGCTCAAGCGCGTAATCCACCCCGTCTCCGGAAAGCGAGCCGGCGCCGCCTGTTCTGAGCGTCTCAAAGGTTATCTCCGCCAGGCCTGTTTTTTCTGCCGGCTCGTATATGGCGCCGGTATGAATAAGCGCCTGGAAACTGACCAGGGGCAGGGTCCTGTCTTCCATGAGGAAGACGGTCATGCCGTTTGCAAGTCGCTCCCTGGTGAACTGCGGTTTCTCAACCGCCCGCAATTCCGGGAATCTCAACCCCTCCGGCTTTCTTTCAACCCTGCCGTATGTGCATCCGCCCAGCAGCATCCCCGCCGCAATTACTATCCACAATTTTTTCATATCTCTCTTAAACGGCATTTTTTATTCCCTCTCCACCGTTCCCACTATCCTGTCCTCCATCCTCATATATCTGTTCATCGCGGCAGTCACGTCTTCCCGCGTCACTTTTTCAAGTTTTTCCGTGTACCTGAACAGGTTTCTCCAGTCGCCCGTTATTGAACTGTACCACGCCAGTTCTTCAGCCATCCCCCTTCTTTCCCGCAGTCCGGTCAGGAATCCCATCCTGAGCCGTGCCCTGGCGCCTTCAATCTCGTCTTCAGTCACAGGGCTCTTCTTCATCTTCTCGATCTCGTCCATGACCGCGGATTCAAGTTCGGCGTTCGTGTGCCCGGAGGCAGCCACAGCCCATATGTAGAACATGCCCGGATACTTCGGCGTCATGCACCACGATGCGGTTGACAGTGCTATCCGCTCCTCCTTGACAAGGCGTTTATATAGCCGTGATGTCCTGCCCCCTGCGAGGATTTCCGAGCATACGTCAAGAACCGGGCTGTCCGGGTGGCCTATATCCGGTACGTGGAAGCCGGTGAGGAAGATGGGTTCGGAATCCATCCTTACCGTCACTCTTCTCTCCGTTCGTTCCATCGGCGGTTCGGCGGGTATGGACGATTCCGCTTTTTTCCCGGCACGGGCTTTCCCGAAATACCTTTCAAGAAGAGGTATGAGTTCCGCGGGCCTGATGTCTCCGGCTATCGCCACGACGATGTTTGACGGAACATAGTGTGTTCTGTAAAAACCTGCCACCCTGCCCCGCGTCATATATTCCAGGTCATCCGGATAGCCGATGACAGGATTGCGGTAAGGGTGCACGCTGTAGCCAATGTTGTTGAACTCCTCCATCAGTCTTCCAAAGGGCGAGTTTTCAACCCGCATCCTGCGCTCCTCCCTGACGACCTCCAGTTCTTCGTAGAATCCCCTGAACACGGGATTGAAAAGGCGGTCCGATTCCATCAGCGCCCACAGTTCGGTCTTGTTTGACGGGAGTTCAACCCAGAAAACTGTCATGTCATGACTGCAGTAGGCATTGAGTCCGCCCGAACCCTCCATATCCATGATCTTGCCGAATTCGTTGGGTTCGGCGTATTCGGCGGCCTTACCGTTGAGGCGTTCAAACTCCGCCTGGAGTTTCTGCAGGTATTCTTCACCCTGTTTTTCCTTTCGCGCCTTCAGCATCTTTTCATACACCCTGTCAAGTTCGGCGAAAACCTTGCTTTCCGCCTGCCAGTTTCTTGTCCCGATTCTTCTTGTGCCGTTGAAGGCGAGATGCTCCATGAGATGACTCATGCCGGTCTCGCCGTATTTTTCGTCAACGCTTCCGGTATTCACCTGCACATTGAAGGAGACCACGGGCGCGGTGTGGTCTTCAAGGATTATGAAATGCATCCCGTTGGCAAGGGTGTATTCCGTTATGTTTTTCTCGTAGTCAGCAAGCACCTGCGCATGCGCGGTTGACACAAGCAAGGGCAGAACCACAGCCAGAATAAAGGTCCGTCTAACCATGCCAACCATTATAGCAGAAATCGCGGAGAAAAATAAATTTGACAAAAAAAAGGGGGTGTGTAAAATTTATATTATAATGTTTGTCATTGCGAGGTGCCTTTTACCGTGGCAATCTGGCGTATTATGCCACTCCGACAGATTTTAAGCCGGAGTCCATAACCATTTTTCTTTCTCTCGCAATGACAATAGAGAGGGTTTTTCAGGGCTTTGCAAAATAGACTTGACAAAAAAAAACAGGCATGTAAAATATAATAAATGTAGAAGGATTAAAAGAGTCAACGGATTCCTGCTTACTACCCGCAGGAATGACAGAAAGAAGAAAAGGACTTGACAGTATTTTTCTGTTAAGGGTACAATTATAGAAATAACCTGCTGCACTCTGGTTTAATACTGCCGAAAAGGGGGTGAGAAAAGGGAAAGGCGCGGCCGGGGGGAACAAGCAGCCGGATATAGCAGGAGAGAAGGAAAAGATACCGCTGATGCCGGAAGGAGAGGTTGAGGCGGATGAGTATAGATAACCATAAGGAGATTGACAATGAGTAGATTAATAAAACTGATGATTGCCGTTGCAGTCGTTGCGATGGCAATCCCGGCATTTGCCGCAGTTGAAAACATCAAGGTAGGTGGAGATATTGATATTTACGGTATCTCCAGAAATAACATGTATCCCCTCTCTCGGGAGTGGGTGGAAGGAGAGGATAATATCAACTTCTTCACAACCTCCGCAAGGGTATATGTTAAGGCAGAACTCACCGACAACGTGGAAGCGATGGTGAGGTTGATAAACGAAAGGGACTGGGGTTCTTATGATAAAGGTTCTCTTCAGTGGCGTGATCAAGAACACCAGATATCACTGGACCTTGCATACATCAAGGTGTCGGACATCCTTACCCCTGGAATGGCACTGACTGTCGGAAGACAGGAAATCCAGTTAGGAGAAGGCCTTGTTGTGGGCAGCCAGTTTATCCCGTTCGTGTCTTATATTAACGGGGATACGTGGAGTGCCGCACAGGACCTCGGGAAGCAGAAGGCGTTTGACGCGGTCCGCGTTGACTATGCAGCGCCCGCGGTACCCCTGGACGTGACAGCGTTCATGACCAAGGTGAACGAGCGGTATGACATAAGGGACCTGAACCTCTACGGCGTGAACCTGGGATTCAATCTCCAGGATAAGGCCCGCCTTGAAGGATACTGGGTGCGGTGCCAGGAGATGGGTGATTTAGAGGAAAACGTGACGACCATGGGTATCAGGGCAACCGGCAATTTCTCCGGGCTTGGCCTGAAGGGCGAGTATGCAAGGCAGTTTGGAAACTGGGGGCCGGACGGAGACGAGAATAAGGGCTGGGCGCTTCTCCTCGGCGGTGAATACCAGATGCCGACGGAAAAGAGCGCATACGTAAAGGCGCAGTTCAACCTTTATTCCGGGGACGATGGTTCAGGTGACAATACCCAGTGGATAAGCCTTTTCCCTGCCAATGTGGCAAGCAGAATCGGCGACATCAACTACGTGCTTACAACGACATATCTGGGTCCCCAGGGGCTTTCCAACGCCCAGGTAATCAATGTGGGCGGCGGAATAAGGCCTGTTGAAAGGCTGGGTGTTGCTCTTGACTGGTTCAACGTAAACTTCATGGAAGAGCCGGACTGGACTTAAGACAAGGGAGTGGGCAACGAAATAGACGCATCCCTGGTCTATGACTATACCGAAGACCTCTCTTTCGGGCTCAAGTACGGCGTACTCTTCCTCGGCTCAGCACTGGAAGATAAGATTGACCAGAGGCCGTGGCAGTTGATCGCCAGCATGAAGATTAAGTTCTAACCAGGATTGATTGCGAGGAGTTTGAGGGGGGACCCCTTCGGGGGTGCCCCCCTCTTTTTTTTGCTGTAATCCCACTTCACGCATATAGTTTCGTTGGCTGCGTCGTTGACTGCCTCGACGTATTGTTTTCATACGCCTCGTTGTCTCCTCCTTGCCGCCTCACTCTACACGTGAATTGAAATTACATGTCTCTCACTCCTGCAATAAATTGAAAACAGAGAGGGAAAGTGGTAAGATTATGCAACCATGGAGAAGGATATTGAGGCATTGATAAGGAAATCCCTGCAGGAGGACATGGGTGCCGGTGACATAACGTCTGAATTCCTTTTTGACAGGAACTTCCCCGTCAATGCGCGACTGACGGCGAAGGAGAAAGGGGTTATCTGCGGTATCGGCATATTCAAGGAAGTCTTTCTCACTCTCTCCCGTGATTTCAGTTTCCGGTTCAGGGCTGAAGACGGGGATTCTGTTGAAAAAAACCGGTTAATCGCCGAGATAAAAGGGCCGGTCAGGGAGATGATGGTGGGTGAAAGGACCGCCCTGAATTTCCTCCAGCATCTTTCGGGAATCGCCACCCTTACGAGGAGATTTGTTGAAAAGGCAGGCGGCCGCGTTGAGGTCTATGATACGAGGAAGACTATGCCCCTTCTGAGAAGGATTGAAAAGTATGCAGTGAAGACCGGCGGCGGGAAGAATCACAGGTTTGGACTCTACGACATGGTGCTCATAAAGGGAAACCACATCTCTGCCTTTATGCAGGGAGCGGGAATAAAAGAACGCGGCGATGCGTTGTACAGGGTTGTCGGGAAGGCGAAGGAAAAGGCAGGAAGGAGATACAGGGTGGAGGTTGAGGTTGGAAATTTTGTAGAGGCGGAACAGGGATACCTGGCCGGAGCCGATATCATAATGTTTGACAATGCGGATGTGCGTGAACTGAAAAAGTTCGTGAAATTTCTCAGGGAAAACCCGGAGAGGAAGGTTGTTATTGAGTGGTCGGGCAATGTCAGTTTGGGTACCATTGAAGAGATAAGCAGACTGCCGGCGGACAGGGTCTCGGCG
Organism: uncultured bacterium; assembly: GCA_964403465.1. Taxonomy (GTDB): domain Bacteria; phylum Ratteibacteria; class UBA8468; order B48-G9; family JAFGKM01; genus JAFGKM01. Next base: position 6,971 of record CAYOFY010000023.1, read on the forward strand.
GGTTCAATTACGCACTCCGCAAAATCCCTGGATTTTTCACTGAAGATAATATAGAGGAGAAAGATAATGGACAGACTTTTTCTTACGCCGCCTGAAGTTTCTCAGGAACTTGTGCGCATCGGAAGCAAAAAGGCTGAGGCGGAATGGCTGGAACTTTTCCTGTTCGGGATACTTGCCGGGATTTACATCGGGTTTGGCGCTCAAACGGCTTTGAGTGTTTCCAGCGGCGGGATGCTTGATCCGGGAGTGGCAAGGTTTCTTTCAGGCAGCGTATTCAGTCTGGGGCTTATGCTTGTTCTTCTGCCGGGCGCCGAACTTTTTACGGGCAATATTCTTATGAGTATCGGGACGCTTTCAGGAAAGTATAATGTCCTCAAACTCTTTCGCAACTGGCTCATTGTGTATGCAGGGAATTTTGTCGGTTCCATCCTTCTTGCCTGGCTGGTAAATCAGACAGGGCTTATGGGTTATGGACCTGACTCTCTCACTCCCGCCGGGGCTGCTGCCGTCACTGTGGCCGGAAAAAAGATGGCGCTTGGCTGGGTTGCATCCCTGACAAGCGGTATCCTTTGTAATATACTGGTATGCCTGGCGGTTATTCTATGCATATCTTCTTTGACTATCAGCGGCAAGATTCTGGGGATTTACTTTCCTATTATGGCGTTTGTCGCCAGCGGTTATGAGCACTCCATTGCCAATATGTATTTTTTACCGGCAGGCCTCATGGCGGAAGGATGTTTTCTGAACAAATTTCCGTTGATATGGAAAAATCTCATTCCTGTTACAGTTGGCAATGTCATAGGCGGGCTGATACTTGTCGTGATTCATCCCAAGATGTTCAAGAAAATGCTGCATCAAAAATGAGCGGCGATATGTATATTGATACTCATTGCCACCTCAATTTTCCCGATTTTGACGCTGACAGGGATGCGGTTATCAGGGATGCCGGGGAAAATGGAATCGTCGGTATCATAAACATCGGCACGGGAATTGAAACCAGCAGGAAATCCATTGACCTGTCAAAAAGGTACGAACTCATCCATCCCACCGTGGGGATACATCCCACTGATGCTGGCGACCTTTCTTCTTCTGACCTGAAACTGGTTGAGCAGCTTGCAGGATGCGAAGGGGTGACAGGCATAGGTGAGACAGGACTTGACTTCTATTACGGCAGGTCATCGGAGGCCAGACAGAAGGATTTCTTCAGGGCTCACATAGAGATCGCCGGAAAACTCGGCCTGCCCCTCATTGTGCATCAGCGGGAGAGCAGGGACGAGGTCATGGACATCATTGAGAGCAGCGTCATGCCCGCAAAGGTTGTTTTCCATTGTTTCGGTGGTGATGCTGTGCTGGCTGATTACTGCAGAGAAAAAGGATTTTATATTTCATTTACGGGTATAATAACCTTTAAGAAGGCGGATGACGTAAAGGATATCTGCCGGCAGTACCCTGTTGAAAGAATCATGGCTGAAACTGACGCGCCGTTTCTGGCGCCGGTGCCGTTCAGGGGGAAAAGGAACGACCCTTCAAAGGTGCGTTACGTTGTTGAAGCGATAGCGAATGCAAGGGGGATGGAATTGCGGGAATGCGCAGAGCAGATTTTGCGCAATTCCAGGGAATTTTTCAGTATATGAAATAGACACACCAACGGGCGGCTTTTTGCATTCCGATTCTTCCCAATCGGGACGTTTCCCTTCAGACGCCCGCTTCAAAAACCGCCCGGCTGTGCGCTCCTGATTGTTTACACAAGAGGACTGAAAGATGAAATTTGAGGTGAAGACCTACGGGTGCAAGGTAAACCAGTACGAGGGCCAGCTGCTCAGGGAAAACCTTGAAGGCAAAGGGCACGTTCTTTCCTTTAACGGGGAGGCGGACGCGGTTCTTGTAAACACATGCTGCGTTACGGCAAAGGCAGAGAAGGAGGCGCGGGCATTCATAAGGAAATCAATCGCCGGAGGGAAGAAGGTCTGGGTGACAGGATGCGGCGTGCTCAAGGATGACGGCTTGAGAAAACTCTTCCCCTCAGCCGGGTTCTATCCCGACAAGAGGTTATTGATTGAAGAACTGTCGGGTTTGAGGACAATCAGCAGGTTTGACGGGCATACGCGGGCATTTGTGAAGATAGAAGACGGTTGCGAGAACTTCTGCAGTTACTGCATCGTGCCGCTGGTGAGAGGCAGGGTTGAAAGCCGTCCCCCCGGAGAGATTCTGACCGAAACAGAAAGCCTTGTCCTGAACGGTTACAGGGAAATCGTGCTGACCGGAATTGACCTGGGCGCCTACGGGAAGGAGACAGGCAGCGGACTCGTTCCTTTGCTGGAGGAACTCAGGGGAGTCAGAGGCTTGAAGAGGATACGCCTCAGTTCCATAGAGGTTTTTCACCTGAGCGATGACCTGGCGGAAGTTCTTGCCTCGGATGAAATCTTCTGTCCGCATTTTCATGTACCCCTTCAGAGCGGCTCGGACAGGATACTGAAGATGATGAACAGGAGATACAGTTTTTCAGAATACATGGGCAGGATGGAAACCATCAGGAGCAAATACTGCAAAGGGAGGAGGGTTACCTTTACCACGGACCTGATGGTCGGTTTCCCGGGTGAAAGAGATGATGATTTCCGGCTGACATGCAGGGCGGTTGAAGAAGCGGGTTTCCTGCGGGCGCATATCTTCCGGTATTCAAGAAGGGAAGGCACCGCTGCCTGCCTCATGGCGGGCGGAGTGCCGGAAGAGGTGAAGAAATCCAGGGAAAAGGAGCTGGAAGGAATCGTCAGGAAGGTGTCGGGTGACGTGAAGCGGATGTTCGCAGGGAGCCGGCTTGACGTTCTTGTGGAACGCAGGGCGGAAAACGGATGGGAGGGTTATTCGTCCGAATATATCCCGGTGGAATTCAAGGGAGAGGGGAATCTGATAAACGAGGTTGTTGCCGTTGAGGCGAAGGGCGTCAGGGGAGATTTCGTGGAAGGTGAAAAGATGGGAGGGATTCCTGATGGACATCAAGAGAATTGTTGAGACCGTGGCAGGGGTGGTCCTGATTGCCGTCGGTGCTTTGCTGACGTTCAGACCGAAACTGAACTACCAGAAGGAGAGCGTCTCCGATATGTTTGCCATCGCGGGCATCATCCTGATGATTGTAGGGGTTGTTCTCCTTTTCTCCCCCATGCTGCGGTAGTAAACGCTATACCCCTTTTGAAGAGGGCATGATAAGGTTTATGGCTTCAGTGCGCGTTCGGAAGTCCCTGAGGAAAATGCCTCTCATCGCCGAGGTGACTATCGTGGTCCCGGCTTTTCTCACGCCCCTCATACCCATGCACATGTGCTCCGCCTCAATGACAACCATGGCTCCCTGCGGGGTCAGCACCTTCATTATCGTGTCCGCAATCTGGTTGGTAATCCTTTCCTGCAACTGCATCCTTTTTGAAAAAACGTCCACCAGCCGCGCAATCTTGCTGATACCCACAACCTTCTGATTATCGGGCAGGTATGCAACGTGCGCCTTTCCGTAAAAGGGGAGAAGATGATGTTCGCACAGGGAGAAGAAAGGGATGTCTTTCACCAGGACAAGTTCGTTGAAATCCTCCTTGAAGATCTTCCCAAGAACCTTTTCCGGGTCCTCCTCGATTCCGCCGAATAGCTCGGCATACATCCTTGCCACTCTCCGGGGGGTTTCCCTTATCCCCCTTCTGTTCGGATTTTCACCGATGGCTTCAATGATTGTTCTGACCGCGGATTCTATCCTGTTCTGGTCCATTGGAGGTTTCTCCCCTTGCCTTCAGGCCGAGTATCTCGTCTATCTCTGCTGAATTGAGCGTTTCTTTTTGAAGAAGCGCGTTTGCGAGATCTCCCAGTTTATTCTTCTGCTCCCGGAGCATCCCGGAGGCGCGGTTTTCGGCCTCTTCCAGTATCCGGCGCACCTCGCTGTCAATCTCACGGGAGGTTTCTTCACTGTATTCCCTTTGCTGCACGAGGTCCCTTCCGAGGAATACGTTTTCATTGTGGTGGTAACTGACGGGCCCGAGATTTTCGCTCATGCCCCACTCGCAGACCATGCGCCTTGCTATCTCGGTGGCAACCTTGAGGTCGTTTTCTCCTCCGGTAAATATCTTGTTGAAGATGAGTCTTTCCGCGCTCCTGCCGGCCAGCAGCGCACATATGGAGTTCTTGTAATAGACGTCGCTTTCAATAAAATTATCCTCTTCAGGCAGTATGTGGGTTATGCCGAGCGCCTGTCCCCTGGGTATGATTGTTACCTTGTGCACGGGATAGACCTCCGGAAGTTGTTTCTGCACCAGGGTATGGCCTGCTTCATGGTATGCGATAATCCTTTTTTCTTTTTCGCTGATGACTGTGCTTCTTCTTTCCACGCCCATGAGGATCTTGTCTTTTGCCTCCTCAAAATCCTCCATGTCTATTCTGTCTTTCCCTTTCCTCGCCGCCAGCAGAGCGGCTTCGTTGGCGAGGTTCTCAAGGTTTGCCCCGGAAAGCCCGGCGGTTGCGCGCGCAAGAACTCTTATGTCAACCGATTCTGCCACCAGCTTGTTTCTGACGTGGACCGCAAGTATTTCCTCGCGCGCCTTGATGTCCGGCAGTGTAACGACAATGGTCCTGTCAAACCTTCCGGCCCTGGTCAGCGCCGGGTCAAGGACGTCCGGCCTGTTTGTCGCCGCCATGACTATGACCCCTGATTCCGTCTGGAAACCGTCCATCTGCACGAGGAGCTGGTTCAGCGTCTGCTCCCTTTCGTCGTGCCCCCCTCCCAGGCCGGCAAATCTCTGGCGTCCCACCGCGTCAAGTTCGTCAATAAAGATGATACATGGACTCAGTCTCAATGCCTGCCGGAACAGGTCCCTCACCCTTGCGGCTCCCACTCCCACGAACATCTCCACAAAGTCCGAGCCGCTCATGGACAGGAACGGGGCTTTTGCCTCTCCGGCAACGGCTCTGGCCAGAAGCGTCTTTCCTGTTCCTGGTGGTCCTATGAGCAATACCCCCTTCGGAATCTTCCCGCCAAGTTTCTGGAACCTTTTCGGCTCCTTCAGAAACTGGATTACTTCCTGGAGTTCTTCCTTGGCTTCCCTGCACCCGGCCACGTCGTCAAACGTGATACGGTTCTTCTGGTCCGGCATCATCGGGCGGCTTTTTGTAAAGGCCATGACCCTGTTTCCCTCTGATGAGACCTGCCTGTATATGAAAAACCATATCAGGATGAAAATAAGCAGTATGGGGATGGTTGAAACAATTATGTTCAGCCAGATATTTGCCGAGGACTCCACCTTGTAGTTTACGTCGTATTCCCGGAGCATATTGAAAAGCTCGGTGTCTTCTTCCGGCCTGTACGTCGAAAATTTCGTGCCGTCCTTCAGGGTGCCGGATATAATGGGCCCTTTTATTAAGAGGGTATCGGATATATTCCTGTTCTTTATTTCCGTCCGGAGGTCGCTGTAGTTCAAATCCTTTCTCTTTCCCTCCGTTGAGAAATGCGTTGCGATTGCCACCAGGAGAATACCGGCAATTACCCAGAAAAGCAGTCCCTTGAAAAGATTATCCCTGCCCGGCTGTTTCCTGACATTTTTTGGGTTTTCTTCCATCCTATTATCACCCTTTCTGTATTGAATATCCGTTGACCCGTCTTTGCAAGCACAGGTATATTAGTTTTTTTCACCGTGCCTGTCAAGGAATTCGGCAACTTCCTTCTCAGCTTCGTACAGGTCAAACCTGAGGTTGTGGAAAAGCAGAGATGCTTCCGGCGAAGTCACCTTTGAATATTCCTCAAGCGTTCTCAACGCTTCCCCCGTCCGCATGAAATTCCTCTCAATGACCTGCCGTACGGTAACCTTGCTTCTGGTGTCAATATCCCTGCCTTCGTCGTTGGAAGAATCGCGCTCCCTTTTCAGGGACGAAAAGCCGAAGTTTCTTTCAATGCCCTCCGAAAGGGAATGCCGTATCCCCTTCACCCTTTCCACCAGCGTCCTGCTATCATCGTAGCAAAAACGCAACCCGTCTTCTATAACGCGCAACCCTTCTCTCGCGCGGTTGAAACTGGCGTCTATGATTCTCAACCCCTTTTCCATAATTTTCTATTCCTCAGGAGAGTCCTGCTAAAAGAGAGAATCCTCAACAAGGTGGCAGAGAATATGCATTATCAGAGAATGTGCCTCCTGTATCCTCGGAGTCCTGGCAGATGGAACAGTGATATCAATATCGGATATCCCGGAAAGCGGATTGGGGGTTTTCCCCGTGAGGGAGAGAACCTTCATGCCTCTCTTTCTTGCCGTATTTGCGGCGGAAAGTACATTTCTGGATTTCCCCGAGGTTGAGATGCATATCAGCACGTCTCCCCTCTTGCCCAGACCTTCAATCTGCCTTGAAAAAACAGTGTCAAAAGAGTAATCATTTCCGATAGAGGTCATTTCCGATGAATTGGTGGTCAGGGAGATGAAGCCCAGCGGTTTTCTCTCCTTGAGAAATCTTCCGGTCATTTCTGCAGCCCAGTGCTGGCAATCTGCGGCACTTCCGCCGTTGCCGCAGAGGAAAACCATACCGTTCTTGCTGACGGTTTCCGTCAACAATCCTGCTGCCAGCATTATCTTTCTCGTAAAAACCGGACTGAGCAGGAGTTTCTCTGTGTTTATACTCTCCGTTATCTGTTTCCTTATTATGCCCGGCGAGAAGGTTCTACTGGTCTTCTTCATCTTCGTAGACCCCTTTCTCTTTTTCTGCCTTGCCGCCGTTGGCCTTGATGCTTGTCACGAAAACCTCAATGTTTGATATCCTCTCCACACCCACCGCATCCTGCAGGTAATCCTTTGTTATCCCCTGTATGCTTGAGCATATTTCAGGTATGTTGAGGTTGGCGTAGAGTTTCAGCGCTATCTTGGTTTCAAGCCCCCTTGAGGAGATAGCGGTTTTCACTCTCAGGGCCCTGATGCCGGGCATCTGCCTTATCAGCATTGAATTTATGTAGTCTTCTATCGCCCGAAGTGAAATCTTTATCTTGCCTCCCGGATTGTCAAACGAAACCACCTTTGTCCTGTACACGTAGTCAAACCAGTTTACAACCCATACTGTACCTATTATCACAAGAACCATCCCTATGATGCCGAAGGAGGAGTTGTTATCTTTCAGATAGTTCGTTACATTGTCCAGAAATCCTCTTTCATCCGCGGCCCACATGGTCAGGAAGAAAAAAGCAAGGAATACACCCGCTATTATGTAAAGCAATCCGACAATTCTGCTCCAGATTTTCATCTCGCTCCTTTACCCCTAACCGACGCTTTTTGTCGTTGCGAGCGTTTTTTGTGCGGCAATCTCCGACTTCTCCGTGCCTGTCATTGAGATTGCCACGTCGCACACCCCGCTCCCACCTCCGTCAAGACTACGGTGGACAAGCCTCGCAATGACAACCATAAGACATTACTTACGCAATCCTCAATAGTTACTTTATAATTTTTGTTTCCGTCTGTCAATCGTTTTTCTGCCCGCAAGGTTGAAGGCGCGGGGCAGTTTTTCAATAATATCCGTGGCAATAAGGGATGTCTCTCCCACCTCTCTTGCGGCGACGTCCCCTGCCAGCCCGTGAATATACGTGCCGTATCCCGCCGACTCAAAGGCCCCGTACCCCTGGGCAACGAAACTTCCCACTATCCCGGCGAGGACGTCCCCTGCTCCTGCCGTCGCCATGCCGGGATTCCCTGTCAGGTTTACGCGGGTATGTTTCCCATCGGTGACCACTGTGTGATGACCCTTCAGGATGATTACCACGCCGTACTCCGCGGCAAAACTCTTTGCGGTCTCCTCCCTTTTTTTCTGGATATCCCTGACGGATATCCCTGTAAGGTAACTCATCTCGCCCGGGTGGGGTGTGAGTATGATCCTGGCCCTGCTTTTCCTGAGCAGACTTTTTGAACCGGCGATGATTTTTATCGCGTCGGCGTCTATAATCAGCGGTTTCTCCGTTCTTCCCACAATGATTCTCACGAATTCCGCGGTCTCCCTGCAGGTTGAAATGCCCGGCCCGATCAGAACAGCGTCCGCGCTCTCTCTTATGAATTCCAGGGAGGGTTGTGCCGCCTGCACGGAGAAGGTTCCTTCCCGTGTTTCCGGCAGGGGAAAACTCATTACCTCGGTCAGTTTCGTCTCAATAATAACGTTGAGACCTTCCGGTATTCCGATTGTTGCAAGTCCGCAGCCGCTTCTCATTGCGGCTGTTCCTGCCATACATACCGCTCCCGTGAGTCCCGGACTGCCGCCCAGTATGAACAGGTGTCCGTAATCCCCCTTGTGGGTATCCTTCCGTCTCTTTTTGCCGAAAATGTTCATTTTTTCTTCGGACATCCTGTGCCGTAGAATACGCAGATCGCTATTGCCATCTTCTGCGTATGGGAAATGGACAGGGATGTCTTGAATCCCGATATCCTGTCGCTCAACTCCGCATCAATGATTCTCAGCGAAGGTTTTCCTGAAGGGGTTTTTATTACCTCTGTTTTCCCGTAATGCCAGGAAGAATCAGCCATCCCGGCATTTCTGAGAAAGGCCGTTTTTGCAGCCAGTTTGCCTGCGAGTGTTATCCTGTTGCTGCCGGCCAGTTCTTCGGGTGTGAACATGTCATTCAAAACCTGACCGGGAATGTTTTCAATATCTTCAAGTTTTCTTGTTTCTATGGAGAGTTTTATCATTTAGAGAGTGGGATGACACTCACGACCTTTTTTCCATCTCTTTCAATAGAATTGACCATTCCGTCCACCAAGCTGAAGATGGTGAAATCCCTGCCCATGCCCGCACCCTGTCCGGGTTTTATCCTGCTCCCCCTCTGGCGGACGATAATATTTCCGGCAAGTACTTTCTGCCCGCCGAAAATCTTTGTCTCCAGATACTTGGGATTGGAATCCCTTCCGTTGCCCTGTTTTTTTCTGCCCATAGTGTAAGAATTATAACAGCAATAGGGGCCAGATGTCAACAGAGAGAAACACGGCTCACAAAATTTTTATTCCGGTGCGACGCCGGGCGGTTTCTGAAGCGGGCGTCTGAAGGAGGAGCGGGCACGGATTCACGATGTTTGGTATCGTGAAGAGCGACGAAAGAAGCCGAACGCAGACCGCCTCGCCGGGGCGGGCAAGTGTCCCGTCTGAAGAAAGCCGACAGGTGGTGCACCGGAACTATACGGGGGTGTATATCTTGCCCGGGAGTTCCTTTATCAGGTTCTTCATGGAAAGAGAGAGAAGGACCTGGAACAGTTTCGCCTGCTCCATGGCTGTCCCTGCAATGAGCTCCTCAATGTTCATCTCCCTGCGGCTCATGATATTTTCAAGCACGGTTTTTTCGTCGGAAGACAGGGGGACTGAAGTTGCTCCCTTCTGCGGGGCGGCTTTTTTCACCTCCAGGTTCAGTCCGGCCACAATCTCCTCGGCGGTTTCAACGAGTGCGGCGCCTTCTTTCAAAAGCTGGTTTGTCCCCCTGGACGTCAGATCATCAACCCTCCCTGGAAGCGCGAAAACCTCCCTCCCCTGGTCAAGGGCGAGGTGTGCCGTTATGAGGGCGCCGCTCTTCTGCCCGGCCTCAACGACGAGAACGCCCCTGGACAGACCGGAAACGATCCTGTTTCTTCTCGGGAAATTGAATGGTTCCGGCCGGACGTCGGACAGGAATTCCGTTATTACAGCCCCGGATTTTTCTATGCTTTTTGAAAGTCTCACATTTTCCGGAGGGTAACAGTGGCCAAAGCCGCAGCCGGTCACCGCTATCGTTCGGCCCCGGGCTTTCAATGCCCCGTTGTGTGCGGCAGTATCAATTCCCCTCGCCATTCCGCTGACAATAATCAGACCGCAGTAGGAAAGCTCCATGGCAAATTTTTCGGCCATCTTCATGCCGTAGACAGAAGGATTCCGCGTACCCACTATGGAAAACAGGATGCTGTTATCGCCCGGCAACTCTCCTCTCACGTAAAGCATGGCAGGCGGGTCAAATATCTGCTTCAGCAACGGCGGATATTCCCTGTCAAGGATTGTAACTATGGATATGCCGTTGCGCTCGCAGAAATCCTTTTCTTTTTCCCATGGCAGGGATTCCCAGTTCCGTACCTTCTCCGCAGTTTCTTCCGTTAGCCCTGCTTTAACAAGTTCTGCCGTTGAGATGCTGAAGATTTTTTCAACACTACCAAAGGTTTCAAGAAGCGGCTTTGTTCTTGAAGGGTTCACTCCGGCGAGGTTGAGACATATCCAGAGTTTTTTGTCATCCATTTTATACGAGTGTGTGTGGGTCAAAGAGTTTCTGGTGTTCGGTATGCGCAAACCTGTCTGTCATCCCTGCAATATAATCGCAGATTACTATCTCTTTCGGCTCGTCCTTCAATCTTGTCTGGGTTCCCGGAGGGAGCTGTTTGGGTTCGTCAAGATAGGCATTGAACAGGTCTTTTATGATCATTGCGGCCTTCTGAGCCATCCGTATCACCCTGTAGTTAAAATACAGGTTGTCTTCAAGAAATGTTCTCAGCGCATCGTGTTTCTTTTTCATGTTCCCGGACTGGGCGACCAGGCAGGTCTTCAGCCTTCGCACATCCTCAACGCTCATGACCCCGGAATTCAGGATGTTTTCCCGGCTCTGCTCCACAAGGTCGTTCACAAGATAATTTATGAAATTCCTGACCATCAACCTTCTTTTCAATCCGGCGTCCGGAGTTTCCTCATTCGTCATTTCTTCAATCTCCTGCCACAGTGCGATGGTTTTCAAATCCCTGAACTTTATTATTTCCGATTTTATTCCGTCATCAAGGTCATGGCAGGTATAGGCGATCTCGTCGCACAGATTCACTATCTGCGTTTCAAGTGACGGAGATGCGAACCTGGTGAACTCTTCCATCCCTTCCCGCCCCGGCAGGTCGTAACTGGTGGCGTGCCTGATTATCCCTTCCCGGACCTCGTATGTGAGGTTGATGCCCGGGAATTGCGAAGTCCTTCTTTCAATCCTATCCACGACTTTCAGTCCGTGGCTGTTATGTTCAAAACCGCCGTAGCCCTTTTCCTTCATGATTTCGTTGAGGACGGACTCACCCTTGTGCCCGAAAGGCGTATGCCCCAGGTCATGTGCAAGCGCTATGGCTTCAACCAGGTCTTCGTTGACTCCAAGCACCCTGGCGGCGGTTCTTGCCAGTTGCTGCACCTCGAGTGTATGAGTGAGCCGGTTCCTGTAATAATCCCCCTCGTGGTATATGAAAACCTGCGTCTTGTATTCCAGTCGTCGGAATGCGGTGGAGTGTATAATCCTGTCGCGGTCCCTCTGAAAAGGGTTTCTGAATGGATGTTCATCCTCCGGGAACTTTCTCCCGAGTGTTTCAGAGGGTCTCACCGCATATGCTTCAAGGTTTCCTTTTTCCATGATTTATGCACGCTATTGCTGGACAGGCAGGTAAACCAGAGGGTTGACTGCTATATCGTTGATACGTATCTCAAAATGCAGGTATCTTATCCTTGTGGTTCCGCTCTTGATTTTTCCGATGACATCGCCCTTCTTCACGGTATCCCCCTGTTTTGCCTTGATTTCCAGGTCGTGGCTGTAAACGGTATAAATGCTCTCCGAGTGTGCGATAATAACCGTTTCCTGATACTTCTGCGTGGCGCCAGCAAATGCCACCTTTCCGTCGTCAGACGCCACTATGTCTGTTCCCGGATTGACGAGTATGTCCATCCCCTGGTTATCAAGTTCCCCGAATCCGCAGATGATTTTCCCTGCCGCAGGCCATATGAAAATCATGTCTGTCAGTATCGGCTGCAACTCTGACACCCCGGGTTCTTCAGCGGGTTTTCCGGCCGGAGGCGCGACAGCTCTGGCCTTATCGGGAGGCAGCAGTGGATAGGACGGCTGTTTTTTCAAGGTGGAGGGGATAAGAAGTTTCTGTCCCTTGAAAAGCTGGTCGCCGGTTATCTTGTTAGCACCCTTGATGCGGGCAACGCCGGCGTTGATGTCGCTGACCGCTTCCGCATTATAGTAATATTTGGAGATCCTGAAAAGATTTTCGCCCGTTCTCACGTAGTGGTACGTGTTTCCCTGTGTTTTTGAAGATTCCCTGGACGTTGTGCCGACGGTGATGGAACACCCGGAAATGAGCATGAGGAGAAGCAGCGCCTCAAGGTTTTTCCGTAACGGAAAGACTGTTTTTTCGGATAGATGTCTCAACATTTTGTTTTCTCTCCATACGGACACAGGATATTGACCGTGCATCCGGGGCACAGGGGTTTCTTTGCCGTGCACACCGCCCGGCCGTGCAATATCAGGGCAAAAGGAAAAGAAATCCACTTCCCGCGTGGCAGGATTCTCATGAGGTCTTCTTCTATTTTTTCGGGCGTTTTCTCCCTGCTCAACCCGAGTCTCTGTGAAAGTCTCTTCACGTGTGTGTCAACAACGATGCCTTCCGCCCTGCCGAACGCCTGGGAAAGAACCACGTTCGCCGTTTTCCTCGCCACCCCGGGCAGTTCAACGAGTTTCTCCATCCTGTCCGGCACCTCCCCCCCGTATTTCTCCACGAGGATCTCCGAGAGTTTCTTTATGTTGGCGGCCTTGTTATTGCAAAAGTTTACTGACCTGACGGCATTTCTTATCTTCTCAACAGGGGCTGCGGCAAAGTCCCCGGCCGTCCTGTATTTTTCAAAAAGCGAGGGTGTGATCCTGTTGACCGTTGCATCGGTGGTTTGTGCGGAGAGTATCGTGGCCACGAGGAGCTGGAAAGGGGTTTTGAATTTCAGTCCGGTTTTTGCCACGGGATATTCGCTTTCAAGCATCCGTACAATCTTCCCGATTTTATCGCCCATAC
>CAYOFY010000024.1:0-15986 GCA_964403465.1 uncultured bacterium
GCAACCCGAAAGCCTCTCCGGCATACCTTGAACCGATACCTCCGGTTATATAGACTTTGCTCTCTATCATTTCTTTCCAGAGGGACAGCAGCTTTTTGAAATACTTGCTATCCCCGGTTTCCGTGTAATAATCCGCCGCTCCGGAACAGAGATACATCATTCTTACCGCATGACCTGTTACCCCGGGGAATTTCAGGAAAGAATATCCACCCAGTACCCTGTAAGGCACACTCATCAAAAATTCAGCAAGCACCAGATATTTCTTTTTGCCCGTTACCCTGTATAATTCAACGAGAGCCATCTCCACTTCAGGATGACCGTCATTTTCCTCAATCTTTCCTTTGCCGAATTTTCTGCAGATAAAATCCGCCCATCTATTGGCTATGTTCAGGAAATTATCTTTCCCTGTTGCCCGGTAATGGGCAATTGCCGCCTGTATGAGGTGACCGCCGCAGTACAGTTCATGAGAACTTGCCAGACTCTTGAACCTTCTTTTCCTGCAAGGTCCTTTGTAGCGAGTATCAACATATCCGGAACTTTCCTGAGTTCCTGCTATCAGGGAGATTATTTTTTCAAGCAGTATCTCGCGTTTTATATCATACTCATTCTGCAGGTCGTAACTCACCGCTTCCATCCACTTGTAAAGGTCGGAATCCGTAGCCAGCCGATTCGTAATAATATTCCCTCTCTTTTCACCGGATGCAATTCTGAAATTGTCTATCGTTCCGTCTTCCGGTCTGAGGAAATGTTCATACTGTGCGGGGATGCTCGTGCATCTGTTAATCCTCATCCGTTTTCCGAGAAATCCCTCAAGTTTTACGTCCTTTATATCAACAGGGAAAATCCTTGCTTTTGAGTATTCCCCGGGACATACAATTCCTTCTGCCATTTTTAACTCCTTTTCTATTCGGCCGTTATTATTACCCGCGCTATCTTCAAGAATCTTCTGACAATTGCGTCTGAATAAAATACAGTTTTACCGTTAAGATATGTTTCAACCCTATTCCCCAGAGGACTCTTCCATTTTGGGGGTATTTTGTTTATGCCCAGAATCGCTCCCGAGATGGAACCCGCGGTGGCACCCGTGCAATCAGTGTCCAGACCTCCCATCACAGTCAGGCAAATCGTTCGTTCAAAATCCCCTCTGCCATAGAATATCCCCGCAACGGTTAATGCCGCATTATTCAATGTATGTACAACCGACATACCCTTGAAGCGAGCCAGTATCCTGTCAACCGTGGTCTCCCAATCCCTGTCTTTTTCGCACCATTCAAGGGTCATCCTCACAGTTTTCGCAAGGCGGCAGTTCCGGGGAATTTCCGTCAATCCAATCTCAATCGCATCAACGGGCTTTTTGACGGCAAAAGCCGCTGCAATGGTGGCGCTGAAAAACATCGCTCCGTATAATCCGGCTGAACGGTGGCTCAGATATGCATCGCGCCAGGCGAATTCCGCGGCCTTTTCCGGCCAGCCAGCCGCCGCGTATCCCCATGGGTCGCTTCTTATATCAGCACCTATCCAGTCCTGGAATGGATTGCCCAACTCACCGGCTTTCAAAGAAGGTATACCCTTTTTCAGATTTTCAAGAGCAACATGTTCCGCAGTGCATGCAAACGGCAGGTATTTGAGCCACATCCCTGCAACGTCGGCAGTGGTAAACTCAACTCCGCATTCTTCCAGTATTAAAAGACCCAGTATCGTGTATGCGAGGTCATCATCTGCTCCGACGTATCTGAGGTTTTTTCTCAGGAAATCCTTCCTCGGTGTTTTATTATAGTGCAGAGTGAGAGGGGAAGCAGAATTCTGCGGGTCCATCTTCCAGTAATCCGAAACCGGGTATCCAACCCCTGAATTCCTGCACGCATTCTTTATTGCCTCCTTAGCCATCCCTTCAACCGGTATCCCAAGGATGCAGCCGGCACATCTTCCAATCCAGGCTCCCTTTAATCTATCTTCCAGAAGGGAGAAATCAATTCTATCGGTCAGCCGTCTCGGGCCGTTAGGCCTTCTTTTCCTGATCTTGCCCAAACTGTCCGGTTCTTTTTTTGAAAAAGATGCTCCCTTGAGTTCCTTCACTATCCCTGCGGTCCACTTCTCAATTGCCGCCAGTGTATTATCCGAATACCTATCAGCGCTGCCCCCGCGTTCCTTGAGCAGGTCCATCCATTGTTTATATGTATCCCACGCTGCTTCAATTTTTGAAAAGTATCCCATTTTTCTCCTCGTTCATGCGGTAATATCAAGTTTTTCAACGGTAATTTCGTTCAGAAGAACCTCGTCTTTCAGGAATCTTTCTATCTCCTCAATGCAGAACCTGCCTATATCCCCGAGACCCGAATTTACAACCTCCGGCAATATGGGGTGATAAAAGAACATTTTTCAAATTTCTCAAAGGACTGTCAGGAACCGGAGGTTCGGGGTTTGTCACGTCAAGGCAGGCGAAAATCCTTTCCTTTCTGAGCTCCTCTGTCAGCGCGTTTTCGTCAAGTATGGCTCCCCTTGAAGTATTAATGAAAACGGCACCGTCCTTCATTTTCCTGAAAAATTCCCTGTCAAGCATACCCTCCGTGGACTTCAGCAGCGGCGCACACAGGGCTATGACCTCACACTTTTCGGCTATTTCATTCAGACTTTCAACTTTATTCCCACCCAGTTTGGATATATCTTCCTTATTCCAGAAGGGGTCATAAACAAAAATCCTGTCTGTGACGTTCTTCAGCAGGGAGACAAGGTTCTTCCCTACGATTGACATGCTTATAACTCCCGTATTGACCTCGCTTATTTCCTCGGTATTTCGCAAGAGCGTTTCATTATCTCTCCATCCCTTTCCTGCTTTTACAAACTCATTCCACCACGGTATCTTCTTTACCGCGACGAGTATGAGTCCGAACGTGGTTACGGCAACATTTCTTCCCAGCACGTTTGATGCGGAACTCACCCTCACTCCTTTTTTCATCAATCCCGAATCCACAACTGATTTTATGCTGCCTGCGGCATGAAAAATGAACCTCAACTCCTGCGAAGTTTCAAGGACGGATTCTTCAACCCTGGGTGACCCCCAGCTCGTTATGATTATGTTAGCTCCTGTCAGGAATCTTTTCACGTCAGACCCGCTGTCCCAGAATTCAACTTCCCCCAGTTTTCCCAGATTGCACAGCTGTCTTTTCGAGAATATCTTTTTGAAAATTTCGTTTCTTTTGGCAAGCACACATATCCTGTCCGTTATGTCCCTCTCCGTCCGTTGTTGCAACATGTGAAGCCTGTCCTGCAATTGCACCAGCCTGACTGGCAGACGCGGAGCGCCGAGTCCGATATCCACTTCGGGACATACTGTTATAAAATTTGCAAAGTCTCGCAGTTTATCCACGAAAGCGCTCGATATCCTTGCACCGTTATACCTGACAGCCTCAACAAAGCACCTGCTAACAACAATATTCGGTTTTGCCATATCCGTTTCACACTTCCCTCATCATCAGGAATGCGATTTATTAACTTTGCATGTGGAAAATAGTTTATTATCTAGTTTACATCAGATAGTGTAAAATATAAAGATGGATTCCAGGGAAAGGGTACTTACAGCTTTTGCCCGCAGCCAGCCTGACCGCGTACCAATCGGATTTGCGGGGGTCAACGAGAAAATCAAGGAACGTCTGACCGACTATTTCAAACTCAATCCGGATGACATGGAAGGATTATTGAGGAATCTCGGAGTTGATTTCCGCGGAGTATTTCCTGTCTATAATGGAATTCGCCTTCATAAGGAAGTGCCCGGGAGACAGGTTGACCCGGAATACGGAATCCGGACTCGATGGGTGGAACATCATGACGGCGGATACTGGGACTACTGCGATTTTCCGCTCAGGGATGCGGATGAGCAGCGTGTTGCCGAATGGCCGATGCCCTCGCCGGATAACTACGACTACGACATCGTTGTCGAGAACTGCAAGCGCCATAGCCCGCATGCCGTTTACCTGGGTGGAGCGGGGCTTGCCTGCATTATGAACACGGCGGGATTCTTCAGGGGCATGGAACAGGTATTCGTGGACCTGGCAACCGATGACCCCGCAGGCCTTCTTCTTATTGACAGATTCATGTCCATACAGTACGAAGTGACGCGCAGGGCCCTTGAAAAGGCATACGGGATGATTGATTTTCTCTGGATAGGGGAAGACCTCGGTTCACAGAATTCTCCCCTCATAGGCACGCACATATTCAAGAAACACATCAAGCCGCGCCACAAGAAATTCATAGAGCTTCCAAAGTCCTGCAACCTGCCTGTCATGATGCACACATGCGGCTCAAGCAGCTGGGCATATGAAGATTACATAGAGATGGGCGTAAACGTCATGGACACCCTGCAACCCGAGGCAAAGGACATGAGCCCTTCGTACTTAAAGAAGCGCTTCGGAGACAGGCTGGCATTTCACGGCTGCATATCAACGGCAGGACCCCTGGCTTACGGTACAGAACAGGATGTTATTGATAATCTGCGGTCAACCCTCGAGATCATGATGCCCGGCGGCTATTGCATGGCGCCCACTCATTCAATCCAGGACAATACCCCCGTTGAAAACGTTATCACCCTGTATCATGCGGCAAGGAGATACGGAAGATACTGATTTGCATGTTTTTTATAACTCTCCCCTCTGGCAGGATACCCTGACGCTCCCGTTCCAGGTCCTTCTGGAGGAAGTACCGGGGTAAGAAGCTGGTCATATCTTGCCATATTTCTCCCCGATTTCTTTCAAGATCCTCAGGTTTCTTCTATCGGCATTCGCATCCGACTTGGGTGTTTCTATGATAAAGGGAAGGTTGCCGCAGTATTCGTCTCTTACGAGTAAATCAAATGCGGTTTTTCCGAGATATCCCCTTGATATATGCTGGTGCCTGTCCAGTCTGGAGCCGAGTTTTGATGCGGAATCATTTGCATGCACGACCAGGATACGGGACGAACCGAGTTTTCTGTCAATTGTATCAAGCATATCGTAAAGACCCTCTTTTTCCCTTATGTCATACCCGGCCTCAAATGCATGGGCGGTATCAAGACAGATCCCAACATCCCCGCCAAACCTTTCAAATAGGTATGCGAAATCTTCCCACCTTCCTCCTATGGTATTTCCCTGGCCGGCTGTATTTTCAAGCAGTATCCCGGGAGAAATCCCCACAAAAGACTTCAGGTTTTCTGCAAGATTTTTTACTCCCGCGTCCAGCCCCGTCCCCATATGACTTCCGGGGTGCAGGACATAGTAATCGGCTCCGATGCTTTGCGCTTCATCCATCTCCTTCTCAAAAAGTGCCCGGGACATGGCCGAAATTCTTCTGTCGGGCGAGGCAAGATTGAGAAGATACGGCATGTGAACCACAACGGGCATGATGTTATTCCTTATTACGCTTTCCCTGAATCCGCGCAGTTCCTCGTCGGAGCGCTTTCTCCTCTTCCATGACCTCGGGTTCTGAAGGAAAATCTGAAAACAGTCACAGCCCAGCTCTTTCGCAACCTCAACTGCCTGTTCAAGCCCCTCTCCTATCCATATATGCGCGCCTGTTCTCATTGCATGCCTTTACTGTTTTATGCTAATATTTTTCTGCCCGCTCGCTTATTTTACCACAGGGATGAAAAACAATTTATAAAGGGGGTAGAAAAATGAAAAAGACGGTATTCATAGCTGTTACGTTTTTCCTGCTGTCATCCATTCCATGCCTCCCGCAGGACAGGACGAGTGCGGAGGAGATCATAACTCCGGATCCGCAGGGCTTCAGGGGTATATCATGGGGACAGAAGATATCCGACACGCAAAATATGAAAAGTATCGGTTCCCTTGATTTTTCCGAGTACCCCGATATTTTTGAAAAGTCCGCCAGACAGTATATCTTCTACTTCCTCAAGGAGTGGAAAGGCAACGCGTATGTGAATGAAAAGGACAGCCCGAGGATAGGTTATGCTGTGGCCGACGAGATAATATATCTTTTCTGGAAGGACAGGTTCTACGGGGCCGTGGTGGAATCCCTCGGCAATACCAACCGTGATGAACTGGAGAAAGCGCTTATCTTATGGCTCGGAAGCCCTACGGTTACAATAAAAACAGGAAGCACGCATACGGTCGTATGGGAAAGGAAGAGCGTCAGGGCAATACTGGATTTCACGATAACAGTAATGGCGAGCAAAAGAGACGTGAAACTGTATATCCTTTCAAGGGAAATGGAATCCCGTTTTATAGGATTCTGATTCCAGGTGTCTCAAATGAATACCAGGGATAGGTTTGAAGAAATTTTTCTTCTTTATCTCATCAAATCAAAAACACTGCTTATCGCAAAGAAGCAAATAATTTTGCAGCAGATTCGTAATGCGCTGCTTCTGGAAATAGAAAAAAGGAACTGGAAGATTGATGATATGAAGAGGCATATCTATCACGAGATTACCGTTTCATTCTACGAGGAGAGCCTATGGGACATTGATTTTCTCATAAAGAGGAAAAAAAGATGCGGGAGTTTCGGGATAACGCAGGAACACCTTGAGTCGCTTTACAGATTTGAAAAACACCAGCTCGGTTATTCATTTGAAGAAGAAAGCATAAATGTCGGCAGGGATATAAATAGATTCATTGATAAGGGTATCCCGCCAGACACGGCTGCAGACCTTCTTTTGAAAAAATATGCCATGATAACCACCTCCACCCTCCTTGCCCTGGAGGGTAATCTCACCCCCAACTTTTTGCCGGATTTTGTCCTTGCAAAAATAAAGAGAAGCATTGTTGACGATTATTTTGACTCCCGGAAATCAAATGCTGGACAGGACACAATTGATAGACAGACGCATTGAACGCCTTTATGAAATACTTAAGGCGTGTGAACTCTGCGCAAGAAAGTGCAGAGTTGATAGAAACGCGGGGGGAAAAGGTGTGTGCAGGTCCGGAGCCCAGATGATGGTCTCAAGTTATGGGGCACACTTCGGGGAGGAGTCTGAACTGGTGGGCAGGCACGGTTCAGGTACCATTTTCCTGGCCGGTTGCAACCTGCTCTGCCTGTACTGTCAGAACTACGAGATAAGCCACCTTGGTACCGGCAGCCAGATGACACCCCATGCACTTTCCCGCGTAATTCTGGAATTGCAGAGAGCGGGATGTCACAACATAAATTTTGTCACCCCGTCGCACTTCACCCCGCAGATAATAGAATCCCTGCGTTATGCGATTGAGGAAGGATTAAGCATACCTGTCATCTGGAACTGCGGAGGATACGAAAACGTGCAGGTAATAAGATTACTTGACGGAATAGTGGATATCTACATGCCTGACATCAAGTACGGCGATGCGGAACCTGCAAAGAAGTATTCCTCTGCACCTGATTATTTTGAAAGGTGCACTGAATCCGTGATTGAAATGTACCGGCAGGTCGGCGACCTGCAAATCGATCCGGAAGGCATAGCCCGAAAAGGAATTTTGTTCAGACATCTTGTTCTGCCCAATAGACTGGCTGGTTCGGAAAAGGTTCTAAAATTCATTGCGGGCATTTCGAAGAACAGTTATGTGAACATAATGGGGCAATACAGACCCTGCGGAAAGGCTGGCAGATACCGTGAGATCAACAGAAGGCCAACAGAAAATGAACTGGAAGAGGTCATGCAAATGGCACATTCTGCCGGTCTCTATCGCGGATTTCCGGGAAGGTGATGCATTATGACCTTTGTTGTGGACGGCATGCTTGGTAACGTCGCAAGATGGCTCAGACTCATGGGATTTGACACACTCTATTTCAACACGCACATGAAGACTGAACTGCTGCGGGCAGCACGCGGAGAAGGGAGAGTTCTTCTGACCTGCGACAGGAGGCTGTTCAGGGAGAATACCGACATTTCAATTTTCGTTGGAAGCACGGGCACTGCCGCTCAACTTGCGGAGATAAAGCGCAAACTTCTCCTGAAACCTGACCCGGGAAAGTTTTTCACGCTGTGTTCGCTGTGCAACCTTCCGCTGGAAACAAGGAAAAAAGCAGAAGTGATCGGTCTTGTACCCGAGTATGTGCACCTCCACAAGGACAGGTTCAGGCAATGCCCCTGCTGCAAAAAGGTTTACTGGGACGGAGACCATTGCACGGCGATAAGGAAGGTTCTTGGCATGCTTATGAACGGCCGGGACTGAAAAGCCAATTCAGCGGCGGTTCGTTCCGCCCAGCATGCCGCCCAGTATTCCCCTGACAATCTTTCGTCCTATCTCACTACCCACCGTACGGGCGGTCTGTTTTGCAAGTGCTTCAACCATCCCCTGTCGCCGTTTCGTGCCCCACAGTAAATCGCCCACCATCCCGCGCCCTGCCGGTTTTTCAGTTTCTCCCTGGGGCACCATCTGTCCGGGAAGTTGCTTTTCCGCTGCCCGTCGGCTGAGAATTTCATAGGCTGAGTCCCTGTTCAATGTCGTATCGTATTTACCGCTTATTGGACTCCTCGCGCGCACTGAATTGCGCTCTTCCGGAGTGATCGCTCCCATCCTGCAGCGCGGGGGGCATATGATAGCACGTTCAACCGGCATGGGAATACCCTTATCCTGCAGGGTGGATACAAGCGCCTCCCCGACGCCAAGCTGTGATATGACTTCGGCCACGTCAATCTTTGGATTTGCCACAAAGGTTTCCGCTGCGGTCTTCACCGCCTTCAGGTCGCGCGGCGTATAGGCACGGAGTGCGTGCTGGATACGGTTTCCAAGCTGACCCAGTATCTCGTTGGGAACATCATCAGGGAACTGTGAGCAGAAATAGACGCCTACTCCCTTTGAGCGGATGAGCCGTACCACCTGTTCAACACGCTGGCGCAGCATGGGCGGCGCATCATCAAACAGCAGGTGTGCCTCATCAAAGAAGAAAACCTGCCTGGGCCTTTCAGGATCGCCCACCTCGGGAAGGTTCTGAAACAACTCTGACAGCAGCCACAGAATGAAACTTGAATATAACCTCGGTTTCAATATAAGCTGGTCAGCCGCCACGATATTGATAATACCGCGTCCGCTGAGGTCGGTACGAAGCATGTCATTGAGCTCAAGTGCCGGCTCTCCGAAAAAGGATGTTCCTCCCTCTCTTTCCAGCGTCAGCAGGGCCCGCTGAATTGCCGCAATTGATTGCGTGCTTACAAGACCGTATTCCTTTGAAACCTCCTCGCGGTTATCCGCGATGAAATTAAGGAGCGAACGCAGATCGTCCATATCAAGCAACAGTAATCCCTGGTCATCCGCCAGTTTGAAAGATATCTCCAGCGTTCCAACCTGGATGTCATTGAGTTCCAGTATCCGGCCGAGCAGGACAGGTCCAATCTCGCTGATGGTCGTGCGTACCGGATGGCCGGCCCTGCCGTATATGTCCCAGAACAATACGGGATTTCCCTCGTTCACATAGTCTTCTATGCCGATCTGGGCAACCCGTTGTTGTATCTTTTCATTGGGAGCGCCTGCCATGGAAAGCCCTGCAACGTCTCCTTTCACATCGGTCATGAATACCGGTACGCCCAGCCGCGAAAATCCTTCAGCAAGGACCATCAAAGAAACAGTCTTCCCGGTACCCGTGGCACCCGCAATCAAACCATGACGATTTCCATATCTCGCAAGCAGATTGACCTTCTTCTCGCCTTTACCTATCAATATTTCATCCATAAATCCTCCCTCTGCGCCTCATTCCAGGAATTCTGTACGCCTTCATATAGAGATGTTATAATAAAAAAAGGAGGATGTCCATTTTGAAGAACAGTCGCTATCATCACGGAGGAAGGATTTGATGTCCCGTCGTCTGAAGATGGTTATCCTGGCAATTTTGCTGACCTGCGCCGCCTCGCGGGCTGAGGCGGGTTTCATTGACAGTCTGCTGAAACGCCTCGGATTGACGCCTAGGACATCGCTGTCCGAAGACAGAATAATCGCCGGCTTCAAGGAGGCGCTTTCTATAGGCACTGAAAATACCGTGAAACTGACAGGCAGGATTGACGGTTATTTTGCAAATAAGGCAATCAAGATTTTGCTGCCTGAAAATATTGCCGGAATTGAAAAGCCCCTGCGTCTGCTCGGCGCCGGCAACTACGTGGATTCATTCGTGTTGAGCATGAACAGGGCGGCGGAAAAAGCCGCGCCCTATGCCAGAAGTATTTTCCTGGGCGCAGTAAATAACATAACCTTTGAAGATGTGCGGAAGCTACTTGCAGGCGGCGATACTGCAATAACCGATTTCTTCAGGCTGAAAACATACGATGCGCTGCTGGTTACGTTCACCCCGATTGTGGACAGGGAACTTGCCAACTACAGTGTGACGGCAAAATACAAGGCAGTCGTTCGGGCCTGCCAGAAAATTCCCTTCGCGGACAAACTCCCTCTTCTTGATGTCAACAGGTATGTTGCAACAAAAGCGCTTGACGGGCTCTTCCACGTTCTGGCAGACGAAGAGCGCAATATCCGCAGGAATCCCGCTGCCCGTGTGACAGAACTTCTGAAGGAGGTCTTTAAGTAGCGCCTTCCGGCAGCATGCTCGGCAGAATCGCCGCGCCATCTTCTGTTATTGTTGCATACATGTTACGGGTTTCTGATTTATGATAATCTGGGACAGCTGGATAACTGGCGTTTTCCGTCTTCGGTGACAGCAAAGACTTCTTCCAGTCTGAGACCGGGGAACTCCGGGTGCCCGTAGGCATGAATATCTATGGCCACAACCATGCCCGGCTGAATTGCATACTCTGAGTTCGGGCCGAAAAACGGCTGTTCAAATTCCCTGAGTCCGATAGAATGTGCACCGCCGTAAAGCATGTACTTTCCGAAACCGTATTTTTTCAGATAATTACGCGCCGCCAGGTCCACGTCTTTCCCCCTGACTCCCGGTCCGAGTTTGTCTATTGCCCGCTCGTAAGCCCCCAGCATCACATCCATCGCCTCCTTCTGCTCTGCCGAGAACCTGCCGCCAACCACCGCCATCCGTCCTAATGCGCCGGCATAGCCCTGGTACAGGGGACTCACGCTGCACATAACAAGTTCTCCTTTCCGAAAAAGCCTGTCCGTGGCCCTGCCGAGCACTGAAGCCGCCCTCTCACCAGCCATCAGCATTGTAGACCAGCCGTAACCCTCAGCACCCGCATTCCTGATAGCGCAGTCCGCGGCCGCCGCAGCAATATATTCCGGCTGCCCCGCCTCTATGGCACCGAGCAGCGCTGCCATGCCTTTATCCGCTATGCGTGCACATTCAGCAAGTAATTCAAGCTCTAGAGGACTTTTCACATGCCGCAGTTTCTCAAAATCCCGCGTGACATTGACTATCTTTTTCCCCAACAGGTCTTTTTCCATACAATGATATACTGATACTGGCATTTCTGTATAGCCGACAATTCCAACATTTCTGAACCTGCCCCCTGAAATCTCGTTGAAGATTTCCTTCAAGGTCTCTATCCTGGCACCCGGATACTCTTCACCCTCAACCATGAATTCCGGAACATTTCTTATGTCCGGAATTACGGACATCTCCCTTGCATAGGGTTGCCCTTCAGGTCCGCCAGCAAGTATCTTCCTGCCCGAACGCACCATGATTACGGCCCCGGATTCCACCTGCGGCCAGTAATTTGAAAGATATCGTCCGTTCTCCCTGTAATACTCGTTGAAATATACAACCAGACCGTCCAGGTCTTTTTCCTCCATCAGCTTCAGTACCCGCCTGCTTCTTTCTTCATACTCGGCTTTCGGTATTTTTATATACATGTTGCCTCCTGTGTATGTTTTCTGACCTCCTTGAGTACTTCCTTAATCATCTCTATCTTTTCCACAATTTCTCCGGCCGTGTAGAAATATCCAGTGGTGCCCTCATATCCAATGCGCGAATCCTTCAGCATGAGAACAAGCATGGCGCGACTGTTCTTCTCCTCATCTTTCAGTATCTTCACCAGAGACTTTCGCAGATTGACATCACCGGGGTGCGCCAGCAGCTTATTTCTCAGGAGAATGAATTCGGAATAGTTTGCCACTGACTTCAGATGAATCATACAGGCCCTGGATATTCCGTAATCCCTCATGTTTTCATCGCTGTATTTCCCAGGAGCCATGCCAATCGCCGTCTTTAGAGATTTCAGTCCGTTGGAAAAATATCCGGCTGTCTTCCGGAAACTCCTTATCATCACTTCGGCCCCCAGTGTCCCCGAAACTTTCTCCATATCCTCTGGCGGCATGAGGTTCATTCCTGAACGCCACGGTTCTGGCTTCATGTTCAACTTCATACCCGGTGCGCAGCTGAGTGCGCTGTAGTACAGAACCGACTGTACGGTGGGAAAGAATTTCATCCCCCTGGAGAACGATTGCCATGCGGACAGAGCATGTCTGTATCCTCTGCCGTAATATTTTTTTGACAGGTCTTCAATGGAGACCGTGAGCAATTCCATGTTCCGTGCCGGATACGAGCCGAATACCCAGCATCCCAGTAGTCCTTCCACACCGCATCTACGAAGCTTTCTTACCAGTTTTTCAACATTATCCAGCGCCGGCAGATAAGGAAGTGCATTCATCTCGGCAGTCGTAACAATGGCGCATTTTGCAAGTAATTTCCTGTTCAAACTCCTGCAGGTCGATACTATCTCCGCGGCGTAATCTGAAGGTTCGGTATAGGCCATTGTATATTCATCCACCATCCCGGGCCGTCCGAAAAGATTGAATTGCGTCCTCTTCTGCCAGTCCACCATGATTTTCACGTCAGGGGGCAGTTTTTTAATAGTTTTCCTGACATTGACAGGAGGCATAATATAGTCCCACCCCCACAACCACTGAACAACGTCGGCCTTTGAACCCGCATCGCGTCTGGCCGAATCAGCTATATTTGCCATGTCGGAAAGAACCTGTCCCGGACCTCTTTCTGCGCACCGCGGACACATTGTATCTTCGTGTTTCAATCCAAAATACCTGTCATCCCCCACAGCCAGTCCTTCCGCCTGGAAATCATACGTGGGGATATGGGAATAGCAATTGGTTTCATACTCTGAAGCCGTAATAAGTATCACGCCACCAAGTTCAGGAACGCGCGAAAATAAGAAATACATGCTTTCAGAAAGCCAGTCTCTTACATCCTTATCAGAAGTGCACATTCCGTAATAGCCCTTCTGGAAAGCATGACGTCCACGCGCCTGCGGGTATCTTTCAAAAAATGAAGCAGGGACGTATCTCGGTTCATTCAGATACAGATAGAGCCTTATCCCGTACTGCAATGCCCTGTGGTATTTTTAATTGTAACACACAAGAGATATTGGAGATACCATGAAAAGAAAAAAAATAGTCCTTTTCGGGTTTGATATGGAATCGGATGTGGGAAGTTACACAACTACCTTCCGCGGTGTTTCGGAAGCCACTCCTGCAATCATCAATATATTGCAACACCACCAGGCCAGAGCCACGTTCTTTTTCACTGCCATGGCCGCAATTGCCGTCCCTGAAGCTGTCATGAAAGTGACGGATGCAGACTTTGAAGTTGGTTGTCACGGTTACCAGCACGAGAGTTTTGGCAAAGGGGCTTTTGAAGCAGTGGGCGGGCTTCCCATCTTCCCCGACGAAATAACGGGAAGGATTCTAAAGGCAACAAAGGTTCTTGAGGATTTGAGCGGGCATAGGCCTGTTTCCTTTCGTTCCCCCAGGTATCAGTCAAGCACGGAACTGCTTACAGCCCTGGTTGACCTTCATTACCAGAGTGATTCCTCCTATCCGCTCTACTACTTCGGGGAACAACTTGAACCCTATCATCCTTCATCATCAGACTGGACAAAAAAAGGGGATTTGCCTGTGCTTGAAATCCCGGTATTTGCTGACCTGACTGTTGAATCACGCGACCCCCTGTTGCGCGACAGGGATATCTTCTCAGTCTTACGGATCGCAGGTGCGGAAGAAGTTAAGTTCAAGATGGACAGGATGCTTAACGGCCCGATGTCCCATGTCAGGGAACCTGTTTTTTCATTTGCAATACATCCCTGGGAGATGATTGAAATTCCTCCGGTACTGGAACTGGACGAAGGTGCTTTTCATCTCAAGGAATTCCTGTACAAGGGAACCGGCACATACGCAGTTGAACAACTGGACAGACTGGTAGGTCTTCTTAAAAACGACAGTTATATGATGATGACCGTGAAAGAATACTGCCAGTACATAGAGAGGCAATAAAATAAACCGGATAAACGCTCAGAAGAGGCGAACAGAGTCATATAGCTTCTCTACCTCTTCGTAACGGTATATTTCACCTGGCCCTGTAATCCCGAAACAACCTCGGTTGCCTTTACTTCGTATGCACCTTCAGGTTCGTCCAGAGCAAGGGCAATGGCTGTCTCAATCTGTCCGCCCTTTATCACCAGGGTACGGCCATATTCTTCAACTTCCTCGCCGTCAGGACCTGTTATGGTAAGCCTTACCCCGAGACCGCAGTTCTTTGCCTCAGCTGGTTTTACCTGAACCCTGATTTTGAGCACATCCCCCTGTTTCATCCTTTCGGAAGATAGTGAAAGGTTCAGACCTGCAATTTTGCATGGCAGGAACGCAAAAACCTTGGCACGGGCTTTCACAAGACCTGTCTTAAACTGGTCGGCAAATCCAAGGTAATCATGCCGTCTTACGTCATAGATATGATAGCTCTGCGGTAGAAGGACACTGGTCTCTGAAGATTCCAGCCCTCCACCTGAGCTGGCTCCACGTTGAACGGTCCACTGGCCGCCGGCGCCGGCAATTTCCGACCGAATACCCGGGTCACGGAGCAACCCCAGCAGATACGTGTCCCCATTCCTGAACAGAGTGATTTCAGTATCACCCCGGTCAAGTCCATTCTTATCCTCCACCCGGCACCATGGACGTGTTCCCGCATATTGCTCAATCATCCGTGTCAATCCGCGGCGGTCACCGGCATCGCCCGTCCCGCGGCGTCCGGTATATCCTTTCAACGAAGCACCAATGATAATGGCATGCCCCTTGCCAAAATTCTTGACCTCCATCTCCTTGAAATCCCCGAATACATCGGCAAGCTGACTGGTCGCGAGTTTCGTGCCGTTGCCGTCAAAAACGGCAGGAGGGAAATCCGCCACAAGGAATCCGCCATCCCTGACAAATGTGCGGATTGCCTGCACTTCGCCATCAGTCATTGCCTGCGTGTAGGGAAGCATGAGCACCTTGATATCCTTCAGCGCCCCTTTTTCAATCTGCGGCGGCCCTATATACCTGTAGACGAATCCTGAATCCGCAACCGCATGATACATATCCTTCAGAGAATCCAGCCACCTTGTCTGCGGGTGATACACCAGGTCAATAAAATAGCTCAGCGTCGACCAGTAGACCGCAACAGGGGAAAGCACGATGTCGCCCTGAATTATCATCGGTCCTACGCTTTGTTGAATCTCACGGACCTCTTCTCCCGTTTGCCTGTAGCAGGCGAACGGCCGCATATCCGGAAACAGCGTCGCTATTCCTCCCAATCCTGAGCTGTAATAGCACGGATACCAGAAAATATTGGTCATGCCCTGCAGCAACGTATGCCAGGGCCAGTAACGGTGGAAATTCTCCTCCATAGGCAGGTTCCCTGATTCCAGTTCAGAAGTGGAGTTTTTGCTCATAAAACTGCGGCGGACAGCATCCATGTAGTCAATATCATGTCCCAGATTTCCCCAGTATTGAGTCATCACGGGAATATCAAAACTCCTTCCGACCTCAACAACCACGTCAGGACCAACCCTGGCGTCCTTATCCAGGGAATGGACCGCTTCAATACAGGCCATCTGCCAGCGGTTGTAAGACTCCAGCATGCAGTACCTCATATCCAGCCACCGTTCAAAACGGTTCGTCTCAAGGGCGTTTTCTATGGTTCCACCCCGTACATCATCCCATGTATTGTAAGCGGTTCCCCACACCCTGTTTGCGGCGTCTAATGTTTTATATTTCTTTTGCGCGTATTCGCTGAACGCCTTCAGGCAGAACGGACAGAAGCATGACTCGCCCGGAGGAACCCCTCCCTCCTCGTTGGTT
>CAYOFY010000024.1:16086-19277 GCA_964403465.1 uncultured bacterium
AACCCGGTGAATCCTCCTATCTTTTTCATCTGTTCCGTGGCATACCGCGCCTGAGGGGACATTGAAGCCCCTCCCCAGTTGGAAAACATGAAATTCTCAACCCGCGAGTCAGGGATACCGAAGAAAGTCTCCTTCTCTTCAATCTTTCCCGAGCTGTCGCTCAACACTGCCGTCACATCAAATATGCAGCCGATAGGCTCTGGAACGGTTACTGAAAAGTTAGCAGACATATCCTTGATTGTCGGAGAAACAACAGTAACCAGGCGTCCCAGCCTATCCCTGACCTCCACGTCAAGCCGGCATCCCTGCGGTAACTCTCCATTCAGAACAACCTCCCCCGTGGCGGGCTCGTTTCTTTTCCAGGAATATTTGGACATCTTTACTTCCTTGATAGACTCCTGCACCTTGACCCTGAATCCAGCCGAACCCCATCCCGCAGTTTTACCGTCCACTTTCACTATGAGATCCAGGACATACAAACCTGTCGGTAGAACAGGAAGCGGGATTGAATATGTTTTTTCTGCGCCAAGTTTTTCCGTGACTTCCTTTTCAAAAACCTTGCGGTTCTTCTCGTCTCTGAGAGACCATGACAATACTGCAGAATCCTGGAATTCCGGAATTGCCGCCATATTAAATGCAACCGGTCCCGTCTTCAAATCGGAACGCTCTATTTCCGCACCCTGGGCAATAACCGGCGCAACCTTTACCGGCAGTTCCCGGCGGGAAGCCCAGAGGATTGAGCGGGCCAGTATCGCATAGTAGTAGTCGTACCATGGGCTTGCATCTCCGACCAGCTGGAACGGTGTTGCCCAGTAAGATGCTCCCCATCTTGACGTTTTCTCTGTCAGGTCCTTATAATCCACGAGTGCAACACGCCCCTGCCCGTACTGGCTCAGACGCAGTTCAAACGGCCCTATTCCAGGCACATAGGGCGGTACAGGTTTCAACGATAAGGGCATCATTGATACAGGAATACCGTCCAGCAGAACTGATTCAACCGAAGACTGTCGGTCAGTAAAAGCCGCTTTGAGGGCATCGTCTTCACCGGCCGGTGAAACATAAACAAGTCCTGTCCCCTGAGTAACTTTTTTGAGTACCGCCTCGCGGACATTTGCCGGCAAAACACTCCAGAGAACCTTTCCAATCACTATGACCTGGTATTGCATGGCATCCGAAAGGCGCAGCTGTGCCAGGTCATCCAGGTCACCGTCAATGTCCGACATGGATTCTCCCACACCGTAGTAGGCAGTGTTCAGTGATACCATGAGAGGCGTCACGTTCAATTCCAACCGCTGAGCCAGTTCAACCGTATCCCGGAACTGCCAGCATGGAGCAATAACAAGAGCGTTCAATTTACCTGTGACCGAAGGATTCGCCCAGGAGGTATGGGGCGTCACCACCTGCAGAGAAAACTGGTCATAGGGTTGATTGCCATCATACAGTGGCGGCTCTGCCGCCTGCAGTAATGAGGTTCTCATGAACAAGCCCAGGCCAACAAGAAACAGAAACTTTAAAGTTATTCTTCCCAAGAGATTTCTGCATTCCTCTCGTCTTCCTTCCATTGTTTTCTCCCTTGTTCTTTTTTAATTGCCAAGACTGAATTTACGTTTTGTCAGGACGATTTATAGATTCAACCCAACGCCATTCCTTTATGGCATTTTCCAGCCGGACACGAACCTGGTCCGCACCATGAAAAAGTTCCATGAATCCGGTGCGGTCCATCGTCTTTGTTTCGGCCGTCCCCGCTCTGGCCTGAAGCGCCTTCAGTAGTTCCTCCGCAATTTTTACCTGTCTGGACAGGGAAGCATCGGCATCAATCCCCGGAATACCGCGTAATTGCCCGACCTGTTTTTCTGCTGAGGGGAGAAATCCCGCATTCCACCATTCTTCATAGGTTCCGAAAGTGAGCAAGCCGAAACCTGCAGGGTTGTGGTATGCGGGACCCACGGGCGCCCATGGACCCATGAACGGTCCGTTCCGGCAGACATTTATAGCCCACAGTTCCCCTGACACAGGCTTGGTTCTGCCGAAAGCAGCGAAAGGAATGGCGGCCTCCAGTACCCACTGGTTCCCATCACTGAACCCTGCGGCTTTCCAGTTGCAGTCCCAGGTCGCGTCCATCCTGATTCCTTCGTAGGTCCCTCCAATAATATTGGCGGCAAACTGATAGTAGGTATCCCTTGTTGCGCCAGGGTCAAGGAATATTTCCACCGGTTGTCCATCAGGCCATCCGCCCGGGGCGGTCGGTTTAAGTTTACCCGCGTCCATTCCGCTCTCCGCGGAGATAAAACCGAAATAAATATTTGTATCATCAAACAGGAAGGCAAATTGCGCCTGGGCCGGAGTGAGATTCGCCTGGTCTTTGTGCCTCAAAAAACCGGAATTCCATTCCGCTTTCTCCCATGCCGCCTCGTCAAGACGTCCGTCAATATTGATTGCGGCCCCTGCCGGAAATGCCACGGCCACCTTTTCAAAATCCGTCACCGCTTTCGGGGCGTTGGCAGGCATGACTATTTCTTTGCCGGAAATCCCGCTGATGGCGATATCATCAATGTCAACCTCGGAATTGGCTGCGATTTCCAGAACCACTCCCCACTCCTTGATATCCAGTTTATTGGGCTCGTAGAGCGCCTTATATAGCTTCCATTCGGGAGTTACTTCAAATGTGCCGATGAAGGGTATGTCAATAGCTCGTTTTTCACTGTTGTACGCGTAGATGCGGAAACGAACCTTCCCCTTGCCCTTCATCCATGCCGATACCTGAGACCTTGCCCGCCGCGGGGTGAAGGTGGCGCCGCAGTTTGAAAGGACATTTACCGCGGAGTTGCCCGTAACCATGCCGAGGGCGTATTTACCGGAGATGACTTCTTTGCCCGGGGTTCCTTCCCGTCGGTAAATGCGGGCAGGCCCCATCTGGAAAGATATGTTGGGCATCAGATAGGGAGGCCGGTCGCCAAGCCAGCCATTCTTTACATAACCCTGAAGCCACGGTTTATCAACTGCCGAATCAAATTGCAGCCACCCGGCGTCAAAATTCTGAACGATACGGTCGTCCGTAAAAGCATTGAAAGACAGAAAGAGCAACACAACAGCAAAGAATACGCGTCGCATGAATCCTCCCTTTGACAAACCGATTAAGATTGAATGAGCCCATGGACGGACTCGAACCGTCGACCCGCGCATTACGAATG
>CAYOFY010000025.1:0-19008 GCA_964403465.1 uncultured bacterium
CTTGACTTTTGAGGGGAGGCGGCTTTTAATATATGGGATGGGTATCTATCTGATTCTCTATAACGCGTTCTTCCTTCTTGTCCTGGCAGCAGCCCTGCCTTTCATCTGGCGGGATATCCGGCCTGACAGGAAGTTCCCCGGCAAATGGAAGGAGAGATTTGCCATATATGATGACGCTACCTGCGAGAAACTGTGGAAACAGAAGAATATATGGTTTCACACGGTATCAATAGGAGAATTCCTTTCCGTAACCCCGCTCATAGACAGACTGCAGAAACAGGGAAATGAAAATATAGTTGTCACGCTTTCAACAAAAACAGGCCAGCGCGTCGCGGAGAAAAAAATCCCGTCCATCACCCGCCTGTTTTTTCCTCTGGATTTCTACCCTGTGATGAGACGGGCCATCAGAAAAATAAACCCGAAACTTATAGTGATTATTGAGACGGAACTCTGGCCGAACCTCCTGAGAATAGCCGGCGAACAGGGGATACCTG
Source organism: uncultured bacterium (assembly GCA_964403465.1). Lineage (GTDB taxonomy): Bacteria > Ratteibacteria > UBA8468 > B48-G9 > JAFGKM01 > JAFGKM01. Next base: position 495 of record CAYOFY010000025.1, read on the forward strand.
TTCTCCTGCTGAACGGCCGCATCTCACCCTCCTCTTTCCCCGGGTACCGAAAAATACGCTTTTTCACAAGGAAATTCCTGCCTCTTTTTACGGCAGTAACGATGAGAACCCAGGAGGAGGCGGAGAGATTGATATACCTGGGAGCGGCGAGAGAAAACGTAAGGGTGTCCGGCAGCATGAAGTTTGACCTCGCCTGCGAGACAGGCAGGAATTTCAATCCGCAGCAGGTGAGGGAGAAGCTCGGGATAGGCCAGGACAGGAGAATCGTGGTATTCGGCTCTGTCTCCCCGCGGGAAGAGGAGCAGGTTGCGGAGACCGTGCAGAAAATACTCAAGGAGTTCAGCGATGTTGTCGCGGTAATCGTGCCGAGATACCTTGACATGACAAATATCTACAAGATCCTGAAACAGAGGATGGTTAATTATGTGAGATATACCGGCTTCCCCTGGAAAAGGGAATATTCCGTCATAGTGGTTGATGCCTACGGGGAACTGAACAATTTCTACAGTATCTGCGAGTTCGCCTTCGTCGGCGGGAGTCTCTGCTCATGGGGCGGACAGAACCCCATTGAGCCGATTGCCTTCAGGAAACCTGTACTGTTCGGGATTCATAACTGGCAATTCAAGGAGGAATGGGACAGGATAAAGGATGGGGGAGGCGGCATAGAGGTGGAAAGTTTCGGACGACTTCACAGGGAGATGATACGTCTGCTGAGGAACCCGGAAATCTGCCGCCAGATGGGTGAAAACGGGTACAAGGTCCTTCTTGAAAACACCGGCGCCACCGAAAGGAACCTGCAGGTCATCTCCCGTTTCCTGCAGCCCGCCGACCACTCATGATCTATCTTTTTTTCTGTAAATATCTTTTCTGTGCCCGACTGCCTCTATAAAAATTCCGTCTCTTTCAATGTAATAGACAATACGGTAATCCCCTGCCCTGTATGAAAAATCTCCCTGCAGGTTACCGGTGAGTTTTTTACCCATAAAAGGGTTGCTTCTTAAAAGAAGTATCTTTTCTTTTACTCTGTTTTGAATTTCTTCAGGAAGTTTTTTATAATTCTTAAGGAAGGTTTGTGTCAGAAAAAGATTATATTTCACGCTTTGTCTCCAAAGTATTTCTCGTATGAAATATACCGTTTGTTCTTTATGTCTTCCTTTGCAGCAATCATATCTCTCAGCAATCTTTTGTCAGCAAGTATTTCAAGGGTCTCAATTTCTTCAAGGCTTACTATCACCGCCTTTGCCTTTGACCTTTGCGTTATAATGTATCTCTCGCCCAGCGAAATATCCTTAAGGATTTTCGGCAGGTTTTCTCTGGTCGCAACCACGCCTATTACTTTATCCATTTATACCACCTCCTGCAATAGTTGTACCGTTAACCGTACACATTGTCAACGGGACAGAAAATTCATCTGGAAAGAAAAACAGGGGAGCCGGCTTTGAGATCCACAAGAATACTGCTGCCCTCCGCCACTTCGCCTCCGAGGACTTTCAGCGCGAGAGGGTTCTCTATCTCTCTCTGTATGAGCCGCCTGAGAGGTCTTGCGCCGTAAACCTCATCGTATCCCTTTTCCGCAAGGTACCCCCGGACATCGTCCGAGAAACTGACCCTTATCTTCCTGTCATCAAGGCGTTTCTGCAGATATGCCGTCTGTATGTCCACTATCTTCAGAAGGTCTTCCTTTTTGAGTTTGTTGAAGGTTATAATCTCGTCCACCCTGTTAAGGAACTCCGGCCTGAAGGTGCTTTTGAGAATATCGGCTATCTTCTCCTTCATCGCTTTTTCGTCCTTGAACATCGTGATATACTGGCTGCCTATATTGGAAGTCATTATGACAACGGTATTCCTGAAATCCACGGTTCTCCCCTGGCCGTCGGTCATCCTGCCCTCGTCAAGCAGCTGCAGGAGGACATTGAAAACCTCGGCGTGCGCCTTTTCTATCTCGTCCAGCAGAATGACACTGTAAGGTCTCCTCCTCACCTTTTCCGTCAACTGCCCGCCTTCCTCGTACCCGACGTACCCCGGAGGAGCGCCAATGAGTCGCGAGACCGAGAATTTTTCCATGTACTCGCTCATGTCAATCCTCAGCAGGGCGTTTTCATCGTTGAAGAGCATCTCGGCCAGCGCCTTTGCCAGTTCCGTCTTCCCCACTCCTGTGGGTCCGAGGAAGATGAAAGAGCCAATGGGTCTGTTCGGGTCGGAGAGCCCTGCCCTGTTTCTTCTTATCGCATTTGAGACGGCCGCTATCGCTTCCTTCTGGCCCACAACCCTTGCGGAAAGACGTTCCTCCATCTTCACGAGTTTCTCAACCTCTCCCTCAAGCATCCTTGAAACAGGGATACCTGTCCACTTGGAGACTATCTCGGCTATGTCTTCCTCCGTTGCCTCGTCTTTCAGCAGGGACCCTTCCCTTGCCTGCGCCTTTTTCAGCTTTGCCGTCTCCTCCTCCAGCCCCTTCTGCAACTCTATGAGTTTTCCATATTTATATTCGGCCGCCCTGCCGAGATTCCCCTCTCGTTCCGCCTTCTCTATGATGTTCTTTGCCGATTCCATGTCGCCCTTTATCTTCCTCATTTTTTCAACAATCTTCTTCTCGGCAAGCCACTTTGAGTGCATTTTTTCTTTCTCTTTCTTGAGAACGTCCAGTTCCTTCTCAAGACGGGAAAGCCGCTCCTTCACCTCCGGCATTGATTCCTTCTTCAGCGCCTGCCTCTCTATCTCCATCTGCCTTATCTTCCTTTCGGTCTCGTCAAGTTCCACCGGCATGCTGTCTATCTCTATCCTGAGGCGGCTTGCTGCTTCGTCAATCAGGTCTATCGCCTTGTCCGGCAGGAACCTACCCGATATGTACCTGTGGGAGAGGACGGCAGCTGCAACAAGCGCGCTGTCGGTTATCTTGACGCCGTGGTGAACCTCATACCTTTCCTTGAGTCCCCTCAGAATGGAAATGGTTTCTTCCACGGAGGGTTCCTTAACATATACCACCTGGAATCTTCTTTCCAGAGCCCTGTCCTTCTCTATGTGCTTCCTGTATTCATCCAGGGTCGTCGCGCCTATACACTTCAAAGCACCCCTTGCAAGGGCCGGCTTGAGCATGTTGGAGGCATCTATGGCCCCCTCCGCAGCCCCGGCTCCGACAAGGGTATGCAGTTCATCTATGAAGAGAATAACCGCCCCTTCCTTCTTCTCAAGTTCCTTCAGCAGGGATTTCAGGCGGTCTTCAAACTCACCCCTGTATTTTGTGCCGGCCACAAGCGCACCGAGGTCAAGAACAAGAACACTCTTGTTTTTCAGCCCTTCCGGGACGTCCCCGGAAACAACCCTTCTTGCGAGCCCTTCCACGATGGCGGTCTTGCCAACCCCGGCCTCGCCTATGAGGACAGGGTTATTCTTGGTTCTCCGGGAGAGCACCTGTATGACTCTCCTGATTTCCTCATCCCTTCCTATGACGGGGTCCAGTTTCCCCTTGCGGGCGAGGTCGGTAAAATCCCTCGTATATTTTTCAAGCACCTTGTATTTCGCCTCTGCATCTTTGTCGGTTACCTTATCGCCGTTTCTTATCTGCTGTATTATTTTCAGGACGCGTTCCCTGAAAATATCATATTTCTTCAGGAGTTCCTGAATCCCGGATTCGGCGGCGGTCAGTCCGAGAAGAAGGTGTTCAACGCTGACGTACTGGTCCCCCATGCTTTTTGATTCCCTGAGTGCGGCGTTCAATGCCTGGTTCAAGGCAGGCGTGATAGACAGGCTTCCCGCGCCCGGCCCGGTAACCTGCGGAATTCTTTCCAGCGCCGTGGCTACATCCTTCTTCAGCCCTTCTGTCTTTATATCCATCTGCGCCAGGATATCAGCCGTCGTTTCATCGTCGGCAACAAGGGAATGAAGCAGGTGGATACTGTCCACGGACTGGTGGCTCCTTTCCCGGGCCGCAGACTGCGCCCCCATCAATGCCTCCTGCGCCTTGACCGTGAGTTTTTCGCCAATATTTTCCATATCTCTTTAGATGGGCTCTTTTGTGAAAAGTTACATGTTGTAGCGGTGCGATTTATCGCACAAAAAACCGTGGCATAAACATGTCCTGATATGTAGTAAATCAGGATGCCACCGCTACACAAATAGGTTTGCAACGGTACAGTTCAACCCTTAAAACGGGATAAGTCGCACTAATCAGCAAGATGGGAACTATTCTTCAAGAAAGACGCATTCAATCGGACCGAACTTAATCCTGTCGTTATTATGCAATACGTATGGTTTTTTGACCTCAAGCCGCAGGTCGTTAACGAACGTTCCGTAGTTGCTCCCGAGTCCCTTGCTGCCAATATCTTCCATATACCAGTTGTTGTCTTCATGCCTGGTCATCCTGGCATGAAAACGCGAGACCTTCGTGAGGTCGTTGACCATCGCTCTCTGCGAATCCTTGGCAAGTTTTATGAACAGCGAGTAGTTTGGTATTACGAGGTCGTTCGTATTGGTCCTGCCTATGGTTATGCTATCTTTACCTTCAAGGTTATACTCGGGCTCCATGAAGATATAATTGAACAGAAGTTTTGCCATTCAGCCGCTCTCCCGTTTAGGTTTTACCCTTCTTTTTGACAAGTATAAAGAAAAACCATGCAGCCCCTGTCATGAATATCAACACGGCTATGACCTGGGTCATGTACAGACCCAGGAAGGTGGGACGCAAATCCCCCCTCAGCATATCAACCGTGTATCTTATGACGGCAAATCCCATCATGTACGAACCGAACACAACGCCAGGTTTCAATTTTCTGGCGCTGACGGAACTGAGAAAAAGGAACAGGAGGACATCAAGCAGCACATAATAGAGTTGAGTGGGATGTACCCTGCCGGACAGGAAGGGAAATCTCACGCCCGTGAACAGTTCCGTATGCCTCCCGTAGCAGCAGCCGTTCAGGAAACAACCTGTCCTGCCGAGCGCCTGCCCCAGGGGAATGGGCAATGCCATGAGGTCAAGTACCTCGGGCAGGTTAAATCTTCTTATCTTTGAGTAAATGGAAATAAAGGCCAGTGCGGAGATAACAGCCCCTTCAACAGCAAGACCTCCATTCCTTATGCTCAGTATCTGCAAAGGATTCGCATAGTAATAGGGCGCATGCACCAGCACATGCAACAACCTTCCGCCCGTGATTCCCCATACGACACTCCACAGGATGAGCCTGGAGACCAGTTCCGGCGAATATCCCCGGCTGTAGGCATTCCTTTGAAAAATCCAGCTGCCCAGGAAGACCCCCGCAGCAACCATGACGCCGTACCAGTAGATGACGAAACTGCCCAGCTTGATGAACTCGGGATGCATTTTTCCCCTTTTCTCCTCTCACCCCCTGCCGCCGCATTCAGTTTCTGACGGACATAATTCCTTTCCGGAATTGACAGGAACGGATGATGGGGCATGTTTTTTCTTCGCCATGTGTTCAAGCAGAATAAGAGTTATGCCGGAAACAATTGAAACGTCTGCGAGATTGAAGACCGGCCAGAAATGGAAATCAAGGAAGTCAATCACGGCGCCGGTGGCTATCCTGTCTATCAGGTTGCCGGCTATCCCGCCCTCTATGAAACCCAGGGCCATTTCAGTACGCTTGCTCTTCTCCCCGGACCGGAGCAGATACAGTATTATCATGATCCCTATGAGGAAGGATGCGATGATTATGGCAATTCTCAGGTTTATTCCTGTCAGCATTCCGAAGCAGATACCCCTGTTCTTCACGAGCGTCAGGGAAAAATATCTGAAGATTTTTAAAGGAGGGGCACCACCGGACAGGAAATGCAGTACCAGGTATTTGGAAAGCCTGTCAAGAAATATCACCGAAAGTGCTGTACGGTAGAACAGACCGGGATTTCTATTCGCCACTTTTTTCCTTCTCTTTCTGGCATTTGATACAGAATTCCGCATACGGGAGCGCTTTCAGCCGGTATTTGGGTATGTTCCTGCCGCAGCCGTCACATACCCCGTATTTACCTTTGGTCACCTTTTCCATCGCCCAGTCGAGCTTTTCAAGAATTTTTCTCTCGGCATCGGAGATATCTATGCCCAGTCCCTTCTCAAATTCGTCCGTGCCGTGGTCGGCTATGTGGGTCGGTATCCCTTTCTCCCCGGACCCTATCCCTTCCCTGAGATACCCCAGATTCCTGAAGATTCTCTCCTTCTCCTTGTTCAATAAATCCAGGTAATATGCCTTTTCCTTTTTATTCATCCGGACTTCCTCCTGTTAGATTCACCCGAAGCCATTAACATGAACTTCCCCTCCGCCTGTGAGCATCAGATGTCAAATATTACCGACGCTGTCAAAACTCCTTTTTTCTTCTCAACCCTGAGTCCGTGATAGGTTGCCGCCTTTATCTCTCTCCCCTGTCTTTTTATCCTGCGGCTTTTCATTCTGCATTCCAGGAAAAGCCGCCCTTCCCTGCAGCCGATCCTGAACCGGAGAACGCTTCCCGCGGTCTTCTTCACCTCGGCATAGTATATCAGCTCATTCAGGAATCTTACAAGCAGGTTCTCCGTGTTGTCCCCGGACAACCCTATTCTTGTTTCGGCCGCCCTGCCGGCGCAGAATTCAGGAGACATGAGGGAATAGAGCAGTTCGGAAGCATTCACGAACAACTCTCTCCGGTTCCTGCCGTAAACCCTGCCCGCAACATCTGCGGTATGATTCAATGTTTCAAACTTCTTCATCTTCCTTTGATACCAGGGCCATATCCATTATCGTATCGCCGGACGAAAGGTTTATAAGCTTGACGCCGGCCGTATTCCTTCCCACAGCCCTTGCGTCATCCACGTTCATCCTTATGACCACTCCTGCCCTGGTAATCAGGATTATCTCATCGCCGGGCTTCACGGCCTTGACTCCGACAACATGGCCGTTGCGTCCGCCTGTCTGTATATCTATTATCCCCTTGCCGCCCCTGTGCTGCTTCCTGTAGCGGTATATCATTGTCCTCTTTCCAAAACCCCTGGACGTTGACGTGAAGAGAGACTTCTCTTTTTCGTCGGGCTGGGAAATCTCGCCGCCGACAACCTCGTCGTCCTTCTTCTTGAACCGTATCCCTATGACTCCTATCGCGCCCCTTCCGACGGCGGTGACCTCTTTTTCCGCAAACCTTATGCTCAGCCCGTATCTCGTGCTCAGAATGACATCCTGGCTGCCGTCAGTCATCCTCACCTCTATGAGCTTGTCCTTTTCCCTGAGCCCTATGCCTATGATTCCGCCCTTCCTGGGCCTGCTGTACGCGCTCAACTGCGTTTTCTTTACTATCCCGTTTTTCGTAATCATCAGGAGGAACTTGTCCTCTGAGAATTCCCTCACCGGGATAACCGCGGATATCCGTTCACCAGCGTCTATTCTCAAAAGATTCACTATGGGCTTGCCCTTTGCGTTCCTGCCGGCCTCGGGAATAAGGTAACCCCTCAGCCAGTGGACAATGCCCTGTTCCGTAAAGAAGAGTATCGTATCTGTCGTGGAGCATACAAAGAGGTGTTTGACATAATCCTCCTCCTTGGTTTTCACTCCCACCAGTCCCTTTCCGCCCCTGCGCTGTCTCCTGTAGAGGTCAAGGGGGCTCCTCTTTATGTATCCTTCGGAAGAGACTATGACCATGATGTCTTCCTGGCGCACGAGGTCCAGCTCATCAAAGTCCTCCACCGAGGCGGATATCTCCGTTCTCCTCTTGTCGCCGAATCTCTTCTGGACATCATGGAGTTCTTCTTTTATGATCGCCTTCACCTTCTCGGGGTTGGAGAGTATCTCCTTGAGTTCCTTTATTCTCTTCTTGAGTTCTTCCTTCTCCTTCAGTATCTTTTCCCTTTCAAGACCGGTCAGCCTGGACAGGGGCATCGCCAGGACAGCCTGTGCCTGTTTCTCGCTCATCTTGAACTTCGCCATCAAGGAATTGCGCGCATCTTCCACGGTCTTGGAATCCCTGATGAGTTTTATGACCCTGTCGAGGTTATCAAGCGCAATAATAAGTCCGGAAACGATGTGGTCTCTCTCTTCCGCCTTCCGAAGTTCGTACCCGGCCCTCCTGAGTACAATCTCCTTCCTGTGGGTCAGGAAAAGGTCCAGCATCTGCTTTATGTTAAGGAGTTTCGGCTGCTGGTTTGACAGGGCAAGGTTGATTATCCCGAAGGAACTCTGGAGAGCGGTATATTTATAAAGCTGGTTTATTATGATATCTACGTTCTCCCCTTTTTTGACCTCAAGCACTACCCTCATGCCTTCCTTGTCGGATTCGTCCCTTATCTCGCTTATCCCGTTTATCTTGTCCTCGTCTATGAGGTTTGCGATGTCCTCCACAAGGCGCGCCTTGTTAACCTCGTAGGGTATCTCCTTTACGACTATGATTTCCTTTTTCTTGTCATCTTCCACCTCTATCCTGCCTCTTATCGTGATTATCCCTTTGCCTGTCGTGTATGCGCTCTTGATGCCTTCCCTTCCGCAGATGGTTGCTCCGGTGGGGAAATCCGGACCCGGCATGATTTTCATGATTTCCTCTATCGTCATATCCGGGTTGCCAATGAGCGCTATCAGGGCGTCAACCACCTCGCTCAGGTTATGAGGGGGGATATTGGTCGCCATGCCGACGGCGATGCCCGAAGAACCGTTGATAAGAAGGTTGGGAATCTTGCTCGGCAGAACCAGCGGCTCCTGCAGCGACTCGTCAAAATTGGGGACGAAATCCACCGTTTCCTTTTCTATGTCCGCGAGCATCTCCATTGCAAGGGGGGTAAGACGCGCCTCGGTATACCTCATGGCAGCCGGCGGGTCACCATCAATTGAACCGAAATTCCCCTGCCCCTCAATAAGCGGGTATCTCAGCGAGAATTCCTGGGTCATCCTTGCTATGGATTCGTATATCGCCGCATCGCCGTGAGGGTGGTATTTACCCATGACCTCGCCGACTATCCTTGCGGATTTCTTGAACGGCTTGCCGGGCTCAACGCCCAGTTCCTGCATGCCGAAAAGGATTCTCCTGTGGACAGGCTTGAGTCCGTCCCTTACATCGGGCAATGCCCTGCCCACGATAACGCTCATTGCATAATCAATGTAGGAGCCCTTCATCTCCTCTTCAACGCCAACCGGGATTATCTTTCCTTCTTCTCCCATTCTTTCTTCTCCTTGAACTCGGATATTTTATTTATCCGCCAAAATTCAACAATAGCAATTTTCAGTTTACACGACTCTGTTTTGAAAATAAAGTTACTTGGTCCTGCAAGAACTTTTTTGTCCTCTGTTCCGCCAAGTTGCAATATTTCTTATCAATGTCGTAAGCAACATATCTTCTGTTTGTCTTCAATGCGGCAATACACGTAGAACCGCTGCCTGCAAAGGGATCAAGCACAATCTCGTCTTTGAACGTATAAATCTGAATTAGCCGATAAGGCAATTCTATCGGGAAAGGAGCAGGATGTCCTACTTTTGTAGCCCGCTCTGCGCTGAATTTCCAAACACTCTTTGTAAACTCCAAGAACTCTTCCTTGCTTATGGTGCTTTCTCGCCGATAAGGATTATAACGCGTAAAAGTCTCTTTGCAAAAGATAAGGATATATTCGTGTACATCCCGCAATACCGGATTATTTGCCTGCAGGTATGTTCCCCATGCAGTTGAAGAACTGGCGCTGCTTCCCTTGTCCCACAGAATTTCTCCCCGCATTAAGAAACCAATAGTACTCATATCTTCAATAATATAACTATGTAAAGGAATGTACGGTTTTCTCCCTAAATTCGCTATATTCACGCACGCCCTGCCCCCAGGAACCAATACTCTGTATGTCTCTTGAAATACCCGTTTCAGTAATGACCTATATTCCTGAAGAGACAGATTGTTATCATATGCTTTTCCAACATTGTAAGGGGGGGAGGTAATCATTAAGTGAACGCTGTTGTCCGGCAACTCCGACATGTCTTCACTGCTTTTGCAAAAAATTTTATTTACGCAGGATTCGTCAATTGGGTTTTCCGTGTATTTAATCAAATTATCCTTCTTCAATCCTTCATAAAGTTTGCTGTTATAAAACTTTGATGAGTCGTGATTTATCCTTCCGGGAGAGCCAAAAGCACTTGTCTTGGTGCCATTTATCCTGTGATGAAGCATTTAATCTTCCCTCCATAAATCAACCCATCTCTTGAATGAATTGAACTCTACTTCCCTTTTTTGCCAGTTTATCACAATGCTCTTGGTTTCTTTATCCTCCACTAATTCTACCAACGCTTCTCTGGTAATTTCAACGCCTCTCGGATTTGTTCCTGGTTTGGGAAGTTTAATATATCTTTGTCTCCCCATTTCATCATAGACCCGTTCTTGAACCGATAACGGAATCCAATAGAATCCTCCTCTGTCACTCCAGTTTATTTGAGCGAGCAAAATATCGCAATGTGGACGAAATTGCTCAAGGAATTTCTTTGCCTTTTTAGCATCTACCGTCCAAACAAGCTTCACTCCTCCAAAAGTTTTACCAGTTATTGTCTTTATTGATACCGGTTTTTCGAACAATATTACGTCTACTTCCGGCTCTGTGATTGGAATTTCAGTTTGCACATTTGCCGCACCAAATTTATAAATTAACAGAGCAACTATTATTCTCTCTCTAACAGAGCCTACTTCCATTCCTGTTTTGCCCGCTCTTGAGCTTTCCAATTCCGCGAGTTGAAATAAATAGGGTAATCGCTTCTGTATCCTTTCTACGAGATTGATATCATCAAACATCTCTCTTAGATGGTCTGACATTTTTCAATTCCTTCCCTTTTGTTGCACGAAATCCTCTCGCTCTCTAAACCAGTCTCTTCAAATATCCAGATTCTTGACTTCCCTGGCAAATCTTTCTATGAATCCCCTTCTCGGCTCAACGGCATCGCCCATGAGAACCGTGAAAACCTCCTCCGCCTTTGCGGCATCCTCAAGGGTAACCACCTTCATCCTTCTCGTGTTCGGGTCCATCGTCGTTTCCCACAATTGCAGCGGGTTCATCTCTCCCAGCCCCTTGTATCTCTGCACGGACAACCCTCTCTTGCCCTTGTTCTTCAGCACCTCGTAGAGTTCAAGGAAATTGCACGTTTCCTTCTTATCCTCCCCGTCTTCCACAACGAAAATCCTCTCCGAAGGGGATTTCATCTCTATGCCGTTTTCCTCAAGTCTTTTAATTATCTTTTCAATATCCCTGGATTCATAGATATCAAGCAGTTTGTAGTTCTTGTCTTCCCCGGAGAAGAGGTCAACCTGGTCCTTGTTCTGCTTCTGCATGAAAGCGGATAACTCCTTATCCGTTGCAAAAAACTCTTCATGCTCGCCGCATCTCACCCAGTAAAGGGGTATATTCTTTTTTGCCTTCCGGTATTTGAAGATATCCTCCAGTTCAATGCCTTTGTTCTCAAGACTCTTGCTGATTTCGTTCATCCTCTTGCTCAGAGTGGCCGTCTTCACCGCGCTCTCGTTTCCCGGCAACTCTTCCCCGCCTTTCTTTTTTATCAGCAGGGAAACGTTTTCCTTTGCCATCTGTATGAGTATCCTGTCCATCTCGTTTTCCGTATCCACGTAGGATTCTTTCTTTCCCTTCTTGACCTTGTAAAGGGGTGGCTGGGCGATATAGATATATCCCTGTCTTATGAGGTCTGTCATCTGCCTGTAAAAAAATGTCAGCAGCAGGGTTCTTATGTGAGCGCCGTCAACATCGGCATCGGTCATTATGATAATCTTCCTGTAACGTGTTTTCGCCACGTCAAAATCCTCTCCGACGCCCCCGCCGATGGCGCCTATCATCATCCTCACTTCCTCGTTGCTGAGAACCTTGTCAAGCGGTGCCTTCTCCGCATTTATGATCTTGCCCTTCAGGGGCAGTATCGCCTGGAAGAATCTATCCCTGCCCTGTTTTGCGCTGCCTCCCGCGGAATCACCCTCAACGATGAAGATCTCTCTCTTGTCAGGTTCCTTGACCGTGCAGTCGGCAAGTTTCCCGGGCAGGGCGCCTGTCTCGGAAAGTTTTTTGCGGGTCAGTTCCCTTGCCTTCCTTGCTGCTTCCCTGGCTTTCGCGGTCATGACGCATTTGTTGATAATTTCCCTTGCCGGTTCGGGATTCTCTTCCAGGAAAGTCACCACCTGCTGCGAGGTTATACCCTCCACGAGAAAGCGTATCTTGGAATTGCCCAGCTTGGTCTTTGTCTGTCCCTCAAACTGAGGCTCGGCTATCTTGACGCTCACCACGGCAACAAGTCCTTCCCTTATGTCTTCTCCCGCCAGCGGGTTCTCGGTCAGAAACCCGTTGTTTTTCCCGTATTCGTTTATCGCCCGCGTCAGCCCGCCCCTGAAACCCGCAATGTGGGTTCCTCCTTCCTTGGTGTTGACGTTGTTCGCGAAAGACAGAACCGTTTCGCTGTAACCGTCGTTATACTGGAAAGCCACCTCAACCTCGCCGTCTTCCTCCTCCTTTTTGAAATAAAGAGGCCTGGGGAAGAGCACCTTCTTGTTCTTGTTGAGATATTCCACGAAGGAAATGAGTCCGCCCTCAAACTTGTGCTCTTCCTTCAGATTCTTCCTCTCGTCCTCAAAGGTTATCCTGACTCCGGCATTAAGGAAGGCGAGTTCCTTCACCCTTCCGGATAGTATGCTGTCGTCAAAATCAATCGTTTCAAAGATCTCCTCGTCCGGCATGAATGTGACCTTTGTGCCGGTCGTTTTCGTCTTGCCTATCTCGCTTACCGAGGTCGCCGGCTTGCCTTTTTCGTATCTCTGGTGATAGACCTTTCCGTTCCTCTTGACTTCCACCTCCAGCCATTCCGAAAGTGCATTGACGACCGAGACACCCACACCGTGCAGTCCCCCGGATACGCGGTACGCTTTTTTGTCAAACTTACCGCCGGCATGCAGAACGGTCATGACAACCTCCACGGCCGGTCTTTTTTCAGTCTTGTGTATGTCAACGGGGATACCCCTTCCGTTGTCCGACACCGTAACGCTGTTATCCGCATGGACCACGACGCCAATCTCGCTGCAAAATCCTGCCATTGCTTCGTCTATGCTGTTGTCTATAACTTCGTACGCAAGGTGGTGAAGTCCTGATACGGCGGTATCGCCTATGTACATGGCGGGTCTTTTTCTCACCGCTTCAATGCCGCCCAGTACCTGTATCGTGGTGGCATCATACTTCTGTGCGCTTCTGTCCATTTTATTGCTCTCCCGATGTGTTCAAACAAAAAAAATAAACCAGAACTCCTCACTCTGCCCGGGATGCGGGACGTGTTCGGAGTAAACGCTATATGATATACCTTTTTGCCGTCTGCTGTCAATATCTTTTTTTTCGCATTTGACTTGCGGCGGCGCCCCGAATGGTATAAAATAAAAAATATGGAAGACGAGGCGAAAAAGACCTACGATTCTATACACTATTTCAGGGATATCAAGTCACATTCATACCAGCTGCTCGGGTACCTGGGATACAACATGGAATCGGAATTTGACGCCTGCGCTGGCAGGTGGAATGTATACACGAAAAGAAATTTTTCCTTCCCGTATTTCAACAGCGGTTTCTCATCCCCTGTAAGCAAATTCGCCGCGGTATACAGGAGCGCCGGGAAAAACATGTTTGTTTACGGCTCCTTTGATGCGGAGAACCCGGAAGAAATACAACGCAACCTCATGATGCTCACCAGGACAATGCTCATCCCCGTACAAAAATTTCTCGGCATACCGAGAACTCTGACGGAAGAAAACGCCCGGGATTACGGATACATGCGGGGGATAATCCTTGGTATCCTCCTCATTATTCTTGACTTCGTGTATTCATGGACATTTAAACTCCAGGAAGGCATCCTTACCGGGTTCATTGAATACATCAAGAGGGTGTACGACGGCAATCCATCCCTGGGAAATTTCATAGGGTTTGCGTGGACAGGCATGTATTTCGGCCTTCCGTTAATCGCCATGCCCATTATATACGGCAATATCTGTGTGGCGAGGGCTGAGAAGTTCAGACAGAAAAAACTCAAAAAGATGGAGGATACTTTTTCGGGCTATGAATTCGGCGTAAATGCCGAAAAAGCGCTGGAAGAGGAGTTTACCACGATCGTGGAAGAAAAAAGGAAAGAGGTTATATACAGCGAGATAATAAAGATAAACGACAGGCTGTCCAAAGAGGATTTTGAGACGCTGTACAGAGAGGTTCGGGAGGGTTTCCTTTCCCCCGACTCTCTGCTCAATTTCATGGCGGAACTGAAAGAACTCGCGGGCGAAGAACTCACCTTTGAGAAGTTCCTGGAGATCATAGCAAAGTACCAGAAAGCAAACCTGGTGACCGAAATCGGAATCAAGCCAGTCTAAGATTTCTCAAAAACCCCCATACTCTCCAGGTGCGTGGTGTGGGGGAAGAAATCAGCACAGTATAATTTCCTCATCCTGTACCCTGCCTTCCGCAGTTCAGCCGCATCCCTCGCAAAAGCCGGAGGATTGCAGGAAACGTAGATCAGCACGGGTGAATTTACAGCCAGGATATTTTTCAGCGCCCGGGCTCCCAGTCCTGGCCTGGGAGGGTCAACAATCACAGCGTCCGCAGACCTGACATCGCCGGATTTCAGAAGGTCTTCAACATATCCCTGATGGAACCGGCAATTCTTTATATCGTTCAACCTGCAGTTTTCCCTGGCATTGTTGATATTTGCTGATTCCGAGTCCACCCCCTCTATCTCCACTGCCGCCGCTGACAGGGAAATCTCTATCGCACCGCTTCCGCAGTAGAGTCCCAGAATTCTCTTTGCACCGGCTCCCTGCACATTCTCCCTTATCATGCCGTACATCAACTGTGCCGCCCTGGTGTTCGGCTGGAAAAAAGTCTGTGGATATATCCTGAACACGCGGTCGTCCATCTTTTCTTCTATGTACTGGCTTCCGTAGAGATGGTGCTTTTTTTCAAATGAAACCACATCCGATATGCGGTTGTTTTCCACCCACCACAGACTCTTCACCTGCCCTGCAAGACTATCAGCCAGTCCAGTCATGTCAGGGACCGGGCCGCTTCGCGTCACCATGACCGCCATCAATTCGCCGGTATTCTTCCCTTCGCGCAGGACGAGATGCCTCAGGAACCCTTTTCCCGAGCGCGGGTCATAGGCATCCAGTCCGTTTTTACCTGCAACGTTGAGGAATGCAGGGAAAATCTTTTCCACCGCATGGCTGAAGATAGGACACTCATTGATGGGAACGCAGTTCTTCCTGTACGCGCCAAGAGGGGAAACTCTCTCCCTCAGTCCGAGAGAGATGTCGCCCTCTTCCGTGCCGAACGCAAACTCCATCTTGTTCCTGTAATAGAAGGTATCGGGCGAAGGTATGATGGGATGCAATTCAAACTCTTCTCTGTCGTGCATCCCCCCTATCCTCCGCAATGTTGACAGAAGATACTTCTCCTTGAGATGGAGCTGTTGTTCATAGGCAAGGTTCTGGAAGGCACATCCCCCGCATGTCCCGAAATGGGGGCATTTCGGCTCGGTTCTGTGGGGAGACGGCTTCACCACCGTTGCAACCTCGCCATACGAAAAATTCCTTGCTTTCCTGACAATCCTTGCCCTGACCCTGTCACCGTATACCGCGCCATCCACGAAAACAACGAGGTTATCCGCCCTTCCCACCGCCCATTTTTCCGGCAGGGCAACATCAACGATTTCCATCTCAAATTCCGGCATGGAAAATCTCTCCAGAAGTTTCTTCACCCTGTTGACAGGGAGCCCAACCACATTGTCAAAATCTCCCTGGATATCCTCAACAAAGGCATCCCCGACCTCCTGTATCGCGTAGGCGCCCGCCTTGTCCATGTACTCCCTCTTTGCAAGGTATGCTTCCATATCGTTCTCGCTCAACTCCCTGAACCTGACCCGGGTAATCTCGTAGCCGGTAAGAAGCCTGTCATCCCCGGCCCTGTAAACAGCCACCCCGGTTATCACCCTGTGCCTTGTCCCGGAAAGGTATTTCAGTATCCTCTTTGCCTCTTCATAATCCCGGGGCTTGCCTATGATATTCCTGTCAACGGATACCACGGTATCGGCCCCTATGATAATCTCTGAGGGATACCGTTTGCCGACTTCCCGCACCTTCATAACGGCCGCCTCCACGGCAAACCTTACCGGGTCATCCCTGTCGCTGATAACATTTTCGTCAATGCCGCTGGGAACAACGGTGAACTCTTCCACAACCCGCCTCAGGAGTTCCTGACGCCTGGGCGATTTTGAAGCCAGTATGACAGCCATCTATCTCTCCGTATATCAATTTTCCCTGCAATTCGTCCGCAGGATTTTTTGGGATTTTTCATTTTCACGCAGGGGTTTGAAATCAGTGCCCGGGTTTTTCCTTCACATCCTGGTTGGGGAAAAGAATTACCTCTCCGTCCTTGAGGGAATCCATCCTGCTCATCAGCGTACCGGAGACCTGCCGGAAATCCGGCATGTACTTCTCAGGCAGGGGATAGGACGGAGGCAGTTTCAGTGCGAGGTAATTGACAAATTTCCCGTTTCTGCTTATGCGGAAATCCAGATGGGGTCCCGTGGCAGTGCCTGTTGCCCCCACCGCTCCTATGACCTGCCCTTTTCTGACCTTCGTTCCCCTTGCTACGCCTCGGCTTATCCTTGAGAGGTGTCCGTACGATGAACTGTAACCGTTGGGATGCCGTATGACAACGTTTTTCCCGAGTCCGCGATTCCACCCGGCAAGGGTTACGGTCCCGGCTCCTATCGCTGAAACAGGCGTCCCGGATGGCGCCGCGTAATCTATTCCGAGATGGGGCCGGTAGACCTTGTATATCGGATGCAGCCTCCTGTAGGAGAAATAAGACGATATCCGCCTGTAACTGAGGGGCGCCCTGAGAAAAGCCGCCTCAACACTCTTGCCGTTCCTGTCGTAATAACCGCCCTTTCCGTCCGCCGTTTCAAAATAGAAAGCGTTATAGGCATCGTCCTCGGAAGAACTATATGATGCGGCAACTATCCTGACATCCTTGAGGGGATTGTTCCTTCTGTCAAAATATGATTCCCACAGAATGGTAAACCTGTCTCCTGTCCTGCAGTCGGTGAAGAAATCTATCTTTGAGGCAAAGATTTCGGCAAACTGAACTATTATTTCCGGGTTGACCCCTGCGCCGGACATGCTCTCATAAAGGGAACTGCTTATGGCGCCGCGCACCCCGCGCAGCATCCTTTCCGCCTCTATCTGTTTCGCGGAAGCCAGGTAAGAATCTTCCTTCCTGTTATACTCAACAACGTAGAAATCAATAGGGCCGTCGTAGTATATGAATCTTATAAAATCCCCCTTATTCGTTGAATAGGCCTCCCACCTGTCGCCTATCCTGCATTTTCTGACGTTGAATACCTTTCTCAATTCTTCAATTATGCGGTTTGCCTGCGGGGCAGGTATGTTGTGGTCAAGCAGTATGTCTCCCAGCAGATCGCCCTCGGAGATATATCCCTCCGTAACATGGTACCTGCTTTTGAACCCTAATGAGAATCCTTTGTCTTTTGTCTTGAGGAGAAGGAAGGGCAGGAAAATAATCACGGTGAGAACTGCTGTCAGCAAAATCCTTCTTTTCACCATAGACCCCCTATCAAGATAGTGAATAGTGCATAGTGACTGGTCCCCAGATTATTTTTTATCTATTAATACGGAAACGACACAGGCACAGGCATTGCCAGTCCCGATCTCTCCGAGCCCTTCAAGAGTCTTTGCCTTGAGCCCGATTCTGTCCGCTTCAATTCCTCCCATCATATCCGAAAGGCTCTTCTTTACCGCGGGGAAGAAGGGTAGCAGTTTGGGTCTCTCGCATATGACCACGATGTCAAGGTTTTCTACCCGGAACCCGCCGCCTGCGAGCAGTTCCATCGCCTTCTCCAGTATCTTCCTGCTTTCAATCCCCTTTATGCCCCTGTCGTCATCCGGGAAAAAATGCCCTATGTCGGGTTTCCCCATGGCCCCGAGGAGAGCATCGCTCAGGGCATGCAGGAGGACATCGCCGTCGCTATGCCCGAGGAGCCCCTTTTCAAAGGGTATCTGAACACCTCCCAGCATGAACTTCCTGCCTTCCGCGAACCTGTGTATGTCAAAACCCAGTCCTGTCCTCATCCGCCTTATTATAAAGCACCTTTGCCGGAAAATCAATCCCTTGCGCGGGTCCGTGCACCGCACCTTCTCAGATTATTCCGCCCGCATCCCTTATCGCTTTCTGCAGAAGACGGATATTCATTTCTCCCGGGGCAGTCCCTTCTCAATCCTCCTGTCCCTCTCCCAGTCCAACAAACGGTCTCCGTCATCAAGGGGGCCGAAGACTGAAAGAAGACCGGATGTTGCCATACCTCCCAGGCAGAAGGATTTTTCTATGAGTAGGGTGGAAACTCCGGTTCTCGCTGAAGAAACAGCCGCGGCAATACCTGCAGGGCCGCCTCCGCAGACAACCACATCCGCTTTCCTGTGCTCGTGTCCCATTTTATTTAGATGGCTGGTTTTCAGATTCCCCGGATGAAATGAACCCGGTATCAGT
>CAYOFY010000026.1:0-18985 GCA_964403465.1 uncultured bacterium
TCATATCCTTCCCCACGGCAAAGGGGCAGACGTACCTGGTTAGCAAGGAGATACCCTGGATAAGCAATGTGGCCGTTGAGCAGGTCAAATACAGCAGATAGGACACCCCCACGCCTCTGTTTACTAAAATCCGACATAAGAAATGCGTGTTGACATGTGCCCAACCGGGCGGCTTTCTTCAAACGCCCGCTTCAGAAACCGCCCGGCAGTCCACTGCAAGAGTGAATCTATCCTTATGTCGGAATTTCGGTGTTTAAGAATAAGTTGACCGATTTCCTGATTATGAGTAAAATATACTGATAATAAATTTCCATGAACTGGATTTTCACGGGGATTTGACAGATGGAAAAAAGACAGAGGGTCATAATACTTGTGCTGGCGGTAGTTTTCGTGTTGCTTGTTGTTTACCTGGCAGCCGTGAGGAAGGGAGTATGGTTTGCAAGGGAGAGGTCGGTACTGGCGTATTTCCTGAGTTACGACGAATCCCGGCAGAAGAACTATCTCGTTCCTGTCAGGAGAAGAATAGAACGCGCAAAGCGGCAGGAGGATAAAATCAAGGCTGCGGTGGAACAACTATTGAAAGGCCTCACGGAGGAGGAAAAAGGAGCAGGCCTGACCAGCGCCGTTGCGGAAGACGCATCATTGCTGGAGGTCAGGATTGAAGACGATACCGCGTATCTTGATTTTTCAAAGGAGATAGAACAGGGAGGTGGAACGTCCATGATGATGGACCGGCTCGGACAGATTGTCTTCACCGCGACGCAGTTTTATCCCGTTTCAAAAGTCAGGATACTCATAAACGGCAAGTTCATAAAATATTTCAGCGGGGAAGGCATCACCGACGTGGAAAATCCAATGGGGAGGGACAATTTCAGTTATCTGGTAAGATAAAAACAGAAAGGAGCAGGGAGGAAACGGACCATGAAAGAGAAGATACACCCCAAGTACGCGGATTGCAATATCGTATGCGTATGCGGAAACATCGTGAAAACGCGTTCAACGAAGCCTGAAATAAAGGTTGAGATATGTTCAAACTGCCATCCGTACTTTACCGGCAAACAGAAACTCGTGGACAGCGCCGGGATGGTTGAAAAATTCAAGAAAAAGTATGGCACCAAATAATGAGGGTGGGAATCACTCTGTACTTGAAAAAAGGTTGCAGGACGCGAAGAAAGAATACGACAGGCTGATGAAGCTGGTAACCGCGGGTAACAGGACCTCATCGGAATTCAAGGAAGCGGTGATAAGACTTCGGACGATGGATGAAATAATCCTCCTGAAGAACAAAAGAGACAGCCTGGATGACAGGATAGGGGGTACCAGGGAAGTTCTCAAATCAGGGGACAGAGAGATAATGTCGCTTGCGGAAGAGGAATTGGAAGTCCTGGTGAAGGAAAGAGGGGACATTGAGGACAGGATAAAGGAAATCCTCTTCCCGGAAGATGCGGGGAACAGGAAGAACGCCATCGTTGAACTGCGCGCCGGAGTCGGTGGTGATGAGGCCGCCCTTTTTGTGAGGGACCTGTTCAGGATGTACTCAAGGTATTCCGAGAAGAAGGGTTACTCGGTGGATATACTCAGTTCTCATCAATCCGGTTCCGGGTTTAAGGAAATAATATTCCTGGTCAAGGGCAGGAACGCCTACCGGGATTTCAGGTACGAAAGCGGGGTTCACCGCGTCCAGAGAGTCCCCGATACCGAGAATTACGGCAGGATACACACATCGGCGGCAACGGCAGCTGTCTTCCCCGAGACCGAGGAGAGGGAACTCAGGATAGACCCTGCGGACCTGAAAATAGAAACGTTCCGTTCGTCCGGAGCCGGAGGACAGAGCGTGAATAAAACCTCATCGGCTGTAAGGATTACCCATATACCGACAGGGATGGTCATAAGCTGTCAGGATGAAAGGTCTCAGACGCAGAATAAGGTGAAAGGAATGAAGATTCTGCGGGCAAGGCTGCAAAACCTTTACGAATCCGAAAAAAAGAGTAAAATGGACAGTGAGAGAAGGGAATCCGTGGGGACCGGAGAACGGAGCGAAAAGATAAGGACATACAATTTCCCGCAGAACAGGATTACCGACCACAGGATTGAGTTGACGCTTTACAATCTTGACAGGGTCATAGAAGGGGACATGGACGAACTTCTGGAAACATTAAGGGGGCGGTTACAATGAAAAACCTAAGACTTCTTGCCATTACAATTTTGTTTGCGGTATCCCCGCTTTTCGCTGCCGATTATGTTGAAATGGTGAACAGCGGGTTGATATTCCTTAAACAGGGTATGGCCGAAGAGGCGATCAGGTCGTTTGAAGATGCCAGGGATATCCAGCCCTCATCCCCGATAACGTATTACTATCTCGGCGAGGCATATTATATGGCCGGCAAGAACAGCGATGCCCTTGATAACTATAAGAAGGCGATTGAACTGGAGGATTCCAACCCTGATTATCATTATTCCCTTGCGCAACTCTATCTCTCGGAAGGGAATACCGAGCAGGCGCTGGAGGAACTCACAAAGACCACCGAGATTGCGCCCTCTTCCATAAAGGGGAAGCAGGCGCTCAGGTTGAAAGAAAAAATTCAGTCTTCTCTCGGAAACAAGGAGATGGTGGAAAAATGGGCAAGGCTTGAAGAGGAGGGACGCAAGAAGAAAGAGGAGGAAAAGACTGCACCCGCCCAACAGGAGGGCAACATGCCCCCGGGCTTTGAGGGATTGATGAGGCCCGGAGAGGCGGAAGTGAAACAGGAAGAGGTGAAAATTCCGATAGAGCAACTCATGAAGCGCGTCAAGTATGGCACGGAATCCGTAAGACAGAAGTCCTCTGCAATATTGATGGGATACGAACAGCCGGAGTTGATGAAGGTTGCAACCGATATAACGGATCTTGTGGTACATGACAGGAACGTTACGGTGAGGAAGAACATGATAATTGCCCTGGGCAAGACGGCCACGCAGGAAGCAGCGGATACCCTGCTTGGCGTGATTAAGGACAAGAATGAAAAATACGATATTAAAATCACGGTTCTTGACGGTCTCTCCGATACCAAAACAGAGGATGTTGCCGCGACTTTGAGAAACGTATTGAAAACAATGGTTGAAGACAGGGAGACTGCGAGGGCCGAGGCAAAGAAGAACATACAGGATATAACCACGAAGATAGACAATCTTGAGGCCCAGAAGATCAAACTGAATATGGATATATCCGAACAGAGACAGAAGGTGAGCGAATTGCAGATGAAACTGCAGTTTACCGAGATGCCTATGGGTGGTGAAGTGTTTACTCCGGGTATGCAACCTACAAGGGCTTCCGGATCCTCTGCGACAATGAACGTCCAGGAGATACAGAAGTTGCGTACCGAGATTCGCAAGATTGAAGATACGATAAAGGGAAAAGAGACGGAGATAGCGAAAACGGATGCACAGCTTGCGGATTTGATGCAACAGAAGGGTAAGTATGAAATGCTCCTGGCAAAGCAGGAGAAGAAGAGAACCGATATCAGCATGCCTGGCAGAGTGGAGCCTGTTGTCCAGCAACCGGATTTTGCGGGTCCACCCGGGATGTCGGGCGTGCGGCCCGATTTCTTCCCGGGATATGCAGAGGTGCGTTACGAAGAGACCGACGAGGAAAAAAACGAGGTTGTCTTTGCGCTGAAACTCCTGAGAACTATCGGGGAGATGCGCGACACACAGGCGCTTTCCACGGTTAAGAAAGGATGGGATGAGTACGGGATTGACACAGAAAGGATCTATTACCTCCTGACTCTCGCGCGGCTCGGGGATTTCAGCGGAATGGCGGCCCTGATTGAACGGCTCGGGCAGGATTATCCCCAGGACGCCCAGTCCGGAGAGATAGCCCTGCGCAGGGGGATAATAGGCATGCTGGGCGAGTATCTCATCCAGAATCCGGATGCGCGACTGAAAGAATTGATAGAATTCTTGAGCGAGGAGGATAGTTATCCGGAAATCAGAGGAGCCGCTTCAGGTGTGCTTTCGTCAATGGCAAAAACTCCTGTCAAACAGTAACCCGGGAAAACTTGTTGAGGCGGGAACCGGCTATCTGGAAGAACATCATGTTGAAGAACCCCGCAGGAATGCCGAAATACTTCTTGAACATATTCTGAAAAAACCCGCCTGTTATCTATACACGCAGAATGAAGCCGTTGCGTCTTCCACCGTTGAGAGATACCTGAAAATGCTCAGGAAGAGGGCAACCCATGTCCCTTTGCAGTATATCACCCGGGAGGTCGCTTTTTACAGAGATGTCTTTCTCGTCAGGAAGGGGGTCTTCATTCCCAGGCCGGAGACCGAGATACTCGTTGAAAAAACTGTTGCTCTTTACAAGAAATATCTTGCGCCGGACTACGTGAGGGTGCTTGACATAGGTACCGGTTGCGGCAATATAGCCGTCTCCCTTGCAAAAGAGATTGAGAACTGCTCTGTTGTGGCAACGGATGTTTCAAAAACAGCCCTGGAGGTATCGCTACGCAACGCATTGCGGCACAGGGTCAAAAGCAAGATAAGATTTTTCAAATCCGATATTTTCCCTCCAGGAAAAGGAAAGTTCAACATGATAGTAAGCAATCCGCCCTACATATCCGCAGGTGATATGGTTACACTGCCCGAGGATATAAGGCGTGAGCCGGCAAGGGCTCTGTCCGGGGGCGCAGACGGAACATCGATGATAGGGAAAATCCTGCAAAGCGCCGACAGGTTATTGCATTACGGAGGTTTCCTTTTGCTTGAGATTGGATATGACCAGGCGGATTTCATAAGGGATTTCAGGTGCAATCTGAAACTTACGGGGATTGAAAAAGACCTCTCCGGCATTGAAAGGGTCGGGATTTTTCAAAAAAGCAAAAGCAGAAATTGAGAAATACGGGTGACAGTTATCTCAGGCAGGTATTTTCCCTGTCCGCTAACTCCGTAACAAACACATTCTAAACTTCGGGAGACGGGGAACACTGTCCCCTTCCACCCTCTGTGATACGGGGTGGCTTTCCCCTGCCTCCCTCAGTAAGAATCTGTAATATTACTCCGTAACGCGTCCATGGAAAAACACCTGCCTGTTGCAGGCAAAGTGTTATCAGATTACTCGACTCATACGAAAAGTTGACTGAATTCCCCTAAATGTTACAATTTCAGGGATAATCAACATCCTTATTTTTTGCCGTAGCGGAGAATGGTTCTTACGACCTGGCAATATGAATGAATGTTTTGCAACAAGGTCGGGATTACCATGCCCCGGGAAACGGGGTTCGCAACGACAGAATATGTCGGTTTGGAATAACTGGATAAATGGAAAAATTTGTCATAGAGGGCGATAGAAAATTATCGGGTTCGGTGAAAATCTCAGGATCGAAGAATGCCGCATTGCCCATAATGTCCGCAAGTCTTGCGGGTGACGGGAAGACGGTTATTCACAACATCCCCGATGTCAGGGATATAAAAACCCTGATAAAGATTCTTGAATACCTGGGGGCAACCGTAAGGTTTGAAAGAAATACCGTCGAGATAGACCCCTCGGGTGTATGCAGGTACACTGCGCCCTATGAATTCGTCAGCACGATGAGGGGTTCGGTGTGCCTGCTCGGTCCGCTGCTTGCAAAATACGGCCGGGTGCGTTTCTCCATGCCAGGAGGATGTGTTATCGGGTCCAGACCCATAGACCTGCATATAAAGGGGCTGAGAAGACTCGGCGTTGATATTTCCAATGAAGAAGGATACATAATGGGACGCGCCAGGAAGTTGAAAGGTAATACAATCTTTCTTGGAGGGAATTTCGGTTCAAGTGTTCTTGCAACGGCAAATATCATGACTGCCGCGGCAATGGCTGAAGGTGAAACGCTGATTGAATTCGCATCCTGCGAACCTGAGATCGTGGACCTTGCGGGACTGCTGAAAAAGATGGGCGCCAGGATATGCGGGGAGGGGTCTCACCACATACGGATAGAGGGTGTTAAAAAACTCAGAGGTGTGGAATATTCAATAATACCCGACAGGATAGAGGCCGGAACCTACATGCTTGCGGGATTCATTACCGGAAGCAATATCACGGTAAGAGACTGCGTCCCGGCACACCTTTTCTCGTTTCTTGACAGGATGGAGGAAGCAGGGGCTTCGTTCAAGACCGGCAAGGATTTTCTGACCACGCGGACTTCAAGGCGGTGGAATTCCGTGGATGTCATTACTCTGCCCTATCCGGGTTTTCCCACGGACCTTCAGGCGCAGATGACGGCGTTTCTCACTCTCGGCGAGGGTATAAGCACGGTAACTGAAAAAGTTTTTCCCGAGAGGTTCATACATATAGGGGAATTGAACAGGCTCGGGGCAAGCATAACGCTGGACGGTTCCAAAGCGATAATAAAGGGAGTGAAGAAACTCAAAGGTGCCAGGACCATGGCGTCTGACCTGAGGGCGAGTGCGGCTATCGTTCTTGCGGGACTTGCGGCCGAGGGGGAGACCGAGGTATCCAGGATATACCACCTTGACAGGGGTTATGAAAAATTTGAGCAGAAGCTGACATCTCTCGGCGCGAGAATCAGGAGAGAGAAAGAATAAGGTTCATTCGGGAGGAGGACGACGGATGACGCAACTGGAAATCTTCAGAGCAACGGTAGAGCACCGACCTCATTCGGCATTCATGTTTTATGCAAGTTTCACGCCGGACCTGTCCGGACGTCTGAGGGAGAAGTACGGGATCGCGAATGATGGGGATATAAGGCCTTTTTTCGGCATGTACGACCCTTCCGGCATCCAGCCGGAAGAGCCGCAAATGAAGAAAACACCGGATTTTTCGGAATACTTCGCGGATGTGGAAAAACCCGAAGGTTCCTTCATCAACGGTGCGGGCATTCTGGAGATACCGGCGCATTTTCACCATTTCACGGGATATGTCAGTCCCCTGCGGAATGCCAGGAAGTTCAGCGACCTTGAAAGATTTCCTTTTCCTCCCGCAACAGGGTTTGATGCGGGCGGGATGAAAGAGAAGGTGGAACAGGCGCACAGGGAAGGCAGGGTGGCAGCCACGTGGGTGGGGCACATGTACGAATGCGCGTGGCAGGTCAGGGGATACGAAGAATTCCTGTTTGACACGGTGGATAAGCCGGAATGGTGCGACTATATACTGGACAGGTTCATGGAAAGAAATTTCAATATAGCGGTACTTGCGGCAAAGGCAGGAGTGGATATGATAACCACGGGTGATGACATCGCAAACCAGAACTCCCTTATGTTCTCGCTGCCCATGTGGAGGCACTTCATAAAGGAAAAATGGGCGAAGGTTTATGCCGCGGCAAAAGAGATTAAGCCGGACATACAGATATGGTATCACAGCGACGGCAACGTTACCGAAATTATCCCGGAGATGATCGAGATAGGACTGACGGTGCTGAATCCTGTCCAGCCGGAATGCGTGGATGTCGCGAATCTTAAAAAGGTGTACGGAAAGCAACTTGTCTTTGACGGTACCATTGGGACTCAGACGACAATGCCTTTCGGTTCTCTGGAAGAAGTCAAGAGGGTTGTCAGGGAGAGGAAGAAGGAGTTGGGTTGTGACGGGGCATTGATCATTTCGCCCACGCATGTTCTTGAACCGGAGGTTCCCATTGAAAATATAGAAGCGTTTATTTCCGCATGCAGAGAAACAGCGGAGGCATGAAATGGAGAAAACAAATATAATAGTCTGTGGAGCCGCAGGTAAGATGGGCGCTCTTATAATAGAACTGGCGCATCAGAGAAAGGACGAGTTTGTAATAAAAGCCGGTGTCGAGATCAAAGGACATCCTCTTATCGGTAAAAAATCCTTCACCGGGATTGATATTACAGACAATGCTGACGACGTTATCAGCGGGAAAGAGGTTGTAATAGATTTTTCGGTGCCGGATGCAACCATTAAATACCTGGATATATGTTCACGCAGAAAAGCCCCTTTTGTGACGGGTACAACCGGTTTGAGCCCGGAGCAGTATTCAGCGATAAGGAAAACTGCGGGTGTGATACCGGTTTTTACTGCTCCCAATATGAGCCTGGGCGTGAATCTCTTCTTTGAAATTGTAAAATTTGCGGCAGGGATTTTGAAAGAATACGAGGTGGAGATATCGGAGATTCACCACCATTTCAAAAAGGATGCGCCCAGCGGTACGGCAGGGAAAATAGCCGAGATGATATGTTCTGCATCCGGGAAGGATCCGCGGGAAACCATAAGATACGGAAGGGCCGGGATGGTCGGTGCAAGGCCTTCCGGTGAGATAGGGATGCATTCACTCCGTCTTGGAGACGTTGTGGGCGAACACTATGTCTATTTCGGCGGGAAGGGGGAGGTAATGGAACTTGCTCACAGGTGCTACAACAGGGAATCGTTTGCCCTCGGAGCGCTGAAGGCCGCAATGTTCATAAGCGATAAACCCGCGGGGATGTACAGCATGGAAGACTTGATCAGGGAGGTGTTGAATGTTTGAAGTGAGTGCGCGGCTGAAAAAATTGCCCCCCTATCTTTTTGCTGAGATAGACAGGAAAAAGAAGAAGTTGATTGCTGAAGGAGCCGATATCATAGATTTCGGCATAGGTGACCCGGATCTCCCTACCCCGGTCAATATAATAGAGGCAATGAAGAAGGGGATTGAAAATCCTGCTTTCCACAGATATCCCCTGGGAAGGGGTACTCCCAGGTTCAGAAAGGCAATTGCCGATTTCTATAAAAAAAATTACGACGCCGTTTTGAATCAGGATGAGGAAATTGCAGTGTTGATAGGTTCGAAAGAAGGCATAGCGCATTTCCCATGGGCATTTTTGAATGCTGGAGATGTTTCGCTTGTCCCTGAACCGGGTTATCCTGTTTACCGTATAGGAACCATTCTTGCAGAGGGAGTGCCTTTTTTTCTCCCCCTGACCGCGGATAACTCTTTTTTCCCCGACCTCGGGAATATTCCGGCAGATATTCTTGGAAAAGCAAGGATACTTTTCCTGAATTATCCTAATAACCCTACGGCATCTTTTGCAACAAGGGACTTTCTTCTTGACGCGATAAAATTCTGTAGAAAAAACCACATAATACTTGTATATGATGCCGCATACTGTGAGATATATTTTGAAGAAAAACCGGTAAGTTTTTTATCCCTTCCCGGAGCCAGAGATATTGGTGTGGAATTTAACTCTCTTTCCAAGACTTATAACATGACCGGCTGGAGGGTGGGCTGGGTGTGCGGAAACAGGGAACTTGTCTCTGCCCTCGCAAAGATAAAGGAAAACATTGATTCCGGAACTTTTGAAGCGATACAATTTGCGGGGATAGAAGCGCTTGGAGAGAGCCAGGAAACCGTTGACAGTCTGAGGAGCATATACAGGAGGAGACGGGATATTCTTGCCAGCGGGCTCAGAGAGGCGGGTTTCCAGGTTAGCGTTCCAAAGGGCACTTTCTATTTCTGGGTGAATGTACCGGGAAGTTCAATAGAGAGTGCAAATTATCTTCTTGAAAGAGGCAGGATAGTGGCAACACCAGGAACAGGTTTCGGCCCTTCGGGAGAGGGGTATCTGCGATTTTCTCTCACCATTGATGAAGAAAGGATAAAACAGGCGGTGGGGAGGATAAAGGAAATATGGAAAAAAAGGTAGCGGTACTTCTCGGCAGTAAAAGCGATATGGATTATATTGAAGGCGCGAAGGAGCTTCTTGAAAAATTTGAAATTCCTTACGAGGTGTTGGTGATGTCGGCTCACAGGACTCTTGATAAGGTGATGGAGTTCTCAGAGAACGCAGAAGAAAGCGGGTTCGGCGTGATAATCGCCTGTGCTGGCATGGCTGCGCATCTGCCCGGAGTTCTGGCTGCAAAGACAACGCTGCCCGTTATCGGCGTACCTCTCCCCACGAGCGAGATAAAGGGGATTGATGCCCTGCTGGCCATTGTGCAGATGCCTTCAGGGGTTCCCGTTGCCACAATGGCTATAGGGAAGGCGGGTGTCAAGAATGCCGCAATTCTTTCGGCGGAGATACTTGCCCTGAGTGATAAGAACCTGAAAGACCGTCTCAAGGCATATAAGGAAAGTCTGATATAAACTGCCGCAGAAGTTTTCCATATCTGCCCTCAATCACCTCAGTTGACAGAGGGTTAGAAAATTTCTATAATGGAACTTCAATCCTCTTGAATAAAGAGACGAACCATCACCTTCCGGAGTGAAGGGAATTCACTTTTGGAAACGGGAAAAAGGAGGAGCAAAATGGCTGTGAGTTATAAGGAATTGGGACTGGTTAATACCAAGGAATTATTTGCAAAGGCAATTGTCGGGAGATATGCGGTACCTGCCTACAATTTTAACAACATGGAGCAGTTGCAGGCAATCATAACGGCCTGCGTTGAGTGCGGTTCTCCCGTGATACTTCAGATATCAAAAGGGGCAAGGCAGTATGCCAACCAGACGCTTCTGAGGTATATGGTTCCGGGAGCCATCGCCATGGCAAGGGAAATGGGGAGCAAGATACCCATCGCCCTGAACCTTGACCACGGCGATTCTTTTGAACTCTGCAAGAGTTGTATTGATTATGGATTCTCAACCGTCATGATAGACGGTTCATCGCTGCCTTACGAAGGAAATGTGGAACTGACGAAAAAAGTGGTGGAGTATGCGCATCAAAGGGATGTTACCGTTGAGGGAGAACTCGGGGTTCTTGCAGGCATAGAGGAGCACGTCTCTTCAGAAGTAACTCATTATACGCGACCCGAAGACGTACAGGATTTTGTCACCCGCACGGAGGTGGACAGTCTTGCCATCTCAATCGGCACCTCCCATGGAGCATACAAGTTCAAGGTCAAGCCGGGAGAATCAATCCCTCCTTTGAGGTTTGATATCCTGGAGGAGTGCGAAAGGCGACTTCCAAAATTCCCCATCGTTCTTCACGGTGCCTCATCGGTGCTGGTGCAGTACATAGAGATAATAAACAAATACGGCGGAAAGATGGAGAATACCGCCGGCGTTCCGGAGGAACAGATAAGGAAGGCAGTCAAGACCAACGTGTGCAAGGTCAACATAGATTCCGACGGCCGGCTGGTCATGACAGCCATGATAAGGAAATACCTGTCCGAGAACCCGAAGGAATTTGACCCGAGAAAATATCTCGGACCCGCGAGAGAGGAGTTGAAGAAGATGTACATTGCAAAGTGCGAGCTCCTCGGCAGCAACGGGAAGGCTTAAGAACTGCCCCTCTTCCCGAGGGGGCGAGGGTCATTCATGGAGGGAAGGAATCTTGATGAAAAAGATAGGCGTTCTCACAACAGGGGGAGATGCCCCGGGCATGAATGCGGCCATAAGGGCTGTGGTAAGGACGGCTCTTTCCTACGGAATGGAGATAACTGGCATTGAAAAGGGGTACTGCGGGCTGCATGAAAAGGAGTTTGTCGGACTTAACTCAAGGAGTGTAAGCGGGATAATAAATGAGGCGGGAACATTCCTCAAAACCAAAAGATTCCCGCAGTTCAAGGAAAAAGATGTGAGAGAAAAATGCCACCGGAACCTTATTGAGGAAAGTATCCAGGGACTCGTTGTTATAGGAGGCGATGGGTCTGCAAGGGGTGCCTATACTTTTTCCGTGGATTTTGATTTCCCGGTCGTCCTTATACCTGCTTCAATTGACAATGACCTCTACGGAACGGATTTTACTGTGGGTTTTGACACCGCCGTAAATACCGCTGTTGCTGCCGTTGATAATATAAGGGATACTGCGACAAGCCATGAAAGAATTTTCGTGGTGGAGGTTATGGGCAGGGAAAAAGGCAATCTTGCAATAGAAGTTGCTGTTGCCTGCGGTGCTGAAATAGTAATTATCCCGGAGATAAAAATGAAAGGTTCCAGAATAGTTCAGCTGCTCAAAGAACAGGAGAAGAAAGGCAAGACAAGTTCAATTATTATTCTGGCAGAAGGTGCCGGTAAAGCAGGAGAACTGACCACTTTTCTTCAGAAAGAATTACCGGAAAAGCAGATAAGATATTCAGTTCTGGGATATATTCAAAGGGGAGGCAGCCCGACCTACCTGACAAGGGTTCTTGCCACGCAGTTTGGCAAAGCGGCGGTTGAAATATTGAAGGAGGGCAAATATCCCTT
Organism: uncultured bacterium; assembly: GCA_964403465.1. Taxonomy (GTDB): domain Bacteria; phylum Ratteibacteria; class UBA8468; order B48-G9; family JAFGKM01; genus JAFGKM01. Next base: position 12,093 of record CAYOFY010000026.1, read on the forward strand.
CATGATCGGAGTTAAAGGCAGGGAGATTGTATATATCCCTTTAAAAGAAGCTGTTTCCTTAACAAAAGAAATTTCGCATAAAGATCTTGAAATAATTAACAAAATGGCGATATAGAATAATAGCTTATGGCAAATAGCGAATGGCAAATGGAAAAAGCAAAACTTAAGGTTTTTAAACTATACGCCATATGCCATACGCTAGAAGCATATACAGGGGGGAGACATGAGGAGCGATAATATAAAGAGAGGTATTGAAAGAGCGCCTCACAGGTCGCTGCTGAAAGCGCTCGGGCTGACCGATTCCGAGATTGAAAGGCCTCTCATTGCCGTTGCCAATTCCGCAAATGAGATAGTACCGGGGCATATCCATCTTGACAGGATAAACGAAGCAGTCAAGGCCGGGATAAGAATGGCCGGGGGTACTCCGATAGAATTCCGTACAATAGGTGTCTGTGACGGTATTGCGATGGGGCACCAGGGTATGAATTACAGCCTCGGGTCCAGGGAAACCATTGCGGATTCTGTTGAGATTATGCTGCAGGCCCACCAGTTTGATGGTGTTGTTTTGATTGCAAACTGCGATAAGATTGTGCCCGGCATGCTGATGGCTCTCCTGCGCGTCAATATTCCAGGGCTGATTGTGAGCGGGGGACCCATGCTGTGCGGAAGACTTTCCGACGGAGAGCCTGTTGACCTGATTTCGCTTTTTGAAGGGGTCGGTCAGGTTGTGGATGGAGAGATGAGCGAAAAATCTCTCAAGATACTTGAAGACGAAGCATGTCCCGGAGCAGGGAGCTGTTCCGGGATGTTCACCGCCAATTCCATGAATTGCCTGAGCGAGGCAATAGGACTTGCTTTACCGGGAAACGGCACGATACCCGCGCTGACAGCAAAACGCATAAGACTTGCCAAAACAGCCGGCATGAGAGTCGTTGAACTTGTAAAAAAGGATATCAAACCGAGAGACATAGCGACTGCCGAAGCATTCAGGAATGCAATCACTGTTGATATGGCGATAGGCGCTTCAACGAATACAGTCTTGCATCTTCCTGCGATATCCCGCGAGGCGGGGATAGAGATTGACCTGGATCTTTTTGACGCCATCAGCCGCAGTACACCGAATATCTGCATGATATCTCCGGCGTCAAAGCAGCATATCCAGGACCTGGATGCAGCGGGAGGCATACCGGCGGTAATGAAAGAACTTTCCGAAAATAACCTTATAAATACTGACGCAGTTACAGTCAGCGGGAAACGGATCAAGGATATCATCAGCAGTGCCAGGATATGCGACAGAGACGTGATAAGGAGTCTTTCTTCTCCATACTCCCCTGAAGGAGGGATTGCAGTTCTCCGGGGATCTCTTGCTCCCGACGGTGCGGTTGTGAAACAGTCCGCGGTTTCACCTTCAATGATGAAATTTACCGGAACCGCCACGGTTTTTGATTGCGAGGCAGATGCCATGGAAGCCGTGGTCGGCGGCCGGGTGAAAGAAGGCGTGCTTGTCATAAGGTACGAAGGTCCAAAGGGGGGACCGGGCATGAGGGAGATGCTTTCAATAACGTCGGTGATATGGGGCAGGGGGCTGGAAGAGAAGGTTGCCTTGCTGACCGACGGGAGGTTTTCAGGCGGAACAAGAGGTCCGTGCATAGGCCATATAAGTCCTGAGGCGGCTGAAGGCGGGCCCATAGGCCTTGTAAAAAACGGGGATGTCATAGAGATAGACATTAAGAACAGAAGACTTGATTTGAAAGTCAGCGCTGAAGAGATGAAGAAAAGGAAAAAAGAATACAAGAAGCCGGTGAAAAAACTTGACGGTTTTCTTTCACGATATTCAAGAATGGTGAAATCGGCAAATACCGGAGCAGTACTTGAGTGAACGGAAAACGAAAATGTTGAGGTGAGTCCAATGTCGGAAAGAAAATTGGCTGTGAGGGGAATTGTGAGCAGGGGCGCAAGGTTCGTTGCAAAGAGGGAGAAGATTGACCCTGAAAAACTTTCCGGGAAGATCGCGGAAGGCAGGGTGATAATCTTAAAACACAGGAATACGTACCTTGGCATAGGTGAAGGATTGAGGACAAAAATCAACGCCAACATAGGAACCTCTCCTGATATCGTTGATATGGATGCAGAGATCAAAAAATTGAAAGCAGCCTGCAGATTCGGAGCCGATACGGTCATGGACCTAAGCACCGGAGGGGATATTGACCGAATAAGAAAAGTTATTGTGGAATGCAGCCCGGTTCCTGTCGGTACCGTTCCCATATACCAGGCGGCAATTGAATCCATAGAGGAAAAAGGGGCGTTGACAAGGATGGAGCCGGAAAAGATTTTTAATGTTATTGAAAAACATGCAAGAGACGGGGTTTCTTTTGCAACGCTTCACTGCGGCATCACGCTGGCAACTCTTGAAAGGCTGAGGAAGAATCCCCGCAAGACAATGGTCGTGAGCAGGGGTGGCGCATTTCTCATAAGCTGGATGATTGCCAACGGGAAAGAAAATCCGCTGTATGAAGATTTTGACAGGGTTCTGGATATAGCAAAGAAATATGACCTTGTGTTGAGTCTGGGAGATGGCATGAGGCCCGGAGGACTTATGGACGCCACCGATAGTTCGCAGATTGATGAACTTTTAACCCTCGGGGAGCTGACCCGGATAGCGTGGGAAAATGACGTGCAGGTCATAATAGAAGGACCGGGGCACATTCCCATAAACGAGATTTCTGCGAATGTGATGCTTCAGAAAAAAATATGCAGAGGCGCACCGTTTTACGTACTCGGTCCCCTGGTTACGGATATCGCTCCCGGATATGACCACATAACATCCGCTATCGGGGCCGCGGTTGCCGGATGGCATGGCGCGGATTATATCTGCTACGTAACTCCCACCGAGCATCTTTCACTTCCTGAGGTTGAGGATGTTGTTGAGGGGGTCATTGCGGCAAAGATAGCGGCGCACGCGGCTGATATAGGCAAGGGTCTGAGCGGAGGATTGGACTGGGACTATAAAATGGATATTGCACGTACGAAAAGGGACTGGCAGGAGGAGAGAAAATTATCCATAAATCCCGGCAGGTTTGACAGCCTGCATAAAAAACATAAGTCAGCCGAAAAAGATGTGTGTACCATGTGCGGGAAATATTGCGCCATCAAAACTGTTGAAAAGTATCTGGGAACTAAAATTGTCACCAAATAAACCGATGAGCAGAGTGAGAGTTTACGGAGAAGAGGTGCTCAGGAAAAGGGCGGAAGAGATTAAGGATATTGATGCCGGCGTAAAAAAACTCTTAAAGAATATGTTGTCCACGCTGAGGCAGAAAAACGGGCTCGGCCTTGCCGCCACTCAGATAGGTGTACCCAGGCGAATATTCCTGGCACTGGACAGGGACAGAGACACTATAGTTACGGCAATAAACCCTGAGATTGCCGACACGGAAGGAAGGGAGATTGACATTGAAGGCTGTCTGAGTTTTCCAGAGGTGTATTTTGCAATAGAGAGGTCGAAGAAAGTCGTTCTCAGGGCTCACGATGAAAAAGGGAGAGAGATTGTCGTGGAAACAGAGGGGCTCCTTGCAAGATGCTTCCAGCATGAGATAGACCATCTTAACGGCAGACTGATAATAGATTATGCATCAGATGAAGAGAAGAAAATCTGGCAGGAAAAGATAAAAAACTTCCGGAAGACCTGACAAAATATTTCTTGGATTTGGGAAAAACAATGATACCGGACTTTCTCGTTTCTTTTGACACAGGGAAACTGCCCCAGGAGGAGATTGATTTTCTTGTGATCGGAGGGGGAATTGCTGGAATGACGGCGGCCCTTCAATTAAAAGGAGCCAGAACCTGCGTCCTCTATAAGAACGGGCTTTCCGAAACCTGCACCTTCAACGCACAGGGCGGAATTGCTTCCGCAATATCGGAGGGGGATTCGCTTGAAAAGCACAGGGAAGACACGTTGAAAACGGGCTGCGGTATCGCCAATCCTGAATCCGTGGATGTGCTTGTCAGGGAAGGCGTTGAGAGAATCAGGGAACTCATTTCCTGCGGACTTGCCTTTGACAGGGACAGAGAGGGATACCACTTCACGAGAGAGGGCGGACATGCATGCAGGAGAATTCTCCATATAGACGGTGATTCTACAGGTATGAAGATAGCGGATTTTCTATATAGAAAAGTGGTCTCCGAAAAGAGCATAAGGATTATACATTCGCATTTTCTTGTCGACCTTATATCCTCCGGAGACAGAATAGATGGAGCCCTTGTTTATGACGAAAACAGGAAAAGATTTTTCATCATCAGGGCAAAGGCGTTCATCATTGCAACAGGGGGAGCCGGAAATATCTTTCAGGAAACCACCAACCCTCCCGGCATAACCGGTGACGGCATAGCGGCCGCCTATCGCTGCGGCGCGGAACTTGCAGACCTCGAGTTCTTTCAGTTCCATCCGACAACATTCTACCAGGCCGGGGCCCCGCGTTTCCTGATTTCCGAGAGCGTGAGAGGAGAGGGGGGCGTCTTGAGAAATTCCAGGGGAGAACGTTTTATGTCCGGCTACCACCCCTCGGCGGAGCTCGCCCCCAGGGATATTGTTACGAGGGCAATCATAGACCAGATGAAACTGACAGGGTCCAATTGCGTCTACCTTGATTTGAAAGGGATGAAATGCGACCTGAAAAAAAGGTTCCCGACAATATATAACTTCTGCATGGATTACGGGATCAACCTCAAAAAAGACCTGGTTCCCGTAAGGCCTGCGGCGCATTATTTCATGGGCGGGGTCAGGACCGACCTGTGGGGGCAGACGAACGTGGAAAATCTTTATGCGTGCGGTGAGGCTGCCTGCACGGGTGTTCACGGGGCAAACCGTCTTGCAAGCAACTCACTGCTTGAAGGGCTCGTTTTCGGAGCCAGAACCGGAAAGAAAATCCTTGAAATGCGGGGACGAAAATTGCCCGCGCTCAAAAAGAAATATGTCTTTCCGCAGAAGACGGACATACTTATTGACAGGGAAGACCTCAAAAGGTCCATAAGAAGCCTGATGTGGAGGAACGCAGGAATTGAAAGAGAAGGGAGCATTTTGCTGAATGCAACCGATAAACTTATGGACTGGACCAAGTACGCTTTCCTGAAAGAGTTTTCAGACAGGACAGGATTTGAGACTCTCAACATGCTTATCGTGTCAACCCTGATTGTGAAAACGGCCTCTATGAGAGAGGAAAGCAGGGGAACACATTTCAGAAAAGATTACCCGGAACAGGATGATGAACACTGGAAGAAGCACATTATCGTAAGCAGGAGCGGAGTCGGCATGGAAAAATGAACAGGGTGAAAGACAGCAAGCAATTGCCGGAAAAAAGAATAAAGAACTTTGACGAGGTCGCTTACGGATATACGGAAGAACAGGCCGTTGCCGAGGCGGGGAGATGTCTGCAGTGCAAGAAGTCCCCGTGCGTGAAGGGCTGTCCCGTGGAGATTGACATACCGGGTTTCATAAGGAAAATCAGGGAAAAGAAATTCCAGGAGGCGCTTGACGTAATTCACAGGACAAACCTTCTTCCCGCGATATGCGGAAGGGTCTGCCCCCAGGAGACGCAGTGCGAGATACTATGCGTCCTTGGAAAGAGAGGTGAACCTGTCGCCATAGGTAAGCTTGAAAGGTATGCAGCTGACATTGGTGAGAAGAGCATGTCCTGTCCGGTGGCTGTTGGCGGGGAGATAAGCGGGGAAAAAGTGGCTGTCGTCGGCTCCGGGCCGGCAGGTCTCACCTGTGCCGCGGAACTTGCAAAATGCGGGGTCAGGGTGACAGTTTTTGAGGCTCTTCACATACCCGGAGGCGTGTTAACCTACGGTATACCGGAATTCCGGCTCCCCAAGAAAGTAGTCAACAGCGAGATAGAACTCCTGGAAAAGCTCGGAGTGGAAATAAAAACTGACATTATCGCGGGGAAAACCGTTACAATAGACGATATTTTTTCCATGGGATATAAAGCCATATTTATAGGTTCAGGTGCGGGGCTGCCTTCCTTCATGGGCGTACCCGGAGAGAATTTTCTCAGGGTTTATTCCGCAAACGAGTTCTTGACCAGGGTAAACCTTATGAAAGGATACCTCTTCCCTGATTATGACACACCCGTAACGACGGGAGAGAAGGTTGCGGTGATAGGTGGCGGTAATGTCGCCATGGATTCCGCAAGGTCTGCATTGAGACTTGGAGCAAAGGAAGTAACGATACTTTACAGGAGGACCGAGAAGGAGATGCCCGCAAGAAAGGAAGAGTTTGAACATGCAATAGAAGAGGGAATAAAATTCGTGTTCCTCGTCCAGCCGCTGGAAGTAATCGGGGATGAAAACGGATATGTAGAAGGCATAAGGGTTATACACAACAAACTCGGGGAACCGGACGAGAGCGGCAGACGCAGACCTGTTCCCGTGGAGGGCACTGAAGAGATTATTCCCGTGGATTGCGTTATAGTCGCAATCGGGCAGAACCCGAGCCCGTTAATCCCTGCGACTTACAGGAAACTGGCAACGGGCCGAAAGGGAAATATCATTGTTAATGATGAGACCTGCGAGACGAATGTTCCCGGAATCTTTGCAGGCGGTGACATCGCCACGGGAGCCGCGACGGTGATAAGCGCCATGGGAATGGGAAGGAAAGCGGCCAAGAGCATTATGAAGTACCTCGCAACAAAGAAAGAGTGACACCTTTCCCCGCCTCCATGTCAGGACGCAATCAAGGACGGAATTCCGCCGTCAAATCATATCCTGAGGCAATACCTCTAATTGACATGGTCGCCTCAATATGCTAATTTTTAAGAGGGAAATCGCAAGCATTAACTAAAAAAACAAGGGGGTAATAATATGGGTACGGGAATTCTGGTCATCGGGATAAT
>CAYOFY010000027.1:0-13865 GCA_964403465.1 uncultured bacterium
TCATCTGTCCGGTGATGTCCGCAAACCACAAACGTAGAAACTTTACGTCGTTTTCATTAGCCAGCTTCAGTACGTCTTCCTTCTTTATTCCCTTGGCGTTCATTGTGCCTCCTTATTCATTCAAGAGGGTTAGGCTTTTCAATTTTAGCATTTATGCCTGTAAAACAAAAATTCTCGTGCTCAACGACGGGGTTTCAAAATTACGCACGCAAGGGGAGGGATTGTGAGAACGACTGAAAAAGGACGGTTATGGAAGGGGACCCGTTCCGCCTTCACAATCCCGAGATTGCCAAGGTTGCCGCCCCCGTAGAATCCGGAATCACTGTTGAATATCTCCCGGTAACAGACATTTGTGGGAACTCCGATCCTGTATTTGAGCCTTGGTACCGGCGTGAAGTTGAGCACCGCAATGATGAAATCATCGTTTTTCTTGCCCCTGCGTACAAAAGATATGATGCTGCTGCTGTGGTCGGAAAAATCAATCCACTCAAAACCCCGGCTGTCAAAATCCAGTTCAAATAACGCTTTTTGATTCCTGTACGTTTCATTAAGGTCTGAAACGAATTTTTTTATCTGGCGGTGCTCGGTTTTTTCAAGCAGATACCATTCAAGTTCCCGGTCATAATTCCATTCGGAGTTCTGTCCGAACTCGCTTCCCATAAATAACAGTTTCTTCCCGGGGTAGCAGTACATATAGGTTATCAAGAGCCGCAGGTTGGCGAACTTCTGCCATGAATCTCCGGGCATCTTGGAAAGAAGCGATCTCTTGCCGTAAACAACCTCATCGTGTGAAAGCGGCAACAGGAAATTTTCAGAGAACGCATACAGAAGACCGAAGGTAAGAGTGTTCTGATGATACTTGCGGTGAACCGGGTCAAGGGAAAAATAATGCAGAATATCGTGCATCCAGCCCATATTCCATTTGAATCCGAACCCGAGGCCCCCCATATATACGGGACGGCTTACCCCTGGCCATGCCGTAGATTCTTCCGCGATGGTAAAAGAGGAGGGGAATCTGTTGTACAGGGTCGTGTTAAGTCTCTTCAAGAATTCAATTGCCTCAATATTTTCCCGCCCGCCGTGGATGTTAGGTATCCATTCCCCCGCTTTTCTTGAATAGTCCAGATATAACATTGAAGCCACGCCATCTACCCTCAGAGCATCTATATTGTAGTTTTCAATCCAGTTGAGAGCGCTGTTCATGAGAAAATTTCCTATCTCGTACCTGCCATAATTGAATATGGCGCTTTTCCAGTCAGGATGGTCTCTCTTTTTCGGATCGGAGTGTTCGTAAAGGTGTGTCCCGTCATACAGATACGGACCGAAATCGTCTTTCGGGAAATGGGCCGGAGGCCAGTCCATTATTATGCCTATTTTGTTTTCATGCAGCGCGTCAATCAAAAAGCGGAAGTCGTCGGGCGTTCCATGCCTGCTGGTGGGAGCAAAAAATCCCGTTGTCTGATATCCCCACGAGGAATCCAGAGGATGTTCAGTCAGCGGCATGAACTCCACCCAGTTGAAGCCGGTTTCCCTGAGGTAAGGTACAAGCAATTCCGCAATTTCGCGGTAATTCAAGAAAAAACCATCATTCCTCCTTTTCCATGACCCCAGGTGTATTTCGTATATTGCCATGGGTTGCTCGTAAATGTTTGACAGGTTGATGCGGCCGTGTTTCCAGACGTAATTCGAGTGGTACGTAAGCGAAGCATTGGCGGGACGTATTTCAAAGAAAGAAGCGCAGGGGTCTGATTTGAGCAATACCTGGTTGTCTCGCGTTATTTCAAACTTGTATGGTTCATATTCCTTCACTCCCGGGATAAAAATCTCCCATATGCCGGAATTGCCAAGATATCTCATCCTGTGTATCCTGCCGTCCCAGTTATTGAAATTTCCCTTGACGCTCACACTTCTGGCATTCGGAGCCCACACCGAAAAATTGTAACCCTCGGTCCCGTCAACAGTCCGCTTATGTGAACCCAGTTTCTTGTATATCTCAAGGTGACTGCCCTCGTTGAAAAGATAGAGGTCAAGATGGCTGAAAAAAGATTCTCTGAAATAAATAGCTCTGTTCTTCTCTTCTGCCCCTGTTTTTTTGCATCCCTTTTTCCCTACATTATCCAATCTTCTTCCTCCTCTGCGAATCTTATCCTGAAAAAATTGCCTGACGGCAGCACAAACTGCTTTCCGTCTTTGCATTCTATCGTGACAGTGAAGAATATCGTATCCCTGTCTCCCGCGGATATCTCTTTCCTGGGTATCATGATCTCGATTATCCTGTCGCACGCATAAATCAATGTTCCTGTGTTCTGCTGACCGGGATATATCGTAAAAACCTTCCTGTCTGAATCATGGAAGGTCAGGCGGATTTCAAAATCCGCTTTTTCTGAAAAATCCAGCCTCATGTAAAAATTATCTTCGTCGTATCCGTAAAAAATTTTTCTTACCGGGATGTCAACGGGCTTGAATGTTGCCCACAGGGCGGCAGGATCTATCTCAACCGCATCATGCCATTCGTAGAAATGCGTTATTTTGCCGTCTATGACAGGTTTTATGTAAGGGGTTGTTTCTTCATGCGCGTATTCTTCGAGCGGGAGGTTCAGGACTTCAGGGGCTTCTTCTCCAATCTTCTCGTAGATATTCCTTACGCTGTCCCTGAAAAATGCGTCAAACCTCGTCTTGATTTTCGTTTCCGCCGGCAGGCTGTACCACCAGAACCAGTCGCTGGACTCGGCAAGCATTATGGTTTCCAGCAGCGCATTTTTCTGTTCCTCCGTCAACCCTGCCTGTTTCTTCTCAGCCATGGCCCGTGCCTTGCTCAATATTGCCCATGCCCTGTTTGCAGGTTCCTTGCCTATCCAGTTATCAAAGTTGGTGCCCATCCAGCTGCCGGGTGAAATCCCCTGGAGCGTCCTGCGGCTTATGTCTGTCCTGAGGGCCTCGCTGAACGGGAGTGTTTTTATCCTGTTACTGCCACGAAGGGCTTCATAAAATGCCGGAAGAAAATTCTCACCGTAATCCGGATAGAAATCCCATGGATTTTCTCCGTCAAGGATGATTGTAAGAATGTTCTTTCCCGCGTTAGCCGCGATATTTGAAAGACGGTCTGCCAGGTCGGCGGCGGCGATTTTTTCGTCAGATCTCTGGTAAGCAAATCCAACGAGGTCGGAGATACTGTGGTCCCTGAAAAAAATGGACAGTTTTCCTCTGAAATCCCATATGCTGCAGCGTTCGTCCTGCGACAGGGGATGCGAAAGGGTTTCTGCGAGCAGGCTCTCATCGGTCGCCGTCCATAAGATTTTTTGCCCGGAGAATAATTCCAGAACTTCATCACTTATTCCTCCCTCCGGGGGCCATATTCCTGCAGGCGGTTTTTTGAATATCCTCTCATATGTTTCCATACCCGCAATCAGTTGTTCACGGGCATCCTGCGGATACGAAAAGAGACCTTCGGGAATATTCAGGGAGGTTCTGGTTTTCCTCGCCGTGTCCGTGTTGTAGAGTAATGGGAGAACGGGATGCATCAAGGGGCTTGTGCTTATGTCTATCCGGCCGGTATCCATGAGGTCTCTGTACAGAGGAATCACTTCTGCCAGTATGCGTTTTTCCTTTCCATGAAGCAGTTCCCTGTCGTTCTCGCCGAAATTTCTTCCCTTTTCCATGAGCGCTTCAATTTCGTCGTCAAAAACAAGGGGATGAAAACTTGCCAGGTGCAGATAGATTTTCAGGTCAAAAAGGTCCTGTTTCTTGCATGTCCCTTCCTCTATTTTTTCTTTCAGAAGGTCGATGACCTTGTATCTTTTCAATACCTGCGGGGGCAATCCATCAATGAAATCCAACAATTCCTCTCCTGTTGTAGAATCTCCCGCTTCAAGGAGCGCGAGGAACCTGTCAGAAAATTTGCCTGAAGAGACCCCTTCAATCTGTGAAAGCAGGACAGGCGTAAGGTTGAAGTTAACCCTTACTTCCGGATACATTCTTGACAGTACTGCCATCGGGTAGTAATTGAAGAGCGTTCGGAATATCAGAGCGGGAGTGTTGATTACCCCGGTACTTGTGTTTACGTAGTAAGGCTGATGCATATGCCAGAGGATTGATAAGTAAATCATGATTCCGTCATCTGCCGGTAAATTGCAAGATATTCGTTAACCGAAGATTTCCAGGAATAATCAAGTTTGATGATGGAATTTACGCATTTTTCCATCCTCTTTACATCGCTGAATAATTTCAAAGCCGCTTCTATGGACCTCAAAAACTGCTTACTGCCGCCTTCAAATGAAAAACCGTTACCTTCGCCCGTTTCAAAAACGTAATTACTTACCGTGTCGGCGAGTCCCCCGACGTTTCTCACGATGGGAATGGTCCCGTACTTGAAACTTATCAACTGGCCGAGACCGCAGGGCTCAAATTTTGAAGGCATGAGGAAGAAATCGCTTCCGGCGTATATCTGATGCGCAAGTTCATCATTGAATCCGAAAGCAACCGAGATTTTTCTGGGGAATTTCTTTGCCCATCCTGCAAGTATGTCCCTGTACTCGGGGTCGCCGTCGCCAAGTATGACAACCTCAAGGTTTCTGGAAAGCACGTCGGACATTATCATCGCCAGTTCATCAACCCCTTTCTGCTCTGCAAGACGTGCCACCATCCCGAAGACAGGAATTTCTCTGCCTGTTTGTAATCCCAGCTTTTCCTGCAGGAAAAGTTTGTTTTCAAATTTGGTCTTGAAGGACCTGTATTTCTTGTGTATAAACCTGTCAAAAGACGGATTCCATATCTGATAATCTATGCCGTTTATTATCCCCTTCAACCTGGCGCTGTTTTTCCTCAGCAGTCCGTCAAGGTTATTCCCGAATTCCGGTGTAAGGATTTCCCTGGCGTACATGGGGCTTACAGTGTTTATCATGTCAGAATGTATTATGCCGGCCTTCATAAGGTTCACGTTGCCGTAGAATTCAAGTTCTTCCATGTGGAAATAATTCCACGGCAGGCCGAGAGCAGGGAATTTGTCGATCTTGAATACGCCCTGATATCCGAGGTTATGGATCGTGAAAAGACTTTTCGCCTCTGGAAAAACGTTCCTGTAATTAATATTGAGATAAAGCGGAAGCAGGGCAGTGTGCCAGTCGTGGCAGTGAAATATCTCCGCATCAATTTTCAGAAGCTTGACTGCTTCAAGTATTCCTTTTGAAAAAAAGGAGAATCTTTCGGCGTTATCGGGATATCCTTTCCCGTCCTCGCCGTAAATCCCTGCTCTCCTGAAATAACCCTGATTTTCTATGAAATATACGCCGGGGAAGTCCCTGCTTGCGGCCAGAATGCCTTTTTCTCTCCTGTTTTCAGAAAAATTTACCTCCAGTTCCGCAACCGTATCCATGCTGCATGTTTTTCTTATTTGTTTATATAACGGGAGGAAGAGGGATATGTTCTGTTTGCCCCTGAGGTACTTGTACAACGAGCCAACAACATCTGCCATCCCGCCTATCTTGACGAACGGGACCGCTTCAGCGGCGGCAAGACATATGTTTTGTTTCTCCATGATTACTCCTCTTTCAATCAAACGTCTTCTGTCATTGCGAGCGTTTCCTGCGTGGCAATTGATGTTTTTTATCATCCCGATGTTGTCTATCGGGACCAACCACACTTGTCATTGCGAGCGCTTTTTGCGTGGCAATCTCAACCTCGGTTCAATTTACACGTCGAGAGATTTCAGAAAATCTGCGACTTCTTCGGGAGGCGTCGGGTTTATGTAAAATCCTGTACCCCATTCAAATCCACCCTGCCTTACAAGTCGGGGCATTATCTCTATATGCCAGTGATAATCTTTTTCTATTGTCTGCCAGTAACCCGGGCGAGGATACCTGGCAGGCGCGGTATGAAGCATGAAGTTATAGGCCGGACCGTTAAGCCCCTGAGATATTTTTTTGAAAACAGTCACCATTATCTCACCCAGCAACTCCCTTTCCTTGGGGGTTATATTTTCAAAATCCGGCGAGTGACGGAATGGCGTTATGGACAGCTCGAAAGGGAACCGCGAGGCAAACGGGGCAGTTACCAGGAAGGATTCATTCTGTGCTACTATCCTCTTTCCGCTGTCAATCTCCTGGTTGATCATGTCGCACCAAACGCATCTTTCTTTGTATTCGTAATACCATCTGGAGCCGGTCAATTCTTCCTTCACCCTTTTTGGTACAACTGGCGTTGCTATCAACTGCGAATGCGGATGGGAAAGCGACGCGCCCGCCTCCTTGCCGTAATTCTTGAATACAAGAATGTATCTGAATCTTGCATCTTTCTTGAGGTCTATTGAACGTATCTGGTATGTTTCAATCGTGTTTATCATCGTTGTTCTGGAATAATCCTTGATGTCAATATTTTCCCCACTGGCTTTCCTGTGCTCCGGCGTTTCTATTATTACCTCATGGGCACCTATCCCGTTCATCATGTCATACATTCCAACGCCCCTCTTGTTCAGCTCACCCTCAATTCTGAGGGCAGGAAACTTGTTGGGAACAACGCGTATCTCCCATCCCCTGCTGTTCGGCGCGGGCGAAGAAGGCCTTCTGGCAAATATCTCCGCAGGGGTTTTGTCTTCATTGCCCGGGCAGAAAGGACAGAATATCTCCTTATGGGGTTCCGCAGGGCTGGAGAAATCAGAAGGCCTGAATTTCCTTTCAGTAGCTATAACCACCCATCTGCTTATGACGGGGTCTTTCCTCAGTTCTGACATATCCACCTCACCATTTGTAGTTCTTTGGGATTACAACTATCCCCTTATCGGATACATAAAATCTTTTCCGGTCAGCCTCAAGATTATATCCTATTTCAGTATTCGAGGGAACAGTTACCTTCTTGTCTATGATCGCCTTGTTGATTCTTGAATGTCTTCCTATGTTTACGTTTTCAAAGATGATGCTGTCGGTTATTTCCGCGTAGCTGTTTACCCTGACGTTGGCTGAAAGAACGCTGTGAGATACCCTGCCGCCACTGATGATGCAACCGCCTGAAATCATTGAATCAGTCACCGACGCTTTTCTCTCCTCGCCCGAGAAAACCGTTTTTGCCGGAGGATATTGTTCCTGGAATGTTCTTATTGGCCATTCACGGTCGTAAAGGTTCAGTAGCGGGTCCACATTTACCAGATCCATATTGGCTTCCCAGTACGCATCTATTGTGCCTATGTCGTGCCAGTATTTGGTTTCCTTCTTGTTCTCGTCTATAAACCTGAATGCAAAAACGTTTCCGCTGCCTATCATGGAAGGTATTATGTCCTTTCCGAAGTCATGCGAGCTGTTGGTTTTTTTTGCATCCTCAACGACTTTCTTGATGAGTATATCAAGGTTGGCAACGTATATGCCCATGGATATCAGGCATACTTCCGGATTTCTCGGGTCGGGGGAAGGCTCGGATGGTTTTTCCCTGAATTCAACCACCCTGTCGTTCTCCACCCGGAGCACTCCGAACCTGTGTGCTTCACTCAGAGGGACTTCAAATACGCTTATTGTAAAATCCGATTTGTTTGCAAGATGGAAATCTATCATCCTCCTGTAATCCATCTTGTATACCTGGTCCCCTGAAAGCAGGAGTATCAATTTCGGTTTTTCATCTTCCAGTATGTTTATGTTTTGGAAAACAGAGTCCGCTGTTCCCTGGTACCAGTCCTCGCCTATCCTTTTCTGGGCGGGCACGAGGTCAATGAATTCACCGAGTTCCCTTGAAAAAATATTCCACCCTTCGCGGATATGCCTGTGAAGTGAAAGAGATTTGTACTGAGTGAAAATATATATCTTTCTCAATCCCGAGTTTATGGCATTACTCAGAGGAAAATCTATCATTCTGTAAATGCCGCCAAACGGGACGGCAGGCTTGGTTCTGTCCTTGGTAAGGGGATGCAGACGTTCTCCTTTTCCTCCGGCAAGTATAAACGTTGTTATATCACGTGGATTCATTTTTCACCCAGGATTGTTTTGACCTTTCTTTTGAGCGGACCGAGGTCAGAAGACTTTGTCAGATAGGCATCTGCCGCCCATGTCAGGAACTGGTTCTTATACTGGGGGTAAGCGGTATAGATTATTATTGGCATGTCTCTCTTCTTTGTCAGTATTTTACCGAGGGTTTCTATCCCGTCCATTTGCGGCATCTGCAGGTCCAGTATGACAAGGTCGCACTCTTCATTGGCTATTTTTTCCACAGCATCCGCACCGTTTGACGAAGAGATAACCTCAAAACCTTCCTTCTCAAGCTCCTCCTTGTAGAGAAGACTTTCATTCTCCTCGTCTTCAACCAGCAATATCTTTTTCTTGCTCATATCACACCCCCTTTCTGAAGGCAGTGATCCATACAGTTTCTGATTCCGCGCGTGCAACTGAAGATGGCATCAGGAAACATCATCCGTCACTTTTCCTATGCGGGCAGATATATGGTTACCGTTGTTCCCTGTTTCTCCACGGATGCCACCTCCAGCCTTCCCCCGTAGTTTTCAATTATGTTCGCAACTATGAAAAGGCCGAGTCCGAAACCGCCTGTTTTGGTGGAGAAAAACGGTTCTGTAACCCGGGAAATATTTTCTTCGGGTATCCCCTTTCCCGTGTCCTTGACGGATATCCTGACAAACGGATGTTCCATGACGGCGCTTATTCCTATTGAGCCTGCATTCATGCTTTCTACGGAATTGGAAACCAGGTTAAAGAGCACCTCAAGTATCTGCACCTTTTCAACCTTGATGTAGAGATTTTCCGGGACATCAACGTGTATATCCAGGTGTTTTCTTGAAAACTCAAGTTCAAAGAAATCAGTTACTTCACCAACCACCTCAATGAGATTTACCCGTTCAATTTTTGAGGGCGAAAGGAGAGCAAAGCCGGAGAGTTTGCCCAGAATCTGTTCAAGTTTCTTAATCTCCTTGAAGACAATCCCGGCATCCCTCTTTATCGTACCAATGTTATCCGATTCCGTTATTCTCTTCGCAAACCCTCCAATGGTAACCAGGGGGTTCTTGATTTCATGGATAAAGTAGGAAGCCATCTTGCCTATCGTTGAGAGTTTTTCTTTCTTGATCAATTCCGCCTGAAGGTTTTCCATTGAGTTGTGAAGTTCCCGCAGCTCTTCAAGTTGACGTCTGATAACGGCATGATTCTGGGAATTCTCCAGGGCAATCCCTGTCTGTATGGTTACCAGAGAAACCAGAAGGAGCGTTGATTCTTCAATTGGATTGTAATGAAATGCATTATCCGCCATTATAATGCCCATAACGCTTTTTGAAGAGAGTAGAGGTAATATGATTATTTCGGAAGGCACGAATACCGTACGCAATTGCTCAGGAAGGTTGAAGTTTCTTTCGTTCATATCGGTAACATGAAAAATTCTGCGTTCAGCAATTACTCTCCTGAAGTAATTTTCCGGCGGGAGTTCATCAAAATTTATTGCGATGTCGCTGATCTTCTCGGGATATCTCTGGATTGCAAGTTTATTCTCAACGGCATACTGAAGATATGATTCAACGGGGATATTGTTCCGGTCCAGATCCTTCCATATCCTGAACGCCTCGTCTTCGTCAATAGGGCCTATTCCCGCCTTACCGTATATGAGGGATTTTTCACTCTCGTAATAGAATACGGAAGCCCGGCTCAACCCGAGCGCCCCATTGGCCGTGAGTCCGGTCAGCATCAGATTCAATATCGTGTTTTCGTTAAATGTCCCTTTTATTGCCTTTGAGATGGTATGCAATAAGTATAATTCGTAATTCAGAAAGCGGCATTTTTCTTCAAATGTCTTTGTCATCAATGACCCCTTTTCTCCGTCTGCTCCCCTCTATATTATAACGGTATATTCTACCTTTTTCAATAGAGTTGTTCTTGACAGGAAGAAATATGTGTATAATATATCATTCTGTTTTTTTCTGGCACGTCATCACCCGGAAAAGAGAGTATCCCATGCAGCCTGAAAACAAACCCGAAGAGCGGGAAAAGATACGAGGTTTGCCGTGGAGCGTGGCGTTTAACGTTTTTAACAGCATATTCTGCATTTTTACGGTATTTGGTTCTGTTTTCCTGCTTTTCTTGACGGAAATCGGCATTTCAAAACAACTGATGGGATTTATCCTGTCGCTTTTCCCTTTCTGCGGGCTTCTTGCACCTTTTCTCAGTCCATACATTGAATTCTTCGGAAGCAAGCGTGTCTTCCTGATCTGTTTCGGTCTTCGTAAGTTTTCCATAGCGTTATTTCTGTTTCTTCCATGGATTATCGGCCGCTATGGAGACAGAGCCGGATTGTATTTCCTTGTGTTCTGTATATCAATCTTTGCCGTGCTGCGCGCTGTTGGCGAGACTGCCATTTATGCATGGACAAAGGAATATGTGCCTGACGGGATACGCGGCAAATATTCCGCAATAAACGGAGCTGCCACCGGGGTTGTCAGTTTACTCGCCACTTATTTTGCAAGCCATGTTGTGGGAAAAGGAGGGGGGATAGAAAGGTATATGCTCCTGATCGGTACGGGGTGCATCTTCGGTATAATAGGGGTCTATTTCATGAAGTTTGTCCCCGGAGGCAACCCTTCAGTGCAGCGCAAGTTGCCGAATATCTCAGCGGATGAAATAACTGAACCCATGAAGGATAAGAATTTCATATTTTTCCTGGCGGCAGTCGGTACTGCCATCATGGGCTCTCTCCTGATGATTTTCCTTCCGCTTTTTGCCAAAGAAAAACTCGGGATTCCCCCGGGAAATGTTATCTTGCTGGATAATGCGACCATACTGGGCTCCCTTATTCTCTGTTTTCTATGGGGGTGGATGTCGGACAGGTTCGGCGGACGTCCGATACTGATGCTGAACCTGTGCATATATGCATGCGTTCCTCTGGGCTGGCTGGTTATTTCGAGGCAGTACCCATCTGCATTCGCTTTCGCGGCTGTCCTGTATTTCATATCGGGCAGTACCCTCACGGGAAGGTCGGTGGGAGATACCCGGTTTTTATATTCGGGCATCGTTCCCGAGGAAGGCGCAGTATATTACACATCCCTTTTTTATGCATGGCTCGGTTTTGTCGGAGGAATGGCACCGCTGATGGCGGGATATATTTTGAAGAGGTTTGCGGGACTGAACGTCATGTTCGCAGGGCGTACAGTTGATGCGTACAGCATCATTTTCGGCATGAACTTTCTGTTTCAGTTGACGGCAATACTTCTTTACAGGAAGGTAAAACCCGACAGGTTGATAAAGACCCGTCATCTCCTGATGAGGCTGGTTCGACGTGCTGTAGGGTGGTAAATCTCAGCATGTTCCGTATTCATGGGCGGCATCAAACATGGCCACGATATTTTCCGGCGGTACGTTTGCCTGTATGTTGTGCACCTGATTGAAAACATACCCTCCGCCCTTTGCGAAAATCTCCATTCGTTTTCTCACATGCAGCCGGATTTCTTCGGGAGTTGCCCTGCCGAGGACGTTTTGCGTGTCGCATCCACCTCCCCAGAAAATCAATTTATCACCGAACTCTGACTTGAGCCGTTCAGGAGACATCCCTTCAGCGGATGTCTGGACTGGGTTCAGGATATCCACACCGGCATCAATGAAATGCGGAATGAGATTGTATACTGAACCGCAGGAGTGCAGAAAGGTCTTCCATCCTGTGTTCTTGTGAATCCACGAGCAGAGTTTTTTGTAATGAGGTTTGAGCATCTCAGCCCACAGGTCAGGATTTATGAATTCCCGGCGCTGCGTTCCGGAATCGTCCGCCGCAATCCCCCATGCGAAGCAGTAATCTCCGACAGCTTCTCTCAGCAGCTTCAGGCAACCGATTGACGCCTCAACAGACCTGTCCATCATCTCGTGGCATGTGTCCTTTTCCGTCATGAGCATAACCATCCATTCGTCAGGCATGCCCATTGTTACATTATCAGCACTGTTTGTAATCAGGCTCAATCCGAGGAAACAGACCCCGCATCCCCATCCGAGCAGACCGTAATCAGTATTCTGATAGAGATACCTGCCGTATCTTGAAACAGAGTCAAGATGTTCGTCGGGTATCGTTGAAGAAGGCCTGAAATCGGAAGGATTGAATTTCTTGCCGGTTTTGTTGAACGATATGTCATCGAAATAGAATCCTCCCTTCGGCATCCGGTATGATGTCGGAGTATTGTCCTGGTTCAGGAGTATCCATACTCCATCGGGCTCCTTTCTGATTTTCGTGTGCGGCGGGAATAGAACGACGGTTCCGTCATGCAACTTTTCCGGCAGCCATTCTTCATTTCTTGTCCACCAGAGGGCATTTTCAATGTCCAGCGGCATGACGTCAATATGAAACCGGTGTCGCACCTCTTCCTCAACCGCGGCAAGCATGAAACGTGCATCAAGGACCTTTGGTGTTCCGGATAGACCCAGATATTTCTTGAGCCGGTTGTAGGCAAAGACACTTATACCAGACGCTTTCATCCCTCCAAGGTCTACAGGTATCCTGTCAGGTGTCTGCCTGTTAACGGTTCTTTCAACTCTCTCCCTGGACGTCACGGTATCTCCTTTCTGCCGGCATGCCCTTTTTCCCGGATTATTATAGCATTTTTGTTTACCTCCTTTAAAGTTATATAATAATAGAGAATATGATACAAGGAAGGAGGGGGTATGAATACTATATGCCGTCTTATGTTGATACTGGTCTTGTTGCCGGTCATGGTTTCATGCAGTCGCAAGGAGAAACCGGCGGACGAACTCACGCCCATGAATGCCGTGGAAAAATACGGCGGTGTAATGGGCAATGCTCTCAAGAAATCAAAGGCGATGGATGCTGAGCTTTATTTAAAGAACAAGATAAACACTTTTCAGATTCAGGAAGGCAGGTATCCTTCCTCCCTGGATGAACTCGTTGAAAAGAAATATCTTGAAAAACTGCCGGAACCGCCCAGGGGAATGGTTTTCCAGTATGACCCGTCCACAGGCAAGGTGAGCGCAAGATAAGAGGTCCCGAGACATGACGGTCAACTGGGGCATGGGTTTCTTCCTGGGGCTCAAGTTCGTTTTCATCCTCATTGTTCTGGCAATGGAGTTTTATTTCCTGGTTTTTGACAGGTATACCGAGGGTGAGATTGACAGGACCGAATTTGCAGTTCTATGTGCGGTAACGGCAATCTGCATTATCATACCCGCCGTGCAGTTAAAGAATTTTTCCGTGGGTTTCTGGCTTATTTTCCCTGTGCCTCTTTGCTATGCAATATTCCGTTTTCTGGAATACCATCATGCCGAAAGCGTGCATGAGAAGTTCATTGAAAAGAAGATTAAGAATCTGGAAGATAAGATAGCGCGAAACCCGAGAAGCCCGAATTCCTACCACATGCTGGGAGACATCTATTTCAAGAAAGGCGATTACGGGAGAGCCCTCATTAATTACAGGGAAGCCTATGGTATCAGGGAAACGACGGAACTTCAGCAAAAGATAAAAATTACCGCAAAAGAAGACAGGATACAAAAAGGGGAAGTGTGGGTTTGCAGAGACTGCGGTACGGACAATTCAGGGGAATCGGAAAGATGCACCAATTGTGGAAGTGCCAGGAGGCCAGTCGCTTCAATAAAAGAAGATATTCTGAAAAATAAGGCAGAGATTAAAAAATGGGTTATCCTCGGCTTTGGAATTCCTCTTGTGATTATATCAGTCGTAGTCCTTATGAAGAGCTTTCTTCCCTCCGGTTTTTATGACTTTCTTGCGATAGCGGCTGGATTACTCGTCATATACCTTATGCTCAGGAAATTCTTTACGTGGTAGTATTGCCCGCGCATATATTTTCATGTAAAATAATTAAGATTCACGGGGCGTAGCGCAGTCCGGCTTAGCGCGTCCCGATTGAGTACCATCGGGAAGGTCCTATGCCATGGTAACAGATT
>CAYOFY010000027.1:13965-17134 GCA_964403465.1 uncultured bacterium
TTAGCGCGTCCCGATTGAGTACCATCGGGAAGGTCCTCGGTTCAAATCCGAGCGCCCCGATTTGATGAAATCAAGAGAGGTAAGGTGGAAGGGAATATATTTTTAAAAAGCTGAAAGGTCAGGCGACTATTCCGCCTTCTTCGCTGAGGTATATACCCTTGAGTTTCATCTCGAGGCTGTGTGGGTTTTCCGCGAATTTCAGGGCGGTCTCCTCGTCAATTAACTCCCTGTGCACCAGGTCAACCAGTGAGTCTTCAAAATCCTGCATCCCTTCGTTCTTGCCTGCCTTGATGGCCTTTATTATTTTGTCATCCCTGCCTTCCGCTATAAGCCGGGCAATGAGCAGGGAGACAAACATGATTTCGCATGCGGGGATGCGGTGCACCTCGGGTTTTATGGAGGGGAGAAGCATCTGGGAAACGATAGCCCTCAGGTGCATGCTTACGTTCCTTCTTATCTGCGCCTGCCGGTCCTGTGGGAAGAAGTTCAGGAGTCGGCTTATGGCAAGGGACGAGTTTGAACTGTGCAGAGTGCCGAAAACAAGATGGCCCGTCTCCGCGGCCTGCAGCGCAAACTCCACGGTTTCCCCATCCCTGATTTCTCCCACGAGTATTACATCCGGATCCTGCCTCACCGTGTACTTCAGAGCCAGCTTGAAGGATGCAACGTCTATTCCCAGTTCTCTCTGCGTGACCATCGCCTTTTCGTTTTTGTAAAGGTATTCTATGGGGTCCTCTATGCACAGGATGTGACATGCCCTTTTCCTGTTTATATCGTTTATCACGGCCGCGAGTGTGGATGATTTCCCGCATCCGGTTGGTCCTGTTACGAGAACAAGCCCGTTGAGGAATTCCGCAATCCTTGATGTTGCCGACGGAAGATTGAGCGATTCAAAATCCGGTATTACGTTTGCAATACGCCTTGCCGCCAGAGAAAGAGAACCGCGCTGTTTGAATGCATTTATACGGAACCTCCCGACATTTTGCACGCCCACCGCCATGTCTATACTGCCCTGTTCCTCAAATATTTTTTTGTCGTGTTCTCTTTTCAGCAAACCGTTAATTGCCTGTTCAAGATCAGCGTATTGCATGTGGGGAAATTCTTCAAGCCTGACAAGTTCGCCCTTCACGCGCAGAACAGGGGGTGAACCGACCTGCAGATGTATATCGGAGGCATTCTTTTCCCAGGACAATTTCATCAGTCTCAGAAGTATGTCATCACCTTTTTCCATAGGATATCCCTGTCGGAGTTCTTGCAAAATAAACTTCAAGAGTGTATCATACACATATGAAAGTTTCAATTATCTACTTTTCTCTGTCGGGACGAACCGGATTGCTCGCCGAACATGCCGCAGGATACCTTCAGTCTGAAAATCTTGAAGTTGATATCTGCCGCCTTGAGAGCAGGGAAACAGGTTCCTTTGTAAAAAACTGTATGTACGCATTCAGGAAGAAGCAGGTCAAGCTTGAATCACTCCCTCAAGTCGCCGATTCCGAAATTGTCCTGCTCGGAAGTCCGGTATGGGCTTTTGATATAGCGCCCGCCATGCGCACTTTCATCGTCAATACTGACCTTTCGGGGAAAAAGGTTTTCGCGTTTCTCACCTACGGCAGCGGCAGGGGGAAAGACAGGGCCATGGATGCTTTCTGTAAACTGGCCGAAGAGAAGGGTGCAGTTATCATAGGCAGGGCAGATGCGAGAGGAAGAAAGGTAAACGAGGAATTTCCGCATTTCAGGGGAGTGCTGGAACAATGTTTAAGAAAATTACAACTGAAAAAGCCCCGTGGGCAATAGGTCCCTATTCGCAGGCGGTCGTGAAGGGAAAGCTTGTATTTGTTTCCGGGCAGATACCCGTGGATCCGCTTTCCAACGAGGTTGTGAAAGGGGACATAAGCGTCCAGACAGAGCAGGTTATCAAAAATATGATTGCGGTTCTTGAAGCGGCGGCGTGCACGATTGACAATGTCGTGAAAACCACGGTATATCTGAAGGACATGAAGGATTTTGACAATATGAACCTTGTTTATGCGGGTTTCTTCAAAAACAAGCCCGCAAGAAGCACCGTGGAAGTTTCAAATCTTCCGAAAGATGTTCTTGTTGAAATAGAATGTATGGCCTGCAAGCCATGACTATTCGCCGATAATCTTTATGAGCACCCTTTTTTTCCTTCTTCCGTCAAATTCCCCGTAGAAGATCTGTTCCCATGGGCCGAAATCAAGTCTTCCGCCCGTGACGGCGACAACAACCTCTCTTCCCATGACCTGCCTCTTCATGTGAGCATCGGCATTATCCTCGCCCACGTTATGGGTGTATTGCGAGACAGGCTGATGGGGTGCGAGTTTATCCAGCCACTTTTCAAAATCAGCATGAAGCCCGTTCTCGTCGTCATTGATAAAAACGCTTGCCGTTATATGCATGGCATTGACAAGACAGAGGCCTTCGCGTATCCCGCTCTCGTCTATTGCCCTGCGAACCTCCGGAGTGATATTTATGAAATCCACCCGCGAGGGTATATTGAACGTCAGCTCTTTCCTGTAGCTTTTCATAATTCCCCCGTGCCCGCATTATAACATATTACAATTTTGGAAATAATTTCTAAATGTTATAATAGACTTGACAATACGACGGTTCGCAGCGCTTTTTTCACACGGAAGGAGGGAATTGAAATGAAAAAGATAATATCATGTATGCTTTTCCTCAGCATCTCAGTATCTTCATTTGGTGCTACCAGAAAAGAACTCGTGCAGAGGATTATAAGGTCCGAGGATACCATCAGGTACATGATGCGCTCACCCGACACCTCCATCCCGCAGTATTTCTTGCGGGAAGCATATGCCGTGATTTTCCTGAGACAATACAAGGCGGGTTTTGTTCTCGGAGCAAGGGGAGGAAACGGCATAATCCTCGCAAGAGACAGAAAAACAGGGGAGTGGAGTCCGCCTTCTTTTATTGCAACCGCTGAAGGCAGTTTCGGGTTCCAGATAGGCGGGAAGATGGTGGATGCGATACTCTTGATAATGAATGAAGAGGGGCTGACGCTCCTTCTCAAGTCTCCCCTGAAGATAGGCGGTGAGATATCCGCGGCCGCAGGACCGGTTGGCAGGGAAGCCGGTGCGCAGGCCGGCATACCTGCAACGGGAATACTCATATATTCAAGGGCCAGGGGTGC
>CAYOFY010000027.1:17234-18932 GCA_964403465.1 uncultured bacterium
TTTCTGGGATTCAGCGCAAGTTTTGTTTTCATCAGCCTTGTCAAGATACTCAGCAGTGTATATGAACCCAAAGATTTCCCTCTTTATCTCGGCATATCTCTCATTCTTGGATATTCCGGAGGTATTTTTGCCACGTACCCCCTGGAACGTTCCGTCAGTGTTATGGGCTGGAGAAATTCCTTCCTTATCGCCGGCATCCTCTGTTCCGTGTTTGCCGTTGCCGGCTGGCCTGTGTTGAGATCTTCGGGAAACGTCATCAAGCAGAAAAATACCTTTTCCCTTGTATCTCTCCTGAAAGTTGCAAGGAATACCCATTCCTTCCCGGTTCTTTTTTCGGGGCCGGTAAATTTCGGCATATATTTTCTCTTCCAGTCAACACTCGGCAAGAAGTTCCTCCAGGATTCCTGCGGACTCACTTCTGCAGGGGCATCATTGTTCACTTTCATCATGATAATGACCAACACCGGCTTTGCCTTCCTATCGGGTTACGCTTCCCGTCTTGCCGGAAAACGCAGGCCTTTCCTGATGATCGCCGCAGGCTTTTCCCTGGTTGCATCGCTTACACTTTTTCTGAATCTTCTATTCGCGGGCGCTCCCGGGATATTTTTATTTTCCTACCTTCTCCTGGCGATATCGGCCGCGGTTTCTCCGGTCTATATCACGACCATGAAAGAGATGAATTCCGTTGAAGTCACCGCCACTTCAGTGGGTCTTCTCAATTCGTTCTCCTACCTTTTCATGGCTCTTTTCAGTTACGCGGCCGGCCGGGTGCTGGATACATTCAGGCACTCTGCGATTGAAATTTCCGGAATCATCATCTATCCTGATTCCGCCTACAGGATGATCTTCCTCGGATGCATAATGCTCACCCTCTGTTCCTTTCTTGTATCTTTCTTAATCAGGGAAACCGGCAACGGGCAAAAATGACCCTCCCTTTCCCGTGCCCGATTATTGTTTTATAATATTAACGACATCTTTGCGCGCCTGTAGCTCAACTGGACAGAGTAGTGGGCTTCGAACCCAAAGGTTGCCCGTTCGACTCGGGCCAGGCGCACTGAATGGCATATGGCATGTGGCATATGGCAAAAGAAAGAAGAATAGCGAATAGAGTATAGCAAGTGGCAGAGGGAAGGAGATTCAGGGAGTAATGGTGCTAAGGTTTGAAGGACTTGATATCTGGAAAGAAGCAGTTGAGTTAGGAGTAGAAATATTCAAATTATGTGAGGAGTTGCCTGTAAAGAGTCAGAATAGTCTGGGGAATCAACTGCGTTCTGCTGTTCTTTCAATTTCAAATAATATTGCTGAAGGAGCAGGGAGTAGTTCTAAACAGGAGTTCAAGAATTTTTTGAACATCTCAATCCGTTCATCATATGAGACAATTTCAATATTGTTTTTTATGTTGAAACTTGAATATATTGAAAAGATCACATTTGAAGATTTTTATCAAAGATTTGAGCTGCTTATGAAAAAGACACGAAAATTCAGGTCTTTACTTTAGAATGTAAAAATCTTAAAATATGCCGAATGAAGTTTTTGATATTCGCCGTTTTTAATATAAGCCATTAGCCATCACGGTGGGTGTAGCTCAGGGGCAGAGCGCTAGACTGTGGCTCTAGGTGCCGGGGGTTCGAATCCCCTCACCCACCCGAGCAAATTTGTAAACCGTTGTGCCGCAACGATTTCAGGTGCTTTTGTCAA
>CAYOFY010000028.1:0-18701 GCA_964403465.1 uncultured bacterium
GGCGGTTGTTTTTTATAAGAGAAACGTGCTTCTCGGAGGTGGTTTCATAAGAAACGCGTATTAGCATGTGCCCAACCGGGCGGCTTTCCTCTGACGGGACACTTGACCGCCCGGGCGAGGCGGTCTGCATTCGGCTTCTCTCGTCGCTCTTCACGATACCAAACATCGTGAATCCGTGCCCGCTCCTCCTTCAGACGCCCGCTTCAGAAACCGCCCGGCAGGGCACTGCCAGAGTCAATCTATGCTTATTCGGAATTTCAAGTTTCATAAGAAACTGTTTATAAGTCCTTTTTTTTATGGTAACATTACAGAAGTGAGTTCTATCTTAATTAATATTATCGGGATAGGAGGCGTAATATGGGAATAAACCTTGAGGAAAAAATCCTGAATATCATGGAAA
Source organism: uncultured bacterium (assembly GCA_964403465.1). Lineage (GTDB taxonomy): Bacteria > Ratteibacteria > UBA8468 > B48-G9 > JAFGKM01 > JAFGKM01. The sequence goes on from CAYOFY010000028.1 coordinate 401, forward strand.
AAGGCGCATCCCAGAAGATAATAAAAGGACTCATAACCGCGGGCCTGACGAAGAACAGCGTTTCAAGGAAGGCCATCATAGGCGCCCTTGAAAAAGCGACCTACAAGATATCCCTCAAGGGACCGGACCGTCCTGCAAGGGTCAAGAAAGAAAGGTACCTTATGGGAAGGGCCCTCCTGCGTTCAATTGAAAGGGCGCTGGATTCCGGAAGCCTGTCCCAGAGCTGCATCGGAGCTCTTTCGGACATCATGCTCGGCAAGGTCATGGTGGAAGGGGTATATGTCAGGCGAACCTTTCTTGAAAAACACGGTTTCAGGCCGCCTTCCTTCGTCACCATATCTCCAACAAACACCTGCAACCTGAAGTGCAAGGGATGTTATGCCGGAGACATCTATGAAAAACATACACTTAAATATGAGGTTTTTGACAGGGCTATTGCAGAGATTAAAAAATATTTCGGCGCGCATTTCTTTGTCATCTCCGGAGGCGAGCCCTTCATGTACAGGGAAAGCGGCAAGAACCTCTTTGACATACTTGAGAAGCACCATGACAGTTATTTCATGGCCTATACGAACGCCACGATGATCAACAGGGCGACCGCGAAAAAACTGAGCATCCTGGGCAACTTCTCGCCCGCAATCTCGGTTGAGGGCTTTGAAGAGGAGACGGATGACAGGCGTGGGAAAGGCACCTTCAAGAAGATACTCGCCGCAATGGACAACCTCAGGGAATACGGCGTGCCGTTCGGAATCTCCGCCACACCCACAAGGGAAAACGCGGATGTCCTTCTTTCCGACGACTTCATAGATTTCTATCTGGACAGGAAGGGAGCGATGTACGGATGGTTCTTCCAGTACATGCCCATAGGCAGAAATCCTTCCTTTGAACTCATGGTCACGCCTGAACAGCGGTACAGGATGCTGAAGAGAATATGGAAGGTCGTGGAAGAAAAGAAGGTTTTCATCGGCGATTTCTGGAACTCGGGGACCGCGTCGGACGGATGCATGGCCGCGGCGCGCGGGGGCGGATATTTTTATATCATGTGGGACGGCACGATAACGCCGTGCGTTTTCATCCCTTTTAGAGACAGGGAATACGGCAACATGTACACCCTCTTTGGGAGCGGCAAAACCCTGGTGGATGCCATCAAATCCCCGCTTTTCACCTCCCTGAGAGAGTGGCAGAACAGGTACTGGATAGAACAACCCAGGGAAAGGTGCGGCAATCTTCTTATCCCCTGTGCCATAAGGGACAACTCCGAGGAATTTCACCGGATAGTGAAGGAAACCGGAGCAATCCCCACGGACAGTGGAGCCGAAGAATACCTGGCGATGATAGAGGACGGCAGGATGCCGGAATACAACAGGAAGTACAGGAAATATGTTGACCCGTTGTGGAATGATGAATATCTCGGCCATTAGAACACAATTTTTGGGTACCCGGGATACCCGCAAGAAAACAGCAAAGGGGATACCAGTATGCGCGAGAGAATTTTAAGGCTGCGGCCGGTTGTCTGCGTATTGTGTCTCCTCTCCATATCCTTTCCCGCGGCAGCGCTTGATACCGAAAAACCTCTTGTCAAGGTCGGACTGATTGGCGCCTCCTGCCTTTTATTGTCCATTCCAGCAATGACGTTTGACATCAGGAAACCCGCTTCCAGGGATATCTTTTTCGCATACGGTTACGGCGGTCATATCAAGAACAAGGATAATTACGTTCATAATACGGTGGGGCTTGACTTCAGCTACAATTATGACGAAAGGAGTTTCTGGAGACATCTCCAGTTTCAACTGGAACCGTTCGTCTCCCTCGTTTCTTCACCGGAGACCGACGGCGAGCTCGGATGTGTTTTTTTCATCAAGTACCAGGTCCCGTGGGATTTTCCTCTCAAGCCGTATATCCGGGGAGGCAGCGGGGTGATACTCATCTCCCAGGAATCGGAACAACAAACGACAGGGCTCAATTTCGCCAGCCAGATGGGATTCGGTGTTTCGTACACCTTCCCGAACAGCAGCCTGTTTCTTGAATACAGGACAAGGCATATCTCAAACTGGTTCATGGGCTCTCCCAATGCAGGGATAGACACCTCCATCTGGCTTCTCGGCATCGGCGGCCACTTCTGATGAAGATAGCCATACTCGCAGGTGAAACTTCCGGGGACAAGTACGGGGCGTTACTCGCCGACAGCATCAGAAAAATAGCGCCCGGGGCCTTCATCATGGGAACTGGCGGCGAAAAGATGCGAGAGCATTCCGACCTCTACATGGAAGGCCTTCCCCAGGGCAGGATGGGGTTTTCCGGCGTCCTTGCGGATATCAGCCTTTTCTGCCGCTTTTTCAGGAAGATAAGTGCCGTGATGGAAAAAGAGAGACCATCCCTGGTCATCTTCATAGACAACCCCGGGTTCAACCTCAAAATGGCGCATGCCATCGGGAAAAAATTCCCGTGCTTTTACTACATACCTCCGAAGATATGGGCGCATAACTACGGCAGGATAAGGATTATCAAGAAATACATAAGAGCCGTTGTCCCCATCTTCCACTTTGAGGAGGAGATATACAGAAGCGAGGGAATACCCTGCAGGTGGTTCGGACATCCCGCGAGAGACCTCGTTGAGCCGGCATTGCAGGATATGCCGGAAATTCCCCGTCCGGACAGGCGGGTTCCGTGCGTGGGTCTCCTGCCGGGAAGCAGGCAGGAAGAGGTTATAAACCTTCTTCCCGTGTTCGTGCGCACGGTGAAAATGGTTTCGCAGAAGACAGCCGTGGACGTTCTGCTGTCGGCATCCGACGCAGATATAAGAAAAACCGAAGAGCGGATTATGAAGAGGGAGTCGGTGCGCTTCAGGATTATTGAAGGCGCTCCCCACCGGGTCATCAGGAACTCGGATCTTCTTCTTGCCGCGAGCGGGACGGTCAACATGGAGGTCGCCCTGATGGAAAAACCCCTTATCGTTTTTTACAAGACCTCCCGGATGAATTACCTTCTTGCGAGAATAATGGTAAAATTAAGCGTTATCAGCCCCGTGAATCTCGTTGCCGGTGAAAAGGCGGTTCCGGAATACATACAGAGGTTCCCCTACGCAAGAATAGTGAGTGATTGCACGGAAATACTGGAAAAAGGTCCTCTCTACGGAAAAGAGAAGGAATGCTTCCGGGTTGTCAGGGGCAGGACAGGAAGCGGGAACGTAAGCGCAAGAACCGCGGAATTCATCCTGAGAGAATCAGGGTTCATTGAAGGGAATATGCCATGCTGAAAGAATTTTTCAAGATCCGGAGATACACCAGGATACCGTGGAAGTATTTCATACTCGGCATGATATTCATGCTTTTCAGCGCGCTCCTGAACGGTGTCTCCCTTTCCTCAACGGTTCCCCTCATGGACAAGATTATCGCGGGCAAGAACATAGTAGTCCCGGGAAACCTGCCCGGTTTCTTCAGGGTCCGCCTTGAGCCGCTGATACATATCGTGAACGGCCTGTCGGCCGGCGCCCTGCTGAAATTTCTCATTCTTTTCATCATAGTTGCCATCTTCCTCAAGGGCCTTTTCGCCTATCTGAACAACTTTTTCTTCCATTTCTTTGGAAACAGGCTGCTGACTGACCTGCGGAATAAACTCTATCTGAAGGTGACAAACATGTCAATGGATTTTTTCACGCAGGGACACTCCGGAGAGATGACCTCCAGAATCATATACGATGTCAACCTGCTCATGAAGGCCTTCACCACCCACTTTCCTGCTATCATATTCCAGGGCATGCTTGCGCTGGTCTACCTGTTCATCATCTTCACCATAGACTGGAAACTGAGCCTCATATCCCTGCTTATATTCCCTCCCCTGCTGCTGCCCATATACAGAACCGGCCAGCGGCTCAGGAAACTCGGGAAAAGAATTCAGACGGCATACGCTCAGATAGGCATCCTGATACAGGAGGGATTCTACGGGCAGCAGATAATAAAGTCCTATAACATGGAGGGCAGGATTACTGAACGATTCAGCAGGGAGAATGAAAAGATATTCAAGTCGTCAATATCCGCGGCAAAGAGAATCCTGCTCATATCCCCCTTTACCGAGTTCATATCCGTACTGGGAGCAAGCGGTATTCTCTATTTCGGTGCGAGGAAGGTCATTGCCGGCTCGCTCAGTTCCGGCTTCCTCTTCCTGTTTTTCATAGCGCTTTTTTCCATAATAAGTCCTCTTAAAAACATCGGCAACGCATATGCAAGCCTGAAACACGACAGTTACGCCCTGCCAAGGATTTTTTCTGTTCTTGGCCGGCAGGGCAGGATAAAGGATTCCGGCAGGGAGATTTTCAGGGGATTGACCGGAAGCATTGAATTCAGGAACGTGGGGTTTTCGTACGGCGGGAAAATCATCCTGAAAAACATATCCTTCCGCGTCGCCAGGGGTGAAAAACTGGGCATAGTGGGCCCCACGGGGGTCGGGAAAACCACGCTTGCGGGATTACTCCTGAGGTTCTACGAGCCGGAATCCGGGGAAATTCTCATGGACGGGACTGACATCAGGAATTTCACCCTCTATTCCCTGAGGGAGCATATCGGGCTTGTAACACAGGAGCCCATCCTCTTCAACGACACGATAAGAAACAACATCTGCCTCTGCGATGATGTTGACACGGAAAAACTTGAACGGGCAGTGGGAAACGACTGCCTCAGAGAACTCATTGACAGCCTTCCCGACGGCTACGAAACGATTGTGGGAGAAAGGGGCACAGCGTTTTCGGGCGGGCAGAAACAGTTCCTGTCCATAGCACGGGTCCTTTACAAGAACCCGGGGATACTCATCCTGGACGAGGCAACAGCATCCCTTGACAGCAATTCGGAGAAACTTGTCCAGCAGGCAATGGAAAAGATAACCGAAGGACGGACGGTCTTCATCATCGCCCACCGGCTTTCAACGTTAAGAAACGTTGACAGGATAATCGTTCTCAAGAACGGTGAAATAGAGGAGATGGGCTCGCACAACGAACTCTTTGAGAAGAAGGGAACCTACTACCGTCTCTGGCAACTGCAATTTTCCCAGTAAAAGATAACAAAGCATTTTTGCTGACAACGAACGCGGAATTCGGAAGATTGAAAGGCAGGCCAAAGGAGGACATATGGAAGGAGAAAGGCGGTTTGATTTCATAGGAATGTCCGGCAGTGAATTTGAAAAAGTGCGCAAAGAAAACAGCTGGGGGCTTACAATTGAAGAGTTCCGGCAGGCGCAGAAGAGAACAAAAAAGCCGCTCAGCATAACGGAAGCGTACATACTTGACAGTTTATGGTCCGACCACTGTTCTTACAAGCATTCAAAACACAAACTGAGACAGCTGGTAAGAGACAACAGGTATGTCCTCCACAGCGAAAAGAGCGATGCCGGAGCGGTAAAGCTGTCAGACAGCGGGTACTGCGCGGTTTTCAAGATAGAGTCCCACAATCACCCCACCCTGATTAATCCTTTTGACGGAGCGGCGACCGGAGCCGGAGGAATACTGCGGGATATCTTTGCCATGGGTGCCAGAAATCTCGGGGTAGGCGCTTCGCTGAGGTACGGCCCGAAAGCGGAAAAGAATTCAAAAGATGTACTCACCGGCGCCATGGAAGGCGCGGCTTCCTACTGCAAGGCGATGGAAATACCCCTGCTTGCGCTTGACCTCTACTACGAAGACTCCTTCCGGCACAACTGCCTCATGAACGTCTCGGCGCTGGGCGTTGTGAAAAAAGACGAGCTAATACCCAACGTTGTTCCCGCAGATGCCGTGGGATACAACCTGATTTACGTGGGCAAGCCGACTGCCGGAGCAGCGGTTGGCGGCGCATCTTTTGCCTCGCAGGCATTTGAAGCCGGCAAGAAGAAGGAGATTGAGTTCGGCTCCAATCCCCTGCTGGAAAAAGCCACTTTTGACGCATTTGAAAAGGCCAAGTCTGCATTGAGGCGGAAGAATCTGCTGTCGCAGGTTTCCCTCAAGGATATGGGGGCGGCAGGACTGACATGCTCAACTGCGGAACAGGTATCCGGGAGAGGATACGGCATTGAAATACACACGGATAAAGTGCCTGTACCGGCAGGAATGAAGGTGCATCCCCTGGCGCTTGCCGTGGGAGAGGACCAGGAGCGGAATATGCTGATCGCTTCGGATAAGGCCACGCAGGTAATACTCAGGATTTTCAGAAATGACAGGAATTTCAGGAAACACGGCGGCAAGATTGCCGTCATCGGCAGGGTTTTGAAAGAAGACAGGTTCGTCATGAAAGACCGGAATACCGTTTACTGTGACATCCCTGTCCGGCTTATCACTGGAGCCCCTGTCTACAAGCCCTTCGCCAAGAAACCCGGTCCAGGGAAAGAACCGAAATTCGCAACGGCAAAACCGGCCTCTCTGGCAAAAGAAATCCTCAATCTCACAGGGTCCAGAAACGTTTATTCAAAAGCAGACGTATTCGGAATCCTGAAAGACAGAAAAGCGCGGCATATCTTTACAACCCCCGAAGAAACCGATGTCTGCGTACTTGCGCCCCTTAAAAACGAAAAAACGACAGCGAAGAACAGGAAGATGGGAGTGGCTCTTGTCTTCGGGGGAAAATCCATACACGGAAGAAACGGTTCGGCAGAGGAGCAGGCATACCTTGCCACTATCCTCGGCCGGCTGAAACTTGCAGCGGCAGGGCTGAAACCAGTGGCTGTGGCCGATGGCTGCAATTACGGGAACCCGGACAATCCGCAGCACTATTACTGCTTTGACAGAGGCATAGACGGATTGAACAGGGCCTGCAGAATCCATCTGTACGGGGAAAAACAGCCCATGGCCGTTGTTGCAGGAAACGTCTCGCTCAAGAACACCTTCATAAGCAAGGGAAAGGAAGAGCCTGTTGACCCTTCACTGGTTCCTGCCGTCTTCGGCTATATAAGAGATTACGGCAAAACCGTGACGACCGGGATAAAAAACGCAGGCAGCCTTCTTTTCCTCGCGGGCAGGCGCAAGCACGAATTCAAGGGTTCAGAATATGCCCTGCTGAACGGAAAAATCGGGGATAAAACACCTTCCGCATCGCCGTCGGAGGCAGGCAGGCTTGAATATGCTGTGCTGGAAGCGGCTGAAAAGAATCTCATAAAGTCCTCCGCGGTCATTGAAAACGGAGGGCTTGCCGCGGCGCTTGCAAGAATGCTTATGATGGGAGGCGGAAAATACGGGGCGGAGATAACCGACGTGTCAGCCATAAGCAATCTGCGTCCGGATTACGCGCTTTTCAGCGAGTCTCCGGGATATGTGCTGGAAGTTGCAAAAAAGGACGCTGCAAGGCTGAAAGCCGTATATAAGAAATACGGCATCGGGCTGATACCTGTCGGGACGACGACGGCAAAAAGAAGATTCTCGGGTTTCCTCAAGGGGAAAAAAGTCTTTGACATCTCTCTTCCAGAACTTGAAAAGAAATGGAGAGGAAAATGACGACATACGGAAAATCCGGGGTTAACATCGCTCTGGGCGATATGTGCTCAAGAATCATGTCTGATGCGGCTGACAGGACATTCGCGAACAGAAGGGGCATCATAAAAGTCATAGAAAAGAAGGGGCTGCACAGGATTATAACCATCTCGGTGGGGAACGTAAAACTCATGCTGAACAGCGACGGCATAGGCACAAAAGTTGAATTTGCGGAAAGAACGGGAAGACACGATACGATGGCCTATGACCTGTTTGCGATGCTCTGCGACGACTCGGTAAGATACGGAGCCGAGCCGGTTGCCCTGTCAAACATCCTTGACGTAAACGCCCTTGACGAAAAAATTGTCAGAGGGCTGGCGAAAGGCATGGTGAAGGCGGCAAGGGACGCAGGCGTTGCCGTAGTATCAGGGGAGATAGCCGAACTGGGCCGCAGGGTAGGCGGCTACGGAAGATACAATTACAACTGGGGAGGAACGGTTCTGAGCATTGTGCGTAAAGAGCTGGGAGGAGAAGGCATAAGGACAGGCAACAGCATAGTCGCCCTGCAAGAAAAAGGATTTCGTTCAAACGGAATTTCCCTGGTTCGCAGGATAATGGAAAAAGCATACGGTCCCGGATGGCACGGGAAGAAGGCAGGCGCAAAAACTCTCGGCGAACAGGCACTGATGCCTTCAAGGATCTATGCACGGGCGGTCCTTGAGATGTTCCCGTTTTGCGAAGCCGTTGTCCACGTTACAGGAGGGGGAATCCCCGGGAAACTCGGCAGGCTGCTCGCTTTAAGAAACTGCGGAGCAGATATCTGCAGCCCTTTTGCTCCCTGCAGTCTGATGCTTCACTGCCAGAAAACAGGGAGGGTGGAAGACGCTGAAGCATACAGGACATGGAATATGGGACAGGGGATGCTGATAATAACCGACCATCCGGAAAAAGTAATTTCCATCTCGGCAGAATATAAAATCAGGGCAAAAGAGATAGGGACTATGACAGGCAAACCGGGCATAAAAATAATCAGCAGAGGATATTACAGGGCAGGAAAACCCCTGTCTTTCTAAAATTTCTTTCCGGTGGTAGCCCTGGACAACGAGGCATATTTAACGCCCTTCAATGACTTCAGCAGGTTATATACCTTTCTTATCGCTTCTGCCCTGCCCTTAACCGCAACAATCTCAAGGCAGTTGTCGTGGTCCATGTGTATATGCTGGGTTGAGATTATGCACTGATGAAAGTCGTGCTGTACATCCATTATCTTCCGGACAAGCTCCCTCCCGTGGTGGTCGTAGACCAGCATTATGCCTCCGGCAACGGTGCTGCCTTTTTCCCATTCCTCGTCAACAAATTCCTTCCTTATGATATCCCTTATCGCCTCGGAACGATTCCCGTAGTCCTCCCTTTCAATGAACCTGTCAAATGCCGCAAGCAGTTTCTCTTCCATTGAAACCCCGAATCTGATTACCTTTGCCATCACAGTTCCTCCCCTCCCATTTCTTATAACCGGAATTCCGACATAAGGATAGATTCCCTCTGGCAGTGCCCTGCCGGGCGGTTTCTGAAGCGGGCGTCTGAAGGAGGAGCGGGCACGGATGCTTTGATGTCTTTTATCAAGAGCGACGAGAGAAGCCGAACGCAGACCGCCTCGCGGGGGCGGGCAAGTGTCCCGTCTGAAGAAAGCCGCCCGGTTGTGCACATGTTGATATCATCGATGTTCCCCATGTCGGAATTTTGGTTTTGTACAATATTTTATATTAGGTCAAGATATGATACAATTTTCTCCGTTGTGGAAAAAAGAAAACTCCCTTGCCATGAAAGAGATAGAAAGGAGAATTCGGCTTGCTCCGAGCGGGTGGAGACAGGAGAAAAGATTTTGAAACAAAATCATAACCCCTCACCGTTGAAGACAAACAAAGGGAGAGTTCGGGGTAAATGAAAAAAGAAAGGGTCGTCTGCATAATCCCTGCCAGGTACGGGTCAACGCGCCTGAAAGCCAAGGTGCTCTGCACCCTGAACGGCAAGACAGTCCTGGAAAGGGTTTACGGCAGGGCAAAACTCATCAGGTCCTTCTCCGCCATATACATCGCAACAGACCACAGGAAAATCGCCGACGAAGCGGAACGGTTCGGAGCCGATGTCATAATGACACATGGCAGGTATGACAGCGGAAGCGACAGGGTGGCTGACGCGGCCAGAAATCTTGACGCCTCAATCATAGTCAACATCCAGGCAGACGCTCCTTTCCTGCCCGCGGAGGCGGTGGAAAAACCCCTGGCGCTCATGCTGAAGGACAGGGAGATCCGGGTTGCCACCGCCGCAACACCGATAAGCAATAAAGAAAGTCTGTATGATCCCAATACCGTGAAGGTGGTCATTGACAGGGACAATTGCGGGATATATTTTTCGCGCTCGCTCATCCCTTACCCGGCCGTTTACTTCAGGGACAGCAACCCTTCCTCCATGAAAGACGTTCTTTTTTATAAGCACCTTGGGGTTTACCTCTTCAGGAAGGATTTCCTCATGCGTTTCTCAAGAATGCCGGTCTCTTTTCTGGAAAGGGTTGAAAGACTGGAACAACTGCGGATAATTGAAAACGGTTACAGGATAAAGGTTGCCGTGATAAAAAAGGACTCTCCCTCGGTTGATACCCTGGAGGACATAAAAAGACTGACAGGTAAACTATAGACCCTCAAGGGGCAAGCAAAATCAAAACCCCTCACTTTGTAAGAGAGGCAAGGAAGAGTTCAGGGTAAAGGAGGAGGATGAAGAAGAAATTTATTTTCGTGACCGGCGGTGTCGTTTCTTCCCTGGGCAAAGGCATCGCATCCGCTTCAATCGGAACGCTTCTTGAATCCCACGGCTACAAGGTTACCCTCCTGAAACTTGACCCGTACCTTAATGTGGACCCGGGCACGATGAGCCCTTTCCAGCACGGCGAGGTATTCGTTACCGATGACGGCGCGGAGACAGACCTTGACCTCGGGCACTATGAAAGATTTACAAATGCCCATATGTCCAGCAGGAACAACGCCACCAGCGGACAGGTGTACAACTCGGTTCTCACCAGGGAAAGGGAGGGCGGGTACCTCGGAAAAACCGTGCAGGTGGTTCCGCATATCACAAACGAGATAAAGGAAAGGATACTTTCGGTTGCGGAAAAGACGGATATAGTCATTACGGAGATAGGCGGCACCGTTGGGGATATTGAGAGCCTGCCTTTCCTGGAAGCCGTAAGGCAGCTGCACATCCAGATGGCGGAAAACAACACCCTGCGCATACACCTTACGCTCATACCGTACATAGAGGCGGCAGGGGAACTGAAAACCAAGCCGACCCAGCACAGCGTCGGACATCTCAGGGAGATAGGCATACAGCCGGAGATTCTGCTGTGCCGCACCCAGAAACCGCTGAACGAAGAGATAAGAGAGAAGATTGCCATGTTCTGCAACGTGAGAAAGGAGGCGGTCATAGAGGCGCTTGACACCAACCTCCTGTACGAAATCCCCCTGATATTCTCCCGGCAGAATCTTGACGGCATTATCCTGCGCTATCTAGGGCTGAGGAAGAAAAGGGGCAATGACCTGAGAAAATGGAAGACGATAGTGAAAACGCTCAGGGAAACGAAAGAGGAAGTCGTGATAGGGGTTGTCGGGAAATACATAAAACTCCAGGATTCCTATAAGTCCATATACGAAGCCCTCATACACGGCGGTATCGCCAACCGGGCGAGGATCGTCTGCAGGAAGGTGGACTCCGAAGCCATCGTGTCGGAAAGAGAGGCGGCGAGACTGCTTGACGGGGTTTCAGGCGTGATAATGCCCGGGGGGTTCGGAATCCGCGGCATAGAGGGTATGGTGCTTGCGATAAAACATGTCCGGGAAAAGAAGATACCGTTCTTCGGCATCTGCCTGGGGATGCAGTGCTCCGCCATTGAGATCGCCAGGGACCTCTGCGGTTTCAGTGATGCCTCCAGCGCGGAATTTCATCCCGAAACGAAACACCCGGTCATAGCCCTTCTCCCGGAGCAGAGGAGAATCAGGGAGATGGGAGGCACGATGCGCCTTGGCTCATATCCCTGCATTCTGAAGAAAAACACGTTCTCGCGCAAGGCCTACAGGACAACAAAAATCCATGAAAGACACCGGCACAGGTACGAGTTCAACAACAACTACAGGGGAATTTTTGAAAAACACGGCGTTGTATTTGCAGGGTCGTATGCGGCAAAGAACCTTGTTGAAATACTGGAACTCGGGGCGAAGGAACATCCCTTTTTCGTGACAACCCAGTTCCATCCGGAATTCAAATCAAAACCGTTCAGGCCGCACCCTCTCTTCGCGGCCTTCATTAAGGCGTCCCTGAAAAAGAGAGAAAGTTCTTGAGCAGAAGTTTGCCGTTATCCGTCAGAACCGCCTCCGGATGAAACTGCACCCCGAATATATCGTCCTTCCTGTGCCTTACACCCATTATCTCGCCTTCTTCGGTCCAGGCATCCACGATTATCTCGGGGGGCAGTGAATCCTTCTTAATGATGAGGGAATGGTATCTCGTCGCGACAAACGGACTGGGGATTCCCCTGTAAATGCCCCTGGAGTTGTGACGGACCAGCGAGGTCTTGCCGTGCATGAGCCGTGATGCCTTGACAATTCTGCCGCCGTAAACATGCCCGATGCACTGGTGTCCCAGACAGACCCCGAGAATCGGTATGCGGCCTCCGATTTTTTCTATGACCTCGCAGGAAACACCCGCATCCTCAGGCCGGCCCGGCCCCGGGGAGATTACTATGTGCGATGGTTTCAGTTTCAGTATCCTTTCAGCGGTGATGGCATCGTTCCTGTACACTGCGACCTTCTCACCCAGTTCCCCCAGGTACTGCACCAGGTTATAAACGAAGGAATCGTAATTGTCTATCATCAAGACCATTTTTAATCCTCGGGATCCGGATTTCGAGTGTCGGGATTCCTGAAATGAATTTTCTTGTTCGCTTCTTTCCCGGACCCCTGTTTTTAAATGTTTCTTGAAATCCTGCAGGCCTCCATCAGCCCCCTGACCTTGTTTTCCGTCTCCGTGTATTCCCTTTCCGGCACCGAATCGGCAACAATGCCGGCGCCTGCCTGCAGGTACACGGTGTCTCCCTTTATGAAAACGGTTCTTATCGTGATGCAGAAATCCATATTGCCCTGGAAGCTGAAATACCCGGCGGCTCCGGCATAAGGACCTCTCTTGACCGGTTCAATCTCCTCTATTATCTCCATCGCCCTTATCTTGGGGGCACCGGTAACTGTGCCTGCCGGAAACGTCGCCATGAGCAGGTCTGTCGCCTTCCTGCCCGGCTTAAGCATTCCCTCAACGTTAGAGACCAGATGCACGACGTGCGAATACCTCTCAATAGCCATCAGTTCAGTTACCTTCACGCTGCCCGGCATGCAGACCCTTCCGAGGTCGTTCCTGCCCAGATCCACCAGCATTATATGCTCGGCTCTCTCTTTTTCATCCTTCAGAAGTTCCGATTCAAGCCGGTTTTCATCCTTCTCGCTTGTGCCGCGCGGCCGCGTCCCGGCTATGGGACGGACGGTTGCCTTCCTGCCTTCCAGTTTTACAAGTATCTCGGGCGACGACCCCACCAGCTTCACGTCACCCGCCTCAAGGTAAAACATGTACGGGGAGGGGTTCACCGAACGCAGTGCCCTGTAGATGCTGAAAGGTTCGGTGTCAAGTTTTTTCTCCCACCGCTGTGAAATGACGGTCTGTATTATATCGCCCTCCACGATATACTTCTTCGCCTTCTTTACGGATTGCACGAACTTCTGCCGTCTGAAATTGCTCCTGAACGGTTTTCCCGACGCGACCTTTCCGGAATCCACAAGGAAGAGAGGTTTTTCCATCATTTTCTTCATGGCGTTGAGGTTTTCCCGTCCGTGCTCGTAGGCCTCCCTGGAAGACGGGAAATTATCAATATTCACGTTACTGACCAGGATGACCTTTCTCTTGAAGTGGTCAAAGACAACCATCTCCCCGGCAAGCATAAAAAAGAAATCCGGGCATCCCAGCCTGTCGGCCGAGATATCCGGGAGTCTTTCTATCTGCCTGACAAAATCGTATGAAAAGTATCCTATGAGCCCTCCGGTGAACCCGGGCAGCTCCCTGTAGGAAGGGGCTCTCCGCCTCGCAATGGTATCGTCTATTATACCCATCGGGCTGTCCGTAACAACCCTCTCGCTTTCGCCCGTAAGGGTATTGTAGGTCTCAACCTCTTTCCCCCTGCCCCTTATGACAAGTTCGGGCGAGGTTCCCAGAAAGGAGTATCTGCCTGTCCTTTCTTCCTGTTCGGCGCTTTCAAGCAGAAAATTATAACTTCCTTTCCGAACCTTGAGGAATGCAGATACCGGGGTTTCAAGGTCTCCTCCGCCTATCTCGGCGTATAAGGGAACCGCAGGATACTTTCTGCCCTGGGCAGAAAACATCTTATAGGATGGGTATATATCCATGACTACTCTTCAATGATAATCGCCTCCACCGGACAACTCTCGGCTGCTTCCTTCACCTTCTCTTCAAGGTCAGCAGTAATCTCGGTCGTCTTCACGATGGACAGGGATTCCGGCATTTCGAAAACCTCGGGGCATATGTCAGCACACAGCCCGCAACCCGTGCAGAGATTCTCGTCCACAACCACTTTCATCATATCCTCCTCTGTTGAAACTGTGCTCCGCTGATGGTCTTTTTCAGTGCAATGCAAAACCTGAGGACCCGGCCCTGCGGGACCCGGAAAGGAGATGTTTCCTTCCCGTTTCCCGCAAAATTTTAATACCTCTTTCTGCTTTTGTCAAGAGTTATGGTAAAATTATAACTTTGAAAAGAAAAATCAAAATCCGAAACCCCTCACTTGGAAAGCGTATCAGGGAAGAGTTCCCCGAAAAACAAAATCAAGGCAAGCGGGGTAAAGGAGCAAAAGAATGGATTATTCCAGAACTGTTTATCTGCCAGAAACGCCCTTTCCCATGAAGGGAAACCTGAGCGAAAGGGAGCCGGAATTCCTCCGGCTGTGGGAAGAAAAAGATATCTATCACGGCATAATCCGCAAGAATACGGGCGGGCCCGTCTATATCCTGCATGACGGACCGCCATACGCAAACGGCCACATCCACCTGGGCACCGCTCTCAACAAGATACTGAAGGACGTGGTCGTGAAGTACCGTTCCATGCGCGGATTCTACTCCCCATACAAACCGGGTTGGGACTGCCACGGGATGCCCATAGAACACCAGGTTTTCAAGGAGATGAAGTCCGGAAAGGGCGATGTCGCCGCACTTGAATTCAGGAAGAAAGCGGCGGAATACGCGAGGAAATTCGCGTCCATACAGAAAAAGGAATTCAAACGCCTCGGCGTTCTCGGAGACTGGGAAAACCCCTATCTCACCATGCACCCTGACTACGAGGCGGACATAATAAAGGCGTTCGGGGAACTTGCCATTTCAGGATACATATACCAGACCTACAAGCCGATTTACTGGTGCATCTCCTGCGAAACGGCACTTGCCGAGGCGGAGATAGAATATGCCGACAAGAAGGCGCCTGCCATATACGTGAAGTTCCCGGTATCCGACGGCCCGGAAAAGAAATTTTCCTTCCTCATATGGACAACGACGCCGTGGACCCTGCCGGCAAATACCGCGATAGCGGTGCATCCCGAGATGGAATATGTTCTCGTTGACACGGATGAAGGCAGGTACATGCTGGCGGAGAAACGGCTTGAGGAAGTCATGTCCAGGCGGGGGCTCAGGGCATCGGTGGTGAAAACCCTCCCGGGAAGGGATCTTGAAGGACTCACGTATTCCAATCCCCTCGTTGAGAGGAAATCCCGCATCATCCTCGCCGATTTCGTTTCGTCGGAAGACGGAACCGGTTGCGTCCATTCCGCGCCCGGCCACGGCGAAGAGGATTATTACGCAGGGCTGAAAAATAACCTTGAGATACTCTCCCCCGTGGACGAGAAGGGGAGGTTTACCGACGACGTGAAGGAGTTTGCGGGAATAAGGGTTTTTGACGCGGACAGCCGCATAATAGAAAAATTGAGGAAAACCGGGGCTCTCTTCCACAGCGAGGAGATAACCCACTCCTACCCGCACTGCTGGAGATGCAAGAAACCCGTTATTTTCAGGTCAACGAAACAGTGGTTCCTGAAGATTGACCACGACGGGCTGAGGGAAACGATGAACGGCGAGATAGAGAAAACGCGGTGGGTTCCGACCGAGGGCAAAAACAGGATTTCCTCAATGGTCGGACTGAGACCGGACTGGTGCCTTTCAAGACAGCGGCTGTGGGGGGTGCCGATACCGATATTCTACTGTGCGGGATGCGGGAAGCCGGTGATAACGAAAGAGACCGTGGCACACGCGGAAGCGCTTGTGAGGGAGAGAGGTGCAGACGTATGGCTGGAGAAGACGGAGAAGGAACTCCTGCCAGACGGTTTCCGGTGTCCTTTCTGCGGGGACGGAGGGTTCCGGAAGGAAAAGGACATCCTTGACGTGTGGTTTGACTCGGGCGTCAGCCACCTTGCCGTGCTCAAGGAGAGGGACGGGTTGAGATGGCCGGCGGACCTTTACCTGGAAGGGAGCGACCAGCACAGGGGCTGGTTCCAGACATCCCTCATCACCTCATGCGGAATCAGAAAGAAGGCGCCCTACGGGACAGTGCTCACGCACGGATTCGTGGTGGATGCCGAGGGCAGAAAGATGAGCAAGTCCCTGGGCAACGTCATGATGCCAGACGAACTGATAAAGAAATACGGTGCGGAGATACTTCGCATCTGGAGTGTAGCGGAAAACTACCAGCAGGACGTGAGAATCTCTGAGCGTATCATAAAAAACCTTGTCATGTCTTACAGGAATATACGCAATACCCTGCGGTTCCTCCTGGGAAACCTCCATGATTTCCGGCCGGGCCAGGCGCTTGAGGTTTCGGAACTGAACGGCGCGGACAGGTGGGCTATTGAGAAACTCAGAGAAATGGCGGAAAATGTGGCCGGACACTACGAAAGGTTCTCGTTCAACAAGGTGTACGAGGAGATGCACAACTACTGCAACGTCCACCTTTCCTCGTTCTACCTGGACCACCTTAAGGACCGCCTTTACACATACGGCAGGGACTCGCTGGAGAGAAAGTCCGCGCAGACAGTCCTTTACCATATCCTGAACGCGCTGCTTAGAATCATTGCACCCGTCCTCTCCTTCACCGCGGAAGAGGCATATCAACTTCTGCCGTGGAAGAAGGAAGCCAGCATCTTCATGGAAAACTGGCCGGAAATGGAGCCCGCCGACAAAGGCGTCCTGGAAAGATGGGAACGGTTTTTTGAGATCCGGAGACAGGTGCTCAAAAAGATAGAGGAAAAAAGGGAAGAAAAGGTTGTTGGAAGCAGCCTTGAGGCAAAGGTAACTGTTGCGGCAGACGCCGGGACACTTGAATTCCTGAGAGGGTTCGGTGGACTTGCCGGCCTTTTCATAGTCTCCGAGGTTGTGCTGTCGCCCCTGTCCCGGTCCGCCACCCCCCCGCAAGGGGCGAATGAAACACAGAGAGGAGAAAACCGTGGGTACGGGGACATTCTGGATATAACGGTGGAAAAAACATCCTACGGCAAGTGCCGGAGATGCTGGGTGCATTTTCCCGAGGTGGGCACAGGGGATAACCCTGAACTCTGTTCCAAGTGCCGCAAGGTTCTGAAAGACGACGGACTGACCCCTTTACCCTGAACCCGAGTCATGGGTCCCGAACCCCGGTGGTTAAATGGAATACATAATTGACGGCTACAACCTTATAAAGAGCAGTTTCCTGAGGGAGAACGAAAGACGGTCCGCTGATTATGCAAGAAGGTCTCTCTTCAACATCCTCGCTGACTACCGCAGGAAACACCCCTCGGTCAGTTTTACGACTGTATTTGACGGTTTCCCGGATTCGCTGGAGATACTCAGGGACAGGAGGATACGCGTTGTCTTTTCCGGGGACGTCACCGCCGACGAACTCATAAGGGAGATGCTGGAGAAAACCCCGGAGAACAACCGCCTCAGAACAGTGGTTTCGGACGACAGGGGCGTCAGGGATTGCGGAAGGCTGTTCGGGGCAAAGGTGCTGACCGTTTCGGAATTTCTGGCGGTCGTTTACACGCATGCGCAATCACATAAGGGACGGTCGAAAAACGGGCACAAGGAAGCAGCGTCCGTGAACAGGACGAGGATAGAGAAGGAACTGAAGGATTTTTACACGAAGAAATGAAAGGCGGAGGAGAACGAAAATGAAGAAACTGGAAAAGAAGCTGAAAAACCTTTTTGAGAAAGAGGATGCGGCGAGGGAAGAATCTCTCAAACTGTCCCGCGAGGTGGGCAGGATGGCGGCAGACTCCATAAAGAAGATACACCAGCGGCGTTACGCGGAGGCGGAAAAGGAGATGAAGGAGGCGGCGGCCATTCTCGTGAAGGCGAAAAAGCGGCTTGAAAAATTCCCCGAAATAATGTACGCGGGATTCCTGCACGCGGCGGAGAAGGAACTGGCGGAGGCTGTCATCACGCTCAACGTCATAAAAAACGGCAGGATACCATCTCCGGACGAATACGGTTTTGACTGCAAGAGTTACCTTCACGGCCTTTGCGAGTGCAACGGAGAACTGAGAAGGTACATGCTGGACGAGATACGGAAGGGCAGGATAGAGGAGTGCGAATCAATGCTCGCGGTCATGGACGACATCTACTTCTTCCTGCTGAACTTCCAGTACACAGACGCGATAACGCGGTCGCTTCGAAGGCAGGTTGATTATGTCCGCAGCATGCTTGAGCGCGCACGCTCCGAGGTCACCCTTGCCAAGATCCATAAGCGCTGAAA